>QKHS01000002.1 GCA_003249955.1 Bacteroidales bacterium | reverse complement strand
AAGAATTATCCCAAAATAAGCGACATCGGTAACAGAAAGGGAATAATGCCTTGATAACGACAGACTGTACAAAGAAAAAACGGCAAAGAAGATTACAAAAAAACATCTTAAATAGTCATTCCTGATAATAAACCGAAACCGGGGGTTACAAAACAAAGCAAAAATCCATGAATAAATTATAAGTGAAATTAATGATGTTATTGCAATTGACGAAGCTCCGTATTTATCTGCCAAAGAAGCTAATCCGTATGTTATTCGGGGAATCAATGCAACATAACCGGTGTCCGGGACAAAAAAGCTTTTAAAAATTCCTAGTTGAGGCGGTCGGAAAAGATAATCAAAAAAGAAGCCGTGAAAACCATAATTCCCTGCAAAATCCCCAGGACAAACCAGAAAGTAAAGCAGATAAAAAATTATCCAGAAACTAAAAAATGAAAAACGTTTTTCAGGTTTAATATTTTTATAAAAATATATCCCTGTTACCGGAATAATAATGAATGAGAAAACAATTAAATGAATTAAAACCGTATTTGAGAAATACAGAACTTCGAACCTGATACCTGCAGCAAAACGCAGTAAAAAAATTATTATCAGCGCACTAACAACACTTAATAAGAGCCTTATCTTACCTGTTTTAACAAAAAAACAGATTTTTCGCAGCTCCGATATTAATTTTGCAGAAGCTTTTTGAATCGGTGAAATAAATTTGAGTGGAATAATTAAAAAAGTAATATAAAAGCAAAAAAATAAAAAACCGAATATCAATTTAATGCGGTTTACATGTAAAAATATTTCTGCTTTGCTAAAAAAGCTAAGCCCCCGGGTTGAAAAGGTATAAGAATCTCCTTCAGTTTCAGCAATTGTAATCTCAACATTATATCCATCATGGTTACAAATCTGTATTTGATCTGCCTGCAAAGTTCCGTCGGTTGAAACTATAACAGAATTAAGATACCCGTGAAAATAATACTGACCGTCTGAACTCTGCAAAGTTTGTTTGTTACCCAAAGGGCTTATTACTACAACTTCCTGTATCCCCTTATCATCATTCACATAAATTTCTTTGCCAAAATTAATCGCTGAAACATAAAACATCATCAGCAACATAGCAATAAGAAATACTATAGCTGAGAAAACTCTCAACAGCAATAAGCTTTTGGAGGTAGTTTGTTTTGTTATCATGTTACTTTGCAAGGCTAAGTAAAAATACAAAAAATTTGTATTAAGAAGGGAAAATTAATTTTTTTATAAAAAATACAGCCGGATTAAATTAGTAACCGGAAATCTCCTCCTTACCCGAAGTGATTTGATATACCAGAGAGGGTATTGTGCTGCTGTTGGTCTACGAGTTGTGTCAGACCTGAAGATACTGAGATTGTTGAGCTTCGGGCTCAGAGGAGAAATTTTTGGGATTTGAAAGGATATTAAAATTTCCGGCCATTAAAAAAATATTAATGCATTTAAATTATGTTTTGCAAAATTACTCCATAGCGATGCAATTAAAAAAAATAAGCTTTCCCGTAAAGTAAATATTTATGATTCAGGAAAAGTACAATTTCGCATCAGGCTATAAATCAGTAATTTGCAATTATGTAAAAAAAAGAACGGCAATCCCGTAAATCAGGACTGCCGTCAATTAACCACCTTTCCACAACTATTATTTACTACTAAACTTTCTTTTTTTCGTTTGCTTCCGGGCTTAATTTTATCCTGTAACACATGTTTATCCGAACATAATGCGTGTCCCGATAAAAAAGAATAATGCCGCAAAAAACAATATAAACGAAATTACCCAAATATAAAATGCGGTATGCCTGTATGTCGAAATATCCGAAGCAGTTTGCGCATCACTGAAATTCTTCTGAAAAATACGGCTAAGAAATTTTTCTTTTTTTCGCATAATGATCTGTTTCATTTACAGTGCAAAATTATTCAAACTCCGGCATACAATAAAATGAATATTTTTCAGAATCGTACAAATTGATATTTTGGGAAAAATTTTAACAGATCCGCGTGGTACTAAAATAAGTATTCCCTTACCCGTTTTGTGGGTCAGAATGATTGCCGGTCATATTATTCATTTTAAAGAACACTGCCGGGGTAACTCCGGAGTACTTTTTAAATGCTGCATAAAATGTTGATTTACCTGTAAAACCTACTTCTGAGAACAAATGATCTATGGTAAAATTTGGATTGGTATTGTTGCAGATTATTGTGCAAGCTTCATTTATTCTCAACTTATTAATATAATCGTTAAAGTTCATTCCATAAACAGTGTTGATTATTCTGGAAATATACGATCTGTTGGTCTCTAGTTTTTCTGCAATTACATTTAGTGTGAGATTACTCTCAAGAAATGCTTTTTTATTCAATACCTCTTCTTCGAACTTTAACAACAATTCCTGTTCAACGGCATCGCTGAGTTTATTTTTTTCAGTACCGGCACCGGCATTATTGGTAATTTTTAATTTCTCAATAGTTCTGGTTGCCAGCTCCCGTTGGGTCTTTTTAAGATTTTTATAGAGACGGTAATAAATAAAAAGAGTTAAGGAAATAAAAATAAAAACAGCGAGTAAAAAATTAATAATAAGATTTTGATTTTCTATTGTTCTTATTTTATCATTTCTGCTAAGCTCAATATTTTTCATAGCCAACTGAACAGGTTTTACTGCCAACTCCATTTTCTTCAGTACCAATTCGTCCGAAAATTTTTGTTGTTTAAGGCTATCAACATATAAATCGGCAAGTTTCCTACATTCGATGGCATCTCCGCTATCTCCTCTGAACTCAAAAATCTCAGATTCTTTAATATAAATTTTGCTTAATTCCTCATAATCGGTATTATCACAACCTTGCTGATTTAAGGCAGAGTCAAGATATAGTAATGCAGAATCGTAATTATCCATCGAAATGCAGGCATCGGACATCCCGATAAAAATATCCACCCCCCTGATACAATCCTTGCTGATTTTTGAATAGTCCAGAGCTCTGGCATAAAAGATCATTGCAGTTTCCGCATCGCCTTTTAACCTGCAATACTCTGCCATTTTATCCAGCAACCTGATTTTATTTATGTAATAATTGAGGCTGACATCATGCCAGTATTGCTTAACATAACTTAACTTTGAATACTGATTAATTACATTATCTATCCCGTTAAAGAGTGCTTCCGTTTTCTTATAATAAACAGGTATTGAGTCAACTTCCCCGCAATCTAATGATAAGGAACTCCGGTAATAATAATATTGTATTTTTAAAATCGTTTCACTGATTCCGGATTCTTCTATGAATTTTTCGGTAAGATCAAAATAATATTTCGCTGTATCACACTCGTGCTTAGCCTGAAAAGAAAGTGCTATATTATTATAAATCAAAGCCATTACTCCTGGCTTTTTCCCAGCATCTGTAATTTTAGGAATCTCCCGGTAAATATATATTGCTTCATCATAAAGCTTATACCGGTACATAATATTACCCACATTTATGTACAGAAATGTCCTGTCAAATTGCATATCAGGATGTGTGGCAACAATATCTATCCCCTTAGTGATGTACTCAAGGGCCTTATAATCATCATTTTTACGATATTGGTAAACCTCTGACAAAAAACTGTATAACCTTACCAGATCACTGTATCTTTTTTCTTTGATAAACTGTTCTTCCGACTCGATAGCTTTTATTATTGCAGAATCGGTATCTTCATTGTAATAATTTAATAAAACGGAAAATACTGAATCAGTTTTCGCATCAGACTCATAGTTAACTTCCTCCGGAAAGTCCGAATCTTTGAGCCTTCCTGTACAAGAGGTAAAACTAAATAAAAAAGTGAACAAACAAAGCAATATAAGAAGTTCCCGGAACGATATAATCGCCGATCTCAGTTTATATAAACCTGAATCTTTCATAATCTGCCGGATATTCGTTTTCTGTTAGCAATTGCAATATGCAAAGTTACAAATATTAAAGCATTGCGCAACTAAATTTTTAATTTTGAATGATCAGAATAATAACTAAATGAGAACCACCAACCGTATAACTATCTAATTATCAGAAACATACACAGAAAAACCTTTTTTTCTTCAGGGAAACTGTTTAATGGCAAACAGGCTTATTTTATATTTAAAAGAATCTATGATTAAAATATGGATATTATGAAACTAACATGACTTACCGCAACTGTTTTAAGCGTTTCAGCAGTTGCTTATGGTATTACAGGTTGTTTTTATGATGTGATTATTTTGTAAAATAGGGAAATGGTAATATTTGATTCATCAAAATATAATGTTTTGAATTAATAAGTACCGGATAATGAATTTTTATTAAATTTGTTCTGAAAAATCGGCCTATGTTTGGGAAATTAAAAAAAATAATGTGGATTTATATCAGGTTTGTTCAACGAATTCTGATTGCGATCTTTCTGACATTAACATATTTTTTGATTATTCCCTTTAGTTGGCTTTTTATGATTATTTTCAAAACTGATTATGTTTTCAGACCTTTTAAAATAAAGAAGTCATACTGGATAAAGACAGATAAGTTGAGTTCAGATATAAAAGAATATACCGAACAGTCATAATTATGAGAAAGATTGCATACATACTTAAAGAAATGTTTAAGATGATCAGAAAGCACAAGCTAAGTTTTCTGGCACCTGTTTTTATCATTCTTGCCATACTTGCATTTCTCGTTTATTATATCGGCCCGGCAGTTATTGTTTCATTTATTTACGCAGGAGTATAAGTTTTATGGTAAGTGTAAGCGAAATATTGGATTTAAGAGGCAACCCGTGTCCCGGCAATCTGCCAAAGATATTACTAACTCTGGAAGGCCTTGACGAAGGAGATATTCTGGAAATTATTCTGGATGATATTATAGCACTGGACAGAATTCCTGAAGCTATAAGGGAAGAACCTGATTATAAGATGCTTGAACCGACAATAAACGGACACAATATTCATTTATTTATTAAAGTTTATTAACTATGCAGGACGGAAATAAAATCTGTAAACGCTGCATTATGCCGGAAAACCCACCTGACATTTTTTTTAATGACGACGGAGTTTGTAATATTTGTCTTGCCCACGACTTTGTAAAAAAAACCGAAGTTATTCAAAAACCGCTTGAAAGCGATCTCATTAAGATTCTGGACAAACACCGCGGAAAGCACAAATATGATTGCATGGTAATGTGCAGTGGCGGAAAAGACAGCACCTCCGCTTTGTATTTTATGAAAAAAAGATATAAACTAAATGTTCTGGCTTTTATGTTTGACCATGGTTTTGAGACAGAAGAAGCCATATCCAATGTAAACAAGGCTGTAGATATTTTAGGAATAGATCTTATTTTGTATAAATCATCTTTTATGAAGCCAATGTTTGAAAAGATGATAAGTACAGATTCAAAAGCAGTTATTTGTCACCCTTGCTCAATCTGGTATATGGATCTGGCTTTTGACACGGCAGCCCGCTATGATATTCCGCTGATTGTTGCAGGCTGGACAAAAGGGCAATCAACAAAGCAGGAAGTAATGTCCAAGTGTGGTTGTAATGTTCATGCGGCTGAGTTTAAAGCTATGGCAGACAGCACAAAAGACTTTCTGGAGAATAGTTTGTCAGATTACGAACAATATAAAAATTTCCCGAAAAGCATGGAAGAAGTGCTTAAGCGGGCAAAAAAACGTCACAAATCCCTCGTAATATCACCACATTGGTTTCTGCCTTACGGACCTGAAGAATATATAAAAATTATAAAAGAAGAACTGGGGTGGAAGGCTCCTGAATTAAGTTACCCGGCCGGATCGACAAACTGTACATTGAATTTTATATCTGTTTATAATTCATTAAAGCATTTCGGCTACACTCACTATCATGTAGAAGCCAGCAAGTTAATCCGCGAAGGTGTTATTACACGCGAAGAGGCTCTGGAACAGCTTAAATTAAACTTCGACAAAAAAACATTACAGGATGTTGCCGGGAAAATGGGCATAGATTTCACAAAGCACTTATGAAAGTTATTTTTTAAAGTTCTTTTACAAAAGCTCCTTCTGACTTAACATTATATATTTCCAAACCCGACTCTTTATTCTCTTCCATCCATGATTCAACTGAGGTGTTTTTGTTTGAACTGTCAATAATCACAGTCTTAAAATTAAAATATTGCTGCAATTCCGAAAGTTTTATTCCCGGACTGTTACTAAGGATTATATAATCTACTGTAATTTTATTAAAACTTTCATCCGCAATAATATATCTGAAACTGTTATCCAGAACAAATGCCTTTAATCCATCGAATGAAATAAATTTCTTCTTAAAAAAGATATTCCGGTCATTTATTGCAGCAATATTTGACAAAATTGATTCCGGTCCCGAAGAAAGATTAATATATTTCTCTTCCTCAAGGCCTTTCTTAAGCCAGTTATTTTTTGCAGAAAATTCTATATCTCCGGCCGAAACTGAATCAAGATTTGCAAACAGGACATTATCCGAACCGTCTATAATATTAATTGCACTGGCTTTATTTACATTGTAAACAATAAAATATTTCTGATTTTTACTGTCAATAGCCTGAGACAGGCTAATTGCCGCAAACGTAATTACTGCAATTAGCCCTGCAAAAAAATGAGAATATCTTTTTGAGTTAAAAAAGAAAACAGCAAAAAGAATTATCGCGAAATACAATAAAAACATTTGGTAAATACTGATATAAACGTCATGAGTTACCGAAAACGGCAAAGACTCAATTCCTGTTGCCAGAAAGTTCATTGTCTTAATTACAAAGCCAAGGATTTTTGCAAAAAATACTCCCGCCGCACCAAGTCCTGAAGTCGCGAAAACAATAATAACCAACCATATCGCAACAGTGGAAACCGGTATCAATAAATAATTGGTTATCAAAAAATAATTTGAGAACTGATGAAAGTAATACAGACATAAAGGGGCTGTTGCAATTTGGGCAGCAACGGATACAGCCGTTAAAGACCATACTTTGTCAACAAATTTGTTCTTTACATTAATCAGCTTATAAATATTATCATAAAGTAAAATTATTCCTGTTACCGCAACATATGATAGTTGGAATCCAAGATTTGTCAGGTTTAAAGGATTGATTACAAGTAAAATAAATGCTGAAGCGGCGACTGCATTCAAAGAACCTGAACTGTGTTTCTGTAGTTTTCCTGCTGCTATTATTGAAAACATTAATGCAGCCCTGCATACTGACGGCGATAACCCGGTTAAAGCAGCATAAGCCCAAATCAGTATAATTGTCAGCAGAACCTTAAAAACATTAAGTTTTTTGATTTTGATAAATGAAAGTAAAAAAACAATAATCCCGTAAATAATTCCCACATGAAGTCCCGAAACGGCAAGAATATGCATTGCTCCTGAAGATGAATACGCGTGCCTGACTTCGTCACTCAGAGAATCTTTGTATCCAAGAGCGAGAGCTGATGCTACAGCAAGTTCATCGTTGTTAAGTCCGAGTTCTTCAAGCTTTTTAATTAATCCGGTTCTGAATCTTAAAAACCGGTATCGCATATTTATATTATGTTCTGTCTCAAGCAACTGCCATTCATCCGATTTAAGATAATCTGAACTTAAAATAAGGTTGTATGAAAGATATTTTTTATAATCAAATTCCTCCGGGTTTCCTTTATTCTCAATTTCGTTTAACTGAGGACTAAAAACTATTTTATCCCCGGGTTTTAGCTCTGCAACACGCTGATCTTTATCCAGAAACAACAGTGTTTTTCCCTGAGCCGACAGCCATGAATTTTTGTTTTTAACAGCCAGAATATTAACTTCAAGACTTACTGTTTTCTCTCCTGTTTTCGGATCTGCATTGATTTCTCCTATAAGAAGACCTTCTTTGGTTTCACCAAGACTTAAGCGGGCAGATTCGGTTTGTACCGAAGTCAAAACAGCTCCGGCCGAGAACAAAATCAGATTAATTGCTATACCTGCAAATATTGATTGTGAAAACTTGCTCCTGATGTGCAAAAAAAGAAAAACTGCAAACAAACAGAAGAATGTAAGTATAATGTATATTGATGTAATTTCTGTTATTAGCGAAAATACTATTCCTGCAATAAAGGCAAGTGTAATTCTGACAAACGGATATCTCTTTATTTCTTCCGAAAATTCAGAATTCATCAGGTATTATTGAATTGTATCATTTACATTATTAAACATCTCTATTAAATCCTCATCATCAATATCAAGATATTGAAGAGCAGCCTCTGCATCTTTAACAAGTTTATGCTCAGGATATTTTTTTATAAACAGATTGTAATATTCTCTTGCATTTTCGACATCATTCAAATAATTATCATAAACGAACCCTTTAAGGAAGATGCTTGTAGCATATTTATCAAAATCAGGATAATTCTTTTCTATACGCGACAGAAAAGAAACCGCATCTTCAGGTCTTTCGAAGTTCATTGCAATTTCGGAAGCCTTAAAAAGATACTCTGCATTAGCTACATCTTCAGGGTATTTGTCTACGTAGTTAATGTATTTTGCAATCATTTCATTTGCGACATCTGCATCAGCATCTTCCTTGCCTAAAAGTTCTTTCTCCTTTTCAGCAATTTCCTGTTTAAGTTTTTCCTGATCAGATAAAGGTTTTTTACCCGATTTACACGAAGAAAAAACCATAATGGTCAAAACGATAACTACTGCGACTTTTGCTTTCATAACAATGCTTTTTATAAAAATGCCTCTCTATGAATTAAATTTTCACTCTGTATGATGTTGATACCTTACCTTTGGAAATGCTGTTCAGTCTGTTTTGCAGCATCCTTCTCCGTAAAGGAGAAATCTTATCCACGAACATTATTCCGTTTATATGATCGTATTCATGCTGCATAACAATTGCTTTATATCCTGTAAGCCTTTCGGTTACCTGCTCAAAATTTTCATTAAAATAAGTAATTGTAAGATCCGAAGGCCTGCTCACATTTTCATGTATATCAGGAATGCTGAGACAACCTTCTTCAATTGTAATTTTTTCGGTAGTATTAAAAGTAACTTCAGGATTTATGAATACTCTTTTAAAATCCTTCAATTCCGGCTCGTCCTTGGCTAAAGGAGAAGCATCAATAACAAATAAATTAATATTCAGGCCTATTTGCGGTGCCGCAAGTCCGACACCTTCAGCTTTGTACATTGTTTCGAACATATTTGCGATAAGTTCTTTAAGCCCCGGATAATCCGGTTCTATATCAACTGATTTTTTTCGTAAGACCGGATGTCCGTACAAATAAATTGGTAATATCATAAGTTTTTAAATTTTTCACTGTCCATAAAAGATTGTAAAATCAAAGTTGCACTGATTTTATCAACCGTTGATTTATCCTGCCTCTGCATTTTTTTTATCCCGGCATCAATCATTGTCTGAAAAGCCATTTTTGATGTAAAGCGTTCATCAACCATAAAGAATTCCATTTCAGGGAAAACTTTCTTTAACCTATTGATAACCGGCTGAATAAATTTAACAGATTCGGACGGGGTGTTGTTCAGCTGAACCGGCATTCCTATAATTATTTTTTCAACTTCATTTTGTTTTAAATAACTGGTTAAGAAAGCCTCCAGTTCATGAGTAGGGACAGTTTCCAGAGCACTTGCAATAATCCTGTTAGTGTCAGTAACTGCAACACCTGTTCTTTTCCGCCCTATGTCCAATGCAAGATATCTCTTCATATTTATTTGCAAAATTATACTGTTTAAATTATAAAACAACCAAAATGATAAAATTTCGTCATGTTTTTATATTTCGTATCATTTTTTTATCTAATTTTACCTGTTGAAGCACAAAATATCCTTAATATGAAAAAACTTTTACTACTTGTAAGCATCTTATTTGCAGGAACTTACATATTTGCTCAAAGTATCACAACTCAAAGCGGTTTATCAATTACTAATCTGGTAGAAGATACATTAATTAATGGATGTATTCAGGTATCAAATGTTACTGTTAATAATAACGGTGCATATGGCTACTTTAACAAGGCAAATTCTCAGTTCCCTTTTCAGTCCGGAATAATTTTAGCTTCCGGCAACATTGCAAACGCACAAGGGCCTAACGATTCGGGAAGTGACGGAAACAGCATTGGCAGCGGGTCTGATCCTGATCTGGCCGCAATTGCATCGGGGTTCACTATTAACGATGCAACTGTTGTACAGTTTGATTTTATTCCGGCATCAGACACTGTTGTATTTAATTATATTTTTGGTTCTGAGGAATTTCCGGAATATGCCAACAGTAGCTATAATGATGTGTTTGGTTTTTTTCTTTCAGGACCCGGTATAAGTGGTCCGTACTCAAACGGAGCTATTAACATTGCAATATTGCCAAACAATCAACCGGTTACGATTGACAATGTACACAACTACAATTACTATATTGCAAATCCAAGTAGCGGAGCAGCCAGTTCGTTTTACAACGCTGTTCAATACGATGGCAATACAATTGTATTAACTGCCACTGCTATTGTTACAGCATGCGAAACATACCACATCAAGCTTGCTGTAGGAGATGCCGGTGACTCTGCCTATGACTCGGGAGTTTTTCTGGAGGCAGGAAGTTTTGTATCAGGTGAATCCATAAGTGTAATAAACTCATCACAGGTTGGTGGGGAAGCCGATTTATGGGAAGGTTGTGAAAACTATTATGTAATAAGCAGAGAAGAAGGTTCTGAAGCTGAGGATGAAGTTGTAATAGACATTTTGGTTGATGATTCTTCTACAGCTACAGAAGGAACAGACTTTAACAACTTCCCTACACAAATAGTTATTCCGGCAGGTCAGATGACAGATACAATTTTTTATTCTGCTTATAATGACGGTCTGGACGAAGGTCATGAAACCATAATTATTGCATTTTACACTGCATGTCCGTGCGGTAATATGTCAACAGCGGTTTACGACACTATATGGATTTACGATGCAGAATTTATTAAAGGCGGGATACAGGATCTGGAAACATTTTACTGTGGCACGGAAGCTCCGGCATCTCTCGATTTGGTCGGAGAATGTAATATTGACCCTAACGTTGGCTATCTCTGGAGTACCGGCGAAACTACAAGTACAATTACCATTACCCCTCAATCCGGCGCGACAACATATTACGTTACCATGACAGATGCCTGCGGTAACGAAGTTTATGATTCAGTAACAATAAGAGTCTCGGATATAAACCTTACCGACGTTAATATTGTCCCGCCATCCTGTTATAACGAATGTGACGGATATATTCAAATGAATATGGAAAGCGACTATACTCCTTTCCAATACAGGTATGTAAACAATTTGTACCAATTCTTCCCCGACAGCGTACACAACACTCCTGTAAACACATTCGGCAATCTTTGTCCTGGAACATATAAAATTACAGTTACCGATGCGGTAGGCTGTTTTAAACGTTATGAATACACTCTTCAAAATCCGCCTCCTATCAATCTTGCAGTTGGGATCTTACAGTCCGACATGGAATTTTGTGAAAATCCGGGAACAATTGAATTAACCGCAGAATCAAATCAACCGAATCCTATCTTCCAATGGAATAATTCCATGGAAACAGCCTCAATATCTGTAACCCCACAGGTAGGGACAAATGATTACTGGGTAAGAATTTTTGATGCCTGCGGTAATTATATCGAAGACCATGTTATCGTTAAATATTCGGATATGGATATTACTTTTACTACATCTGACGATACCGGTTCCTGTAACGGACAGGCAAATGCTGTCGTAAACGGAGGCATTTATCCTTACACTTATTTCTGGCAATCTCCTATAGGTGGTTTCGGAAATCCTCAGGCAGGACTTTGTTTTGGTCATTATGACGTTCAGGTAACAGATGCTATAGGTTGTCAAAAAACTGCTTCGGTATATGTTGATGAATTCGAAGACAACTATGTCCCGCAATCATATTACGACAACATATTCACAGTTTATCCGAACCCGGCGGAAGACAAATTTGAAATAAATTACAAAAAGGAAAATTATAAGGATATTTCTTTAAAAATAACAGATTTGAAAGGTAGTGTCGTCTTTGAAAGTGCACTTACCGGGACTTCTCAGACAATAAAAGGCTTAGAGGCTGGTTCATACTTCGTAAACCTGTATAATTCCGAAGGTATTATTGCCGTTCAGAAGCTTGTTATTACCAAATAAAAACTCATTTGTATAAAAATTTAAAAAAATCCTCAATTACATAGATAATTGAGGATTTTTCTTTGCATATAAATAAAGTAATTTAAGTATTTTTGAAAAAAATATTTAATTATTATTATATGTCAAAAGAAATTAAATTCAGCCTCGTTTACAGAGATATGTGGCAGTCGAGCGGTAAGTATGTTCCACGTCTTGAGCAGTTAAAGAGAATTGCTCCCGTAATAATTGACATGGGTTGTTTTGACAGAATTGAAACAAATGGCGGTGCTTTTGAGCAGGTTAATTTGTTATACGGAGAAAATCCTAATGAAGTTGTAAAGGAATGGACAAAGCCATTTAATCAGGCCGGGATTCAGACACATATGCTTGAAAGAGCTTTGAACGGAATACGTATGTATCCGGTTCCTGCCGATGTACGTAAATTAATGTATAAAGTAAAGAAAGCTCAGGGTGTTGATATTGCAAGATCTTTTTGCGGACTAAACGATCATCGCAACCTTGAGTTGTCAATAAAATATGCAAAAGAAGCCGGTATGATTTCACAGGCTACTTTAAGCATAACACACTCAGATATTCACACTGTTGAATACTATATGGGAGTTGTTGAAAAAGCAATGTCTTACGGAGCTGACGAAATATGTCTTAAAGACATGGCCGGTGTCGGACGTCCTGTATCTTTGGGCAGATTGGTACATGAAATAAAAGCAGCTTATCCAAACGTAATTGTTCAATATCACGGACATTCAGGTCCCGGTTTCTCGGTTGCATCAACTCTTGAAGTTGCCCGTGCCGGAGCCGATTATATTGATGTGGCAATGGAGCCACTGTCCTGGGGAACAGTTCATCCGGACGTAATTACAATTCAGGCTATGCTTAAAGATGCCGGGTTTAAAGTTCCTGACATTAACATGAAAGCTTATATGCAGGCCCGCACATTAAATCAGGAGTTTATAGATGAATTTCTGGGTTATTGGATAAATCCAAAAAACCGTGAAATGTCCTCTCTTCTGGTAGGTTGCGGTTTACCGGGAGGTATGATGGGAAGTATGATGGCTGACCTTGAAAATGTTCATGCAGGAATAAACCAGACTCAGATTAATAGTGGTAAAGAGCCTCTTAGCATTGATGATATTCTGGTTATGTTATTCGACGAAGTTCAGTATGTATGGCCAAAACTTGGGTATCCTCCGCTGGTAACCCCGTTTAGTCAATATGTAAAAAATGTGGCTTTGGTAAATGTAATGTTCCTGTTACAGGGTAAAAACAGGTGGGAGATGATAGACAAAAACACCTGGGATATGATATTGGGTAAAGCCGGAACTTTGCCAGGACCTCTGGCACCGGAAATACTTGATCTTGCAAAAGCCCAGAACAAAGAATTCTTTACAGGTGTTCCTCAGGATAACTATCCTGACGAATTGGAAAAATTCCGTGCCGAAATGAAAGAAAAAGGTTGGGATACAGGTGAAAATGACGAAGAATTATTTGAATTTGCAATGCATGACAGACAATACCGTGATTACAAGGAAGGAATTGCAAAACAAAGATTTGACGAAGAATTTAACTCGCTAAAGAGTAAAAAAGCCGGCCAGGCTGTAATTGTTCCCAAACCAAATGATGTAAAATCAAATCTTGTCGAAATAAGAGCTCCTTATAAAGCAAAAGTTTATTACGATCTTTCAGTGGAACTGGACAGAGAAATCATTAAGCCTAACGATAAGATTGTCAAGGGGAAACGCTTATTCTATCTTGAATCAGATCACCGTTATCAGGAAATAAACGCCGATTTTGACGGTAAGATGAATTCAGTATTATTTTCACACGGGCAAACAGTTGAAAAAGATTCTGTAATTGCATTGGTAGAAGTAGATTAACAGTAATAAAAAAAGTCAGTATAAAAATCCCGATAGTAAATAATTATTATCGGGATTTTTCCGTTTTCCCCTAAAAATACGCCACTCCCTACCTGCCACCATTCATTAGCTAATTGAGACTTGACTCCGTATAAACCACGATGTATTTTTGTTTCATAATACGAATTAACCCTACTATGATAAAGACACAAAAAAATAAAACTATGGAACAACACTCAAAATCTCTGGGCTATTTAAAGCTTGCCATCACAAGTTTGTGGATACTGCTTTTTGTAAGTCTGGCTCTCTTTGCAAAAATAATTATGGTTGTAATTTAAGGTCTTAGGTAAAACAATAAATTTAATTTGTATGCAAGCAAAAAAAGTAAAGACATTATTATTAGTCTCATTTATAACTATTTTGGCTGGTACGCCAAACTATGCTGCCACAGTTAATTCTCATAAAGGAAAGGATGACATAAAAATCACCAGACAATCAGGCACGCTGGTGAAAGCCGTTTTCAATCCTGTTTCAGATTGTATAATCATTGAATCTGATTTTTCGGGGCAGGCTTTTTCATGTGTGTTTTACGATTCTGACGGAAATATAATACGCAGAGATTTTTCAATTAATGGCCGGGTAAGCATAAAGTCTTGCCTGATAAAGAAAGGCACGTACATGCTTTTAATTATGGATAAATCGGGCAACAAAACAGCAAAGTTTGAGGTTGTCAAAATGTAAAAAAATTCAGGATATCTTTTGGTAAGAAATACCTATTTTGCATTAAATCTCCCTGTTTCAATAAAAAGTAATATTCTTTTCCGGATTTCTTCAACAGATTCGTTCTCTGCCGATTGAACAACATCTTCTTCTTTAATATTTTCCAGCGAAATCAGGTCGTTATCAGACAAATAAAATTCCTTCTCCAAAGGTTTAAAAACTTCTGTAATTACAGGACTCAGATTTTCATGATTCTTCAATTTTCCCAACATCTTAAGTTCCAGCATATGAGTATTCCACAAATGCCTCCTGCGGTAAGGACGTGAAGCTTCTTCTTTTGCGGCATACCAGCTTTCAATATTAGAGGTAAGATTTTCAAAAAATCTGATATTACGTTTTGCAATAATTCCTGTACCTTCAATTTTTACTGATTTGTAAAATTCCAGAATTTCAAGCAGTTTATCTTCAGGCATTTCGGATATTGCAAACCCGGAAGTATAAACAGTATTAAAATAAACGAACACATTTTTACGGTTGCAATACTCTACAATAGCAGGAATCTCTTCCCAATTCTGCTGCATAGGACAAACCGAAATGTTTACATAATTATTTTTCTTTTTCGAGATTTCAATAAACCTGTCTATATTATCCATCACATTCTCAAAAACTGCATTTTTACGAATGGATTCAAATCTTTCTTTTTGTAAAGAATCGACGGAAATTCCAACGTAAAAATTGCCTTTCTCCAGATAAGACTTCACTCTGTCGTTAAAAACGGTTCCGTTTGTCTGAAGATTGATTTTGCATTTTGGGTTAAGCTTTATTATCAAATCCCATATTTCATAATAAATACTTATCAGAAAAGGTTCTCCGCCAAGGAATTTTGCGACTTTAAGGCTTGGGGTATATGCCTCAAGTTGTTTAAGAAATTCCGGGCTGTAAGGATGTTTAATTTTATCCAGTCCCTGCCTTTTTGCTATTGACGAAGAAAATTCCCCGTGACACATTGCGCACTCCAGATTGCATGTATTGTCCAGTTCAAATATTATTTCGGACGGGACATAAGCCTGATCCTTAAGATTGTCGTATAATCTGGATTCGGCACCGTCAAAATTCCCGGCTTCTATAAGTTTGTGGCAATGCTGACAGCCATACATAAAATTCTGCCTACATAATTCTGTCTGTAAAAACCTGCGTTTTCCCCCGTCTATAATTTCGCTTATGCTGTTCTCCGGAAATTTACCCAAAACATTTGCCCTGTTAAAACAACATGCTGTCGCTTTGCCGTGAATATCAAAATATAAACTTCGTGAAGGAGCATGACACACACAAGGTTCAGGTCCTGTTACACGGCTTTTGTTATAAGCCAGCAGTTTGTCTTTATTGCCAAATGCCGGATTTATAAGGTCTGACAGGTTACGGTAACGTATTTTATTTCGTGATTTTTTCACAAACCCTGAAAATGTAGCGACAATATCTGAAATCTTATGTTTTATCACTCCTGTTATTTTTTTAAGCCTCTGCAAATTTCAATGAGATCTGAGATACTTTTATCCGCAAGATACTCAAAAAACTCATCATCCTTCACATTAAAAAGTCTCATCTTAACATAATCAGCATTTTCAAAATCACAAATTCCGGAAAGCAGCTCATCAAATTTATCCGCCAAATGCGGGGAATGTGTCAAAACTTTATCACGCAGTATTTTTTCTGCCTCTTCAGTACTTATTTCAGGCTTTTGAGACTCTATTGCTTCAGGTTCTGAATCCTTATCATCATACCATGTTTTAAGCAATTCTATAAGGTTTGAAAAATTCCTGCTGTTTATTTTTTCGTTTTTTGTACGTGCCGGAAATTTTTGTTTTTCCATATCTGCAATCAGTTTCCCAAGCTCATTTTTATCAAAATACTTTAAAGACAGGTTTTTGGGTTTTATAACAGTATGGAAATAAACACAAATTTGTTTTTCATTTGCAAAATTTACAAAATCAGCAAACTCATTCCGGTTAACAGTCATAGGGCAAACCAGAATATTAACCTGAGTTTTGTTTTTACGGCTATAATTCAGAAATTTTTCAATATTATTCAAGGCAAACTCAAAGTTGCCGTTTCTCCTTATTTTTTCGTAATTTTCTTTTTGTAAAGAATCTATAGAAATATTAAAACTGATTTTTTTATGCGAATCCATAAATCGCTCCACACGGGGATTCATAGTGTTTGCATTTGTTGTAACAAGAATATTACATGCCGGGTTCAATACAGAAATCATTTCCCAGATTTTGTAATATTCTTCTATCATAAAAGGATCTCCACCTGTAAATTCTGCCAACTGCAAATACGGGATAAATTCACGCAGTTCGTCAAAAAACCTGGATTTGTAATGCTGATTTCCTGAGGTGCCGGCACAATCAGCCCCGGCTATTCCTGACGAAAGGTTTGAATCACACATTATGCAGGAAAGATTGCAGGTATTAGACAACTCAAATTCCATTATCACAGGATATTCTGATTTTGAAAAAGCATAATGCTCATATTTGTTTATAAGCAAACTGCCGTAAGAACCAGATTCCATTATGTCTTTACAAAACTTACAGGTTGATGACAGATTACATGTTGAATGTTCTTCCCGTATTTTGCGAAACGATCCGTTAAACCATATTTCCCTGATACTGTGTTGAGACATATGTGAAGACTCTGAATTATAACTTGCATAGCAGGGGGAAACCAGGCCGGAACGCGAAAAGAACATGCTTGTGTAAGGAGCATAACAAACATGCTTTAAAGGCCCGTATCTTCTTGATCTGTTAAACCCTTCAAGAACATTTTTGCTTATCCCGCTGCATTTTGCTGATTTTTCAGCTTTTAAAAATTCATATGCAAACAGTCTTAAATCCCGGTGTATTTCAATAGCCAGATTCTGTACAAAGCCGGGTAATATGTTATAAACCTTATTCAGCATCTGTGTCTTTCAACATTTTTTCGGATTTAATTACTTCAAAAATTTGTTCTGCAATATACCTGTATCCTTTATCACTGCAATGTCCGTCTGCCACAAAATAAGAATCCCTGTCCTCTGTAATCTTATCAAATGCAGAAAAATTATCTACTTCAGGAATATTGTATCTTTTGCCAAGTCCGTAAAGGACATCATTAACCGGAGCATACAAAGGATTTTTATATTTATACGGATAAGTCATAATTATAAGCTGCACACCTTTTTTCCTGCAAGCTACAATAATTTCTTCCAGATCATCCTCTACCCACCTGTTAATTTTACTTTTTTCAATGTCAAGATCTGTGCTTTCATTAATAAATACTTTACCTGTTTTAACTCCCGGCTGGACAAATCCGAATTTGATTTTATAATAAGTAACCGTATCAGCAATACACACTCTGTTTTCGCTGTAATCAGATTTTAACAAAGGTAAGAAACTGTTCGATCCTGCAACCAGACCATAATATGCATCTTCAAGGTACGGATACTCTCTTAATGCCATAAACAGGTATCTTTTCTTATGAAAGCTATCCTTTTTTGTTGAACACAAATAGAAATACAAAGCCTTGTAATAACCCGAAGATAATAAATTAAAATCAACCGGGACACCTTTATATAAATCATGGATAATCAATAATTGTTGCAAATCTGAATCCTGTGAATTTCTGAAATCAGTGGTAAAGTCCTGAGTAGTATTTGTCAATATCGAATAATAAATTAAATCTCTGTCAGTAAATTTTTCCAACGAATCTGCAGGATGGGAATTTAAAGTTTTAATCATATCTGATTGTTGAAATTCATTTCTGTTTTCCAGATATTCTGCTTCCGAAAAGTAATCAGTATTACCATGTATTCTCTTTTCTGCTTTCTCCGAGAAAATCTGGTTCCAAAGAAGTTTTATAAGTTTAAACGTTCTGATATTATAAATAAATCCTGTTTTGTTTTCGAAGCCGTAATAGTTCCAATAGTTTGCAGATCCGGCCATTAAAACCACCACCTCAGGGGTCTTTATTTCAAGATAATTTAGAAATTCATCTTTAATCTGAGTAGTATTTTTGCCTGACTGCCCAAAGTTTACAACCTGATAATCCTGACCAAATTCCTCTTTTACCATTCTGTTCAATACTGCCGGGTAGTCATTTCCAAAGCCGGAACCAAAACCTTCGGTAAAGCTATCGCCCAGGCATACAATTAATTTGTCTGCATCTTTTGCAATACTGTAATTTTTATTAATATTCTGCTTTTCGTGAAAATAGCCTATTATTCTAAGACTGATTTCCAGAAAAATAAAAACCGTAATCAAACCGGCAAACACAGAAAACACTCCTGAAAAGAAATTTTTATGTTTATTTACATATGACCTTAGTTTTTTCAGAATTAAATTCAGCACATATTTTATTTTTTCTGAAAGGCTATAAATTATCATACCCAATAAGAGAACAAACAGAATGCTTACCGGAAACTTATTGTTGATTCCCAACTCCGCTGAAGAATTCCAGAAACTTTTAAATCCGTCATAGATTGTATTCCCTGATATCTGATTTTGCCCTGAAACAAACATAATTTTCCCTGGACTCCTTTCGGTTTCCCATTCATTCTCCATATTGGTTTTGTCATATTTCAAAACCTTATTGCCGGTTTTAAACCAGACAAAATCTACCTTTGCCCATATGCTGTCCGGCATTTCCAGAAAAACACGGTCTGCTTTAAAATAAAAAAACATGTCTCTGCGCCAGTAATCGTAAATATAATCTTCGGTACTACGGTATTGCTGGAAACAATGTATATACAAATGTTCATCACTGTTTTTATATTGTCCCCACGAAGATATAAGTTCAGGGTCATCGGAATCAATTCCATGGATGTAAAATCCTGTTGTTGAAATAAAAGGAACACGGGCAGTTTTTACGGACATAAAAAGAACTGTTCCTGCACTAATAAGCAAAAGTAAAACAGATAAAAGCAATATTTTATTTTGCCTAGTCATTGGCTTTTTCAACAAAATAGTTTCCTAAAGCAAGACAATCCATATCAGACTTTAAGTAATCATTTATTGCCTCTTCGGGAGTACAAACTATAGGCTCTGCCTGCAGGTTAAATGACGTATTAATTATTACCGGAATTCCTGTTTTCTTTTCGTGGACATCAAGTAATTGCCACAAAAGAGGGTTAAACTCTTTATCTACAGACTGTGTTCTTGCTGTGCCATCAATGTGTGTAACAGCCGGTATTACAGATTTTTTTTCTTCAAGCACTTCAGGGGCAAGTAACATAAACGGAGAATCGTTCAGCATTTTAAAATACTCTCCTGCTTTTTCCTTTTTTACTATCGGGGCAAAAGGGCGAAACCATTCCCGATGTTTAATGCGGCTATTAAGAATTTCTACCATCTCGGTATCCTGCGCGCTGGCAAGAATAGAGCGGTTTCCTAAAGCCCTCGGCCCAAACTCCAGCCGTCCCTGAAACCAGCCTACTGTTTTCTTTGCAATAATGCGTCCGGTTACAACCTCCAAAAGTTCGTCATATTCAAGTTTTTGTAATTTCAGCCCGTTGGCTTTTAAGGCAATTTCAATATCTTTATTTTGTGATTCCGGCCCCAGGTATGCATTTGTCATCACAAACGTTCTTTGGTTACCAAGAATGGCATTATATGCATAAAAAGCCGCTCCGATTGCAGCACCGGCATCTCCGGCTCCAGGTTGAATAAATATGTTTTTTACCGGCGTTTGTTCAAGAATTTTCTGATTAGCAACACAATTAAGAAATACTCCTCCTGCAAGACAAAGATTATCACTTCCATATGTTTTATGAACAAATCCGGCCTGTTTAACAAGGCAATCTTCTATAACATACTGCAATGTTGCTGCAATATCTTTATGTCGCTGAGTATAATCCGTTCCGTATTTACGGGGTTCTCCAAGAAGCCTGATCATCTCACCAGAATACATTCTTTTTCTTTTGTTAAGCGAAAAATATTTTTGATTTATTTTATAACTACCATCTTCGGCTACATTAATAATTTTACGAAACTCTTCAATATATGAAGGTTGTCCAAAACTTGCCAGTGCCATTGTTGTACCTTCTCCGCTGTTTGCCTTAAAACCCAGAAATGTTGTTATGCATGTATAAAGTAATCCCAGCGAATCGGGATAATTTATCTGGTTAACAAGCTCAATATTATTGTCTTTCCCGAATCCGTAACTTGAAGCAGCAAATTCTCCTACCCCGTCATTAATAAGAATTGCCGCCTCTTTAAACGGAGATACAAAAAAGGTACTGGCGGCATGTGCATGATGGTGCGGAATAAACAAAACTTTTCCTTTATATGCTATTTCGCGCTTCAGGACTGCCGGAAGTATAAGCCTGTCCTGCAACCATTGCGGGGTATTACGTATGAACGAACCATATGATGACGGAAATTTTGAAACAATATCCTGTATAACACGACTGAATTTAAGAAATGGCTTTTCGTAAAATGCTACATAATCAATCTGGTCAAACCCTATATTACCTTGCTGAATACAAAAATTTATCGCATTTATCGGAAAATCTGATGAATTTTTTACACGGTTAAATCTTTCTTCCTGAACTGCTGCAACCAACTTTCCGTCTTTGATAAGACAAGCTGCCGAATCGTGATAGTAACATGATAACCCTAAAATATTCATGGTGGCGAAATTTTAGTCAAATATATACTTTTTTCCGAAATGAAAAAAGCATGTCACGGCCATAATCAGATTATATGATTTTCCCTCAGAAGAGCTATTGCATTTAAAAATCTGTTATTGTCAAGCCCTTTAACAACGCCGTATTTTAGTCCGTAATTATTTATTTCTGCTTCGTATTTATCGTACAACAAAGACCTTATATCGGGATTCTCACGAACAGGATCAGGTTCCCATGGTAAATCGTAATAACAAAGCAAATGAAAATAAGCCGGATTTTGTCTCAGTTCTTCATCAATCCATGACGGGCATTGTCCGTAAACATGCAACAACCATATTTTTGTAATTATCAGGTCTGTATCAAAAAAAACAATTCGCGGGCTACTACTAAGGGCTTCTTTTTCGGCAGCAATCTGTAATCCTGCTATTTCAACAACATCATCAATATTATATGGCCGCTTAAGATTTGAAATGTATTCGCGGGCTATTTCAGAAACATATGGCACCTTAAAATAATCTGCCAGTTGTTTGGTTAATGTAGATTTCCCTACAGATTCAGGACCCGTTAGCACTATTTTTATTGTTTCACTCATTTTCATTTATTAAAGTTCTTTTCCATTGATAATAGCCCACAAAAGCCAGTACTGTGAGAACAAAAAACAATATTGCAGTTGGGTAAAGTCCTTTGTAAATATATAGCCCGGTTGAAACCAAATCCACGACTATCCAGAAAAGCCAGTTTTCGAGAATCTTACGTGCAAGAAGCAAGGTTGCCACAAAACTGAGGGCTGTTGTAAATGCATCTCCTGCAACTACATCCGAATCTGTATATTTTCCAAGAATGTTATAAATAATAATAAAAAGGATAAACGATGCCAGTAATGATAACACCCAACTCTTAATAGTCAGTCTTGAAGTATTTACAGTCTTTTCAGTATTATTCTCTTTTCCCGACAACCAGAACAACCAACCATATATGCTTATTGCAAGATAATAAAACTGAAATGACATATCGGCATAAAACTTTGACTGATAAAATACTACGATATACATCAATACCATCAATATGGCAGTAAACCAATACCACGGATTTTGCTTTATCTGCAGGTAAATACCTATCAACCCCAAAGCAGCAGCAGTAGTTTCAAACCAGTTTTGCTGCAGCCAGCCAATTATTAATTCCATTATTTTCCCTTCAGCAATGAATCGTAAAGTTTGTCGTCGTTAATGATTTCCTGAGCACGAAGGAAAAACGGGTTAATATCGTTAAAAATAAACCAGAATTCATTATTTCTCCAGATATCACCTGCAATAAGTGATTTTAAATGCACTTTAAGATATGTATTCTGAGCCTCAGTTGCCGGCGTTAATGAGTCAACATTAATCTTTTGCTCTTTAGCCTCTGTAGTAAGCATGTCAAGTACTTCCTGATTCACTTCGAAATCACGTTTAAATGTTTCTATATCAGGATATTTTTCATTTAACTCTGCCCTGTGCTGGTCAACATATTTTGAAACGAATGTAAACAATACTCCTTTGCGTAAAAGTTCGAGATGAAAATCTGATCTTAAGGTTGTATCAACAGGAATAAAATCATCAGGCATAATACCTCCGCCACCATAAACTGTCTTTTTGTAAACCAGAGTTTCATATTTAAGTGAGTCTGCAAAAACGATACTGTCTTTATGCATAAATTCTCCATGCAGATATCTGTTTGTCATATCATCTGCATACTCGTCATAACCTTCCACATAAGGTTTTTGAATAAGTCTGCCGGTAGGAGTATAATAACGTGCAATTGTTAGGCGTACTGCAGAACCATCAGTAAGCGGCATTTCTCTTTGTACCAGTCCTTTACCGAAAGTGCGGCGTCCGACAATAACAGCTCTGTCCCAATCCTGTAATGCTCCGGAAACAATCTCGCTGGCAGATGCAGATCCTTCATCAACCAAAACGATAAGTTTACCTCTGTAGAAACGTCCGTCTTTTGTTGATTTGTAGTCAGAGCGTGGCATTCTTACGCCTTCGGTATAAACAATAAGCTTATCTTTTTGCAGGAATTCATCACAAAGGCTAACAGCTTTATCAAGATATCCTCCTGTATTTCCGGTTAAATCCAGAATAATATCTTTTACCCCGGCTTTTACAAATGTTGTAAATACAGAATCCAGTTCTTCCTTGGTTGTTCTGGCAAATTTATTGAGTTTTATATAACCTGTATTATCATCAGTAATATAACTGGCATCTACGCTGTAAATCGGAATTTTATCTCTTGTAATATTAAAAACAAGTGGCTGCTTTTCGCTTCTTCTCAAAACCTCAACTTTTACAACAGTACCTTTTTTCCCTCTTAATCTTTTTGCAACACCATTATTGTCGATTCCCACACCTGCAATATTTTCATCATCTACAACAATAATTCTGTCCCCATTATGAATCCCTACTTTTTCCGACGGACCACCACTGATAACGCCAACTACCAGCAATGTATCTTCCATTATGCGAAACTGAACGCCAATACCTTCAAAGCTTCCTTCGAGAGGTTCCTTCATTTTTTCTATTTCCTCGGCACTTATATAAACAGAGTGCGGGTCCATTTCTTTAAGCATACTTACTATAGCAGTCTCTACCAACCCGTCCATATCTACAGAGTCAACATACATTGCATCAATAAGCGAAAGCATTTTATTGAATTTTCTTGTCTCAGCATTTACATCCTGAGCAAAAATATTAACAGACAGAAATAATAGTCCAATCAGCGGCAATACCAATCCTTTTAATCGCATAATATTCAATTTTTAAGTCACAAAGTTAACAAACAATCCCTATCAACTTTACTAATTAACATTTTTTTAAAGTTATTTGTTGTTAAATGTTCAAATTCTCTGTGTTTAAAAATTTAAAATCGTAATAATAAATGAATATAATACTAATATCAAACATCAATTATATAAATATGGCAATATGTTTGAACGGATAATTATCTGGATATCAAATATTTAAAAAATACCTCTAAGATAAATAAATGTATAATATATAATTTTTTATTTTTATTTTATAAAATATTTGAATATTTACAAAATAACGTTACATTTGTTACACATTTATCACACGATTACAAAGAGCATTATTATTTAATTGTACACGCTATGAACAAACTTAAATTATTAACCATAGTTCTGTTTACCATTTTTTCTACAATTGCATTTGCACAAGAGACTGTCATTATAGGTACGGGGACAACCAGTACTTATTTATTGCCGATTAGCCGTTATTATTCATATAGCGCAGCAGAAATGATTTATTTTCAGAGCGAAATAGGGTACACAGGTTATATTGACAAGTTAGCGTTTTATAAGGCATCCGGAAGTACCGCTATAACAATTGAGAATGTTACCATATATATGAAACATACCACTGCAACGACACTTTCTACAGGAGCTACCAGTACAATCGGATATACTCAGGTGTATTCAGGCACTTACCCTAATACCGCTTCTTCGGGATGGGTAGAAATCAATTTAAATACTGCATTTAGTTATAACAATTCAGATAACCTTCAGGTATTAATAGTTAAAGGATACCAGGCTCCTGAGACGACAAACAAGCCATATTATTGCTATACCAGCTCATCTCCCACTATAGCAAGAAGATATGTAAGTAGTACATTTGAATGGACATCCAAGGCGTCACTAACAGCCACTACACAGCGTCCAAACATAAGATTTAACATTGTTCCCAGTATAGAATGTTCAGATTCTGTTTATGGGGGAACAGCAAGTTCGTCATTGCCAACATATGTTAACACTGGCCTAAAAGTAACAGTACCGATAGTTAGCATTCACGATTATTCTTTTCTTTCCGGGCTTGAATACCAATGGCAAAGATCGAGTGAACCAAATAATAATTATCTTAATGCAACAGGAGGTACAGGATCAACTACAAAGACATACACAATAAGTACTATCTACGACAAAACATATTACAGGTGCAAGGTTAATTGTGCAGTAACAGACAGTACGGCTTATTCTACGCCTGTTGAAGTTGGTGTTGATTACTATATGAAAACCGGCACTTATAATGTCTGCGATGTGGGATTTTATGACACAGGAGGTCCTTCATCTGCATATGGGAATTCGCAAAACTCAACAGTTACCTACTGTTCTGCATCAAGTCAAAAATTAAAGGTTGATTTTTCAGGATTTGATACAGAGACTAATGGCCTTATAGGCAGGAATGAAATTATTTATGACTATCTTGATATCTATGACGGGGCAGATATTTACGCCCCGCAGATGTATCATTTTGCAGGTCAGTTAAGTGACTCAAATAGGCTCCCTGTTGTAATTTCTTCTGGAACGTGCCTAACATTGAAATTCTATTCTAACAGCACTACTGTTAAATCAGGTTGGGCATCTGCAATAACTTGCACAGAAGAAGAGAACGAAGTTCCTGCTCAAAACTGCGAATTAGCTCCCAGGATGTGTGCCGGCGAGACTTATGAAGGTAGTACATCCAGTTTTTACAACCCCAATACATTGGGAGGCATAATAAATTCAACCACATTTCCTGGCGGGACATTAGATAATAATGCATTTTTAAAATTTGTAGCATCATCAACAAGCATATTATTGATCACTGGAGTATCAAACTGTTCTACACCACAATGTGGTACAGCTTCAGAAGGAGGTATTCAATTAGCTATTTATCACGGGTCAGACTGTTCCGGATTTACAAAAATTACCGATAACAGTTTGATAATTCCAGGTATTGACGAAGGCAATGATCTTTATTCTGTAGGCGGATTAATTCCCGGCGACACATATTATGTTATGGTTGATGGTCTTGATTGCTCAACCTGTGATTACACAATTAGAATAAACTCGGGAATTTATTGTTGCGAAAACACTCATATCACGGGAGATACACTTGGAATTATAGGACAAACCGTACAATTAGGAAGTACCAGCACTCCGGCAACGACCACTCCATGGGTATCATCAAATACCAGCATTGCAACAATAAGCAGCACTGGACTTATAACTCCACAACTACCGGGGACAACTACTATTACTTTTAACGACTTGTATGGTTGCTCAGACACTATGATTTTTTATGTAGAGGTAGCAGATTTAGTAGTTCAATCTAGTTCGATCAACATTAGTGACAGTAATCCACTGGGATCAGTAACTCTTACACCAAGTGGCGGGAAATCTCCATACAGTTACCAATGGTTTCCAGATTTGGAATTCCCTGATAGTGTGAATTTTAAAACAGCATTGCAAAACATACCGGAATTAGATTCTGTAAATATTGATTACACCAGGGTACACAATTATTACCTTAACGCATTCAGGGGAAGATTCTTAAACAACTTAGAGCCAGGTAGTTATACCTGTAGAATAATAGACGCTTTAGGAGATACTGCTTTTTATACTGCAATTATTAATACAGAAATAAGTTTTAGTGATACTAACGGGTTTGAATTTGTAAATAATGATTTAACCAAAGACTCAACAACAAATGATACCATCTTCACGATAATTGACGGGGTATTTAATGTTGACCACAATGATAAAATATCTTTTAACATCGGGCAGGACAACCTTTCTGCCACCTTTGGTTTTTTGACAAGCACAGACAGCATAAATGATACCGCCATTTTTGGACATGGACTCTATATAGATAATGGGCTAATCAACATAATCAGTGACGGGGATACAATAATAACTGATTTTCAGATTTATAAAGGAGATGAAATAAAAATTATTGCTCACAATTCATGTGTAGAATATTATGTTAAGAACTTTCTGGTACACACCGAGCAAATGGAGCCTAAATCTTCTCTGGCTCCGGCTGTAAACATGGTCTCACTCGGATTAATTGCTGATGATCTTGTTCTTTCTTTATGTCCAAGGGTTTATATTAATACTGAAAATTCGTTTTGTAACATCCCGAATAACAGTAGTATTTCTGTAGGAACACACCTTCTTAATAATTTAACTTATACATGGGCTAGCACCAATGGCTTTAATAACAATGGAATAATAACCGAATCAACAGTGTCGAATCTTGCTCCAGGTTATTATTATGTTACAGTAAATGGAAATACTGTTATTGGCAACCACCCATATCAAGCTAAACGAGTAGTAGTTGTTGGGAATTATATAACATGGAACATTTCTAATCTTGAGTTGGAGAGTGTAAACAAGTTAACAAACAGCTCCGGGGAGACAAACAATTATGCAAAATCGTTAAATGAAACTTTATGTAATGAACCAGAAGATTTGTTCACAATGCATAAAATGAAACTTTTGGGATCATTCGATGTAAAGTATATTGGATTGTTAATGAATGGAACAGTTACAAATTTAAGTCATGGATATGGGATGATTGTAATAAAAAATGATAATTACACTGCGTATTGGCCATCTGCAAAATTTATTTTAAATTTATATGATGGAGTAGTTATTGGAAATCCATTCTTGGTTTATGGAGTAGATCTTGATATTGGTTTTGAGATATATGGCGATGCGATATCTTATACATTTAAGGAATTGTATAGTATTGGTGAGATTGGCGCATTTGATCTTACAACAACAAGCGATATGTATTCTCCGGTTGTATCTATACTCACAGCGGGGTCATCTGTAGATGAATCAATTTCATCGTTTTGTTATACTGAAAAATGTTCTTATCATGTTTTAAATAAAACATTAGATGGTGGATATGCAAGAAGTTTAAATGGTAAAATTAGATTTAAATATGATGAAGAATATTATTTAGCCGGAGACGATACTCACTTAACTTATAGTGTTTGTTACTATCAGGGATATCCTACATCTGGCCCGTCATTAGAAACAGATATTGTTAAGTATGGGGATAACAGATTCATTTTATCTACAGATGGATTAGCCAGCAACGCTATTTATGTGCTTGAGGTTACAAATTCCAAAAATGAAAAACGCTATTTAAAATTTAAAGTTGACCCAAATAACACATTGGATTGCAATGACTAAATCAAATAAAATAAATATAACTATTTTAATAGTAATAGGACTATTATTAGCTTCTAATGGGTTTTTACTACTAACCCATTTTAATCAAAAAAAAGTATTTTATGTAAATACATCTGAACTCATAAGTAATTTTAATTATGCTCAGGAATTAGAAGAAAAATATAAGAAGATAGTATTAGAGCATGAAGACACGATTAAAGAATTGAAAGTCAGGTTAAATGCATTTGCATTGCAAACAACAGAAATCACAGATGAAGATGTAGAACAATATAGAAAATACGAACTGGAAATCCAGAATAAAATGGAGCAATTCAATCAAGAAAACTATGAACTACAGAACAAATACAATAAATTAATTATCGATAGGATAAATAATTATGTTTATGAATATGGAGAAGAAAATAATATTAAAATAATATTTGGCGCCACTGATGCCGGTAGTATTATGTATGCAGAAGAAAGCTTAAATATCACCGAAGATCTTTTATTTTACATAAATAACAAATATGATGGAGAATAGAATATTATACATATTAATTGTTGTTTTATTTTTCATAGTGTCTTGTAATAAGCAAAAATCATTAACTCCTGCTGAGTATATATCATGGGTTAACGAAAATGAATATTTAATTAAAGAACAAAAACTTGAGCCTTATATTTATTCAGTAAGACTTATTCCTTATGAATTCAACATTGCAAAAGATATTGAGAAGAATGTTTTAGAAAAAGCTCAAATTGATTCTTTAAAAAAAGTATATTCTCCATTTGTAAATTTTATCTTTAAAATTAGTTGCAATGACAATGCCACTTCTCCTTTAAAATATAATGTTGTTAGTAACGAAGAATTTAGCAACAGATTACAATATTGTTCTTTTAATATTCAGGAAGATTTTAGATTAATACATAACAAAGATACTGTATTCTGTACAAATGCACACTTTATACAAGAATATGATTTGAGGCCATACAATATAATAATATTAAGTTTTGAAATGGATTATGAAAAACTTTTATTATCAAAAGAAGATTTAATATTAGTGTATGAAGATTATTTATGGGGAAACGGAATTATAAAATTTAAGTATAATAAGCCAGATTTAGAATGTATTCCAAATTTAAAATATTAGCAATATGTTAAGAAGAATTAGAAAAAGTAAATTAGCAAAGGTTTTAGCAGTTTTTCTGTCGCTTTGCATGTTGACAGATTTTTTATATCCACTCTCGGCATTCGCTTTAGGAGGAGGACCAAGTCAGCCGGAAGTACAAAGTTTTGAGCCTATAGGAACAACAGAAATGGTAGACCTGTTTTCAGGTGATTTTACATACAATATTCCATTGCTTGATGTAGGAGGTTATCCAATAAACATTAGTTATCATTCTGGAATTGCATCTGATCAGGAAGCTTCCTGGGTAGGATTAGGTTGGAATATTAATCCTGGAGTAATAAACAGAGGCATGCGTGGTATCCCGGATGACTTTAACGGAGATAAAATAGAAAAAGAATTTTACATCAAACCAAATCGGACTTATGGCATTGAAGCGGGTCCTGCAGCAGAATATTTAGGGGTACAACTTCCTAACACAATATTCCAATCTTTTGGTATAAATTATAATAATTATCGTGGTATTGGAATGAATTTCAACTTTAGTTTAGGAAAATCATTTGAAGGAAATAAAGGCTCATTAACAGCAGGACTCGGGTTTTCAGCAGGGACAAGCGGTGTTGGGTTAAATCCGAATGTTTCCTTTGATTCACGGGTAAAAAACAGTTTGTTTAAAACAGTAGATCTCTCATTAAAGGCAGGTTTAGGATTTAATAACAGAGCAGGACTTGTATCCACATCATTATCTGCAGGAGTTGAAACTACCACTAAAGAAATCAAAGTAACAAAATATGATGGCGGCATGGTCACAACCTCAATGGAAACAAAATTTAATGGAAAATCTAACGGAGGAGCGTCAATAAGTTTTGCCACCCCTACATACACTCCTCAAATTCAATTTCCCATGGTAAATACCAGTGCAACATTTAAAGCTACATTAGGATACGAAATTTTTGGAGGGCATCCTGCTGCAGAAGTAACAGGATATTATTCTTCACAGTCATTAGCAAAGACATCAGAAACTGTAAAAGCTTATGGCTATTTATATTTGGATGAGCCTCTTAGAACAGATAACCCTTTATTGGATTTTAACAGAGAAAAAGATGGCAATTTTAACGAATATACTCCTTCTTTACCTCTTACAAATCTTACTTACGACACATATTCTGTCTCAGGACAAGGAATAGGTGGAATGTATCGACCTTTTCGAGGCAGTTTTGGATTAGTTTCGGACAGATCAAATAGCAGTAGTTCCGCAGACATCGAGTTACCAATGCTCGAAGTTGGTGCAGGAGTTGCATTCAGAGTAGGTGGTAATTGTGCCACTAACAGTTCAAATTCAACATCCGGAGCATGGACATCCGGAAGTAACGCGATATTAAATGCATATTCTTTCAAGACCCCAGATGGAGCTTCTGATGACTATGAAAATGTGTATTTCAAACAAGCTGGTGAGAAAACATATGATGAAGATGTAAATCTTTACAATTCTATTGGAGCTAACAATCCAGTTAGAGTTAAAATTGATGCAAACGGATACGCCTATAACAAACTGGAATTAAATAATGGCAGTATGATTGATATTGGGAATAATAATTTCCGGACTACACGCGCAAAAAGAAACGAAGTCATATCATACTTAACGACTGAAGAGGCCATGTCTTTTGGAATTAGTAAAACAATAAATGTATTTATTCCAAATAATTTTAATTATTACTGCGGGTCTGAAGATAATGATATTTGGCATTTTCAACATTCTGAGGAGCCCAGAAATGAAGGAGTAAGAAAAGATCATCATATTTCTGAGATATCTGTAACCAGAAACGATGGAACCAGATACGTCTATGGTATCCCTGCATATAATAAATCACAAAAAGATGTTACTTTTGCTATTGATGGACACCATGTTTTTGGAACAGGTCAGATTGATGAAACAATAAATGGAAAAACAACTTTCTCCTCCGGCAATGACGATAAAATAAAAAACAATAACGGAATTGATGAGTTTTACAGTAAAGATATTACGCCAGGATATGCTCACTCTTATTTATTGACAGATATTCTTTCCTCTGACTACATTGATGTAGATGACAACGGTCCATCACCAAAAGACATGGGCACTTATGTAAAGCTTAACTACTCAAGAGTAAACAGCTATGACTGGAGAATACCTTACGCTTCTGACGAAGCGAACTACAATGAAGGTCTCAGAGGTGATATTCTTGACGACAGAGCCAGTTACATAGAAGGCGAAAAAGAATTGTATTATTTGCACTCTATTGAAACAAAAACACAAATAGCTGTTTTCCATACATCACTAAGAAGTGACGCTAAAGATTCAGATGGTAATGCTTCAATGTATAAATTAGATAGCATTGTATTGTATTCATTAAATGATTATATTAATTGTGCTTCAAATCAAACAACACCGGTTTCTATAAAAACTATACATTTCGATTATGATTACAGCCTTTGTCCCGGAACAGAAAACTCTACGGCTCCTGGTCAAATGAAGTTGACCCTCAAATCTATATACTTTACGTATGGAAGATCTAAAAAGGGAAGTATGAATAAATATGAATTTTCGTATGGTGAATTCCGAAAAACAGATGGTTCAGACTATTTGTCAAATCAGATCATCAATCCTTCGTACGACATCAAAGGATATGACAGATGGGGAAACTATCAGAAAAATTCTGCAACATGGCCCAATGCAACGTTTCCATACACCACTCAAAAAACACAAAATTATAATGGAGAGGAGACAAGATATGATGCAGATATTTATGCTACTTCCTGGAATCTCACTACCATAGAGTTACCTTCAGGTGGTAAAATCAAGGTTGATTACGAATCTGATGATTATGCATTTGTTCAGGACAAGAAAGCAATGCAAATGTTTACGATAAAAGGGGTAAAAGAATCTGACGAAGCTTCTCTGGATACGACAAATTTATACTCTGGAACAGGGTTGTCATCATCTTCTTATAAAAACATTATTGCAGTTAATATCCCTCCTGATTATATCGGTGATTTTAGCCTTTATGACTTATTAAGGGATGAAAAAGGCAATGTTATGGAATATCTTTATTTTAAGTTCCTTATTGATATTGGAAACCATGGTGAAAACTATGAATATGTTCCGGGCTATGCAAAAATAGATTATGGCTCATCGAGTATTTCGCCAAGCGGAGATGTCGCTTACATAGCTCTTTCGGAAGTGCCATCAAAAGACAATATTTCGTTTAATATGAGTCCAATTGTACAAGCAGCATTAAATTTTACTTTAATTTATGCCCCGAGAGTTGCATATAACCTGCCAGATCCGTCAACAGATGCAGTTACTGGCGTTGTACAGGCTCTTGTATCATCTGTTACAGGTATTATTCAATTTATTGGAGGAACAAACCGGGAAATGCTGGCAGAAGGACAAAGCAAAAAATATAGTGCTTATCAGTCTTATGTAAGACTTTATAATCCTATTGGGAACAAAAAAGGTGGAGGATGCAGAGTTAAGAGAATCAGGATTAGTGATGAATGGGAAAACTTTGAATCTTCTGAGACCTCGGCATATTACGGACAGGAGTATGACTATACAATAAGACATGGAGGCCGGAATATAAGTTCCGGAGTAGCATCTTACGAACCTGGTATTGGTAATGACGAGAATCCTTTCCGTCAACCTGTATTTTATCAGGAAGAATTTTTGCTGGCTCCAAATATGGACTACTATAAAGAGGAACCTTTTGGAGAATCCTTCTTCCCGGCTCCAAGTGTCGGATACAGAAAAGTTACAGTTACTGATTATATTCCGGAACATAACTCAATAAGCAACTCCGGAAGTGTAGTACATGAGTTTTATACAGCATACGATTTCCCGACTTTAACAGATAAAACAGAGCTAGAGTCACTCAGAGACCGATCTAATCCTCTGCTTAATATTGTTTTCCCTTTCATTCACGACAATATGACTGCAAGTCAGGGGTATGTTGTTGAATTAAATGATATGCATGGGAAGGCGAAAAGTACTATGAATTATAACTCGGCAGGTGTGTTGGTTAACGGAATAAAATCTGTTTACAAAACAGAAAATCATCAAATTTCAAATAAAGCAACGATAATAAATAATGACAATACTGTTGAAAATGAAGTAACAATAGGATTGGATTATGAGTATGTGGTCGATATGAGGGAAAACGCAAGTCATTCCAATGGAGTCGGAGTCCAGGCAAATCTGGACGCTTTTCTTGCAGCTATTTTCCCGATTGCAATTCCGGTGATTTTACCTATAGCTAATTCAGAAGATGTTAGGTTCAGATCAGTTGTTACCACAAAAGTTGTAAACCGATATGCTTTGCTTGACAGAACAGAGACTTATCAGGATGGGGCTATTGTTTGTACCAACAACCTGGCTTACGACTCCGAAACGGGAGAAGTTTTATTGACAAAAACAAGAAATGAGTTCCTGGATGAGTATTATACTTTTAATTATCCAGCTCATTGGGTTTATGATGGAATGGGACAAGCATATAAAAATATCGGGTTTGTTGCAGGTGTTACAATTGCTAATGGCAGCTCGTCTGAATATTCGGATATGTTTATTCATGGTGATGAAGTAATGATCGGCTCAAACAAATATTGGGTGTACTATAATGGCTCTTCCTACTCTTTTATTGATAGAAACGGGAATGCAATAGAAGATGGGGACTATAATGTTAAAGTACTGCGGTCCGGTCGTAAAAACATACAGAATGTCTCTGTAGGAAGTATCGTATGCAGAAATAACCCTATTGAAAATTCTCCGATGGTATTTAATGGCAATCTTGACGTTATTAGTACTCAGGCTCTGGAGTTAACGGATGATACTGAAATGTATTGTGGTTGTATGGACGAAACTCCATTTATCAGTCCCATAAATCCATTTGTAAAAGGTATAGAAAATAATTGGAGAAAATACAGAGAGTATGTGTACCTAGCTCAAAGGGAATATAATGAAACTCTGTTTGATGATAATTATAATACTAATATCAGAGATAACGGGGTATATGAAAACTTCTCGCCATTCTGGAATTATGATAGCCAGGGTTGGGAGTCGGATTTTGACGATCCATGGATATTGGTAAACGAGGTATCCAAATACTCGCAACAAGGGATGGAGGTCGAAAATATGAACGCTTTAAATATATTCTCTTCCGCTCAGTTTGGATTTGGACAATCAAGAATGGTGTCTAAAGCAAATAATGCCAGATACAACGAAATCGGATTTGATGGTTTTGAAGATTATGAAATTAATTCTCATTACTATGATGAATGTATTGATGATCATTTTAGCTTTAGACATGCACTGGAAACTTTCGAGCTTATTTATGGTAAAGCGCATACCGGTAAAAAATGTATAAAATTAATCCCTAACAGTGAAGTTAATATGATCAGACACATTGAAGAGTGTCCGTAAAAAATAAAAATTATAGTATTATGAAAAAAATATTTTTAATAAATGTAATGATCCTGACAATAGCATTGTTGGCTAATGCTCAGGCTGATATTATCCAGTTTAACCTGAGGCTAAAATCTCTTACTGATTACTCATCAGACACTATTGTAGAAAAAGACAGTGTGAAACTTGAATATTTGATGTTACTTACAGACAAAGCAAATACTCAAAAAGTTTATGTTTATCTGGGAGGTCAAGAAGATAAAACCGATCTTGATTCTGTAATGTTTAACATAACAAACAATAATGGAACTTATTATGCAATTAGTAGCGAATTAGGCTCTTATGAAATTGTTGGAAGGTCTCTCGTTTTTGAAAAAACTTATCTACTAGCCGATATACCTAAAACTTATTGGGGAACCGTATTTCTTGTAAATAATAACAACGAGGAGTCAGAAAAAATATATAATAGAAACACTTTACCGCAATAATTATGAAAAATAAAACATCTCAAGTAAAGCTCATATCTTTTGTCACTATTTTATCTGCAATGTTATTTGCTATAAATTCTAATGCACAAGATATGACTTATATTATAACCAGCAATGATTTAAGCCAGACATATCCATACTCAGTACCATACAACTCTACCCCTGGGACTTATTATGTACCACTTGATGTGGCAATTGTTTATGCAAACACATACTTAAATGCTACTAACAATAGCTTTGCTGTTGTTAGAATTCTATTTGATGTGCCATTAGCCGATGATAACGAACCTACTTCATCATTAGTTTATATGTCT
>QKHS01000024.1 GCA_003249955.1 Bacteroidales bacterium | reverse complement strand
TATTATTACTTCTTACAATCCTGACTTAATCATCGCTAAGGATTATTTCCCGTTCGGTATGGAAATGTCAGGACGTTATGGCGGAATTGATAACCCTGAACCTGGTGATAAGTATAGATTCGGATTTAATGGCATGGAGAAAGACGACGAAATTACAGGGCAAACAGGAAGCGTTTATACAACACCTAACAGGGAAATAGATGTGCGAACAGCAAGATGGTGGTCAACAGACCCTGTTGTACAGGAAAATCAATCTACTTATACAAGTATGGATAATAATCCTATTTATTTGATTGACCCTAATGGAGATTGTCCGAAATGTGATGAATTGGGGACATCAGATGATTATTTAAATGGAGCTACAACTACCGATAATGGGATTAAATATATCAGAATAGATGGAGAGTGGAAAGAATATGACAAAGGTTATACTGGCTATGCGGATGGAAAGCTCATGTGGTCGGAAATAAACTTTTGGAGAGGGCTACCTGAAGACTATAACTCAAATACAGGATATAACTATTCTGAGGAAGATTTAATAAGAAGATATTTTTATATGGAATCAGATGTTCTTTCTTGGTCTTTAGCATATAATGAAGCAGCTGGTAATGCAGCACCTACAGGTGCTGCAGAATGGGCAGACTTTTATGGAGCTGATTATTACAATATGTATCGTTTAGCTGCTGGCACAGCTCTGGCATTTCAGTTTGTTAGTGCTCCATCTGCACCGGACCTACCAACTCCAAAAGGTTTTAATTATATCCCTAAATATACTGGGGTTAGAGAATATTTAATTAATAATGAATATTTTGTTGACACAAGAGGAGAGGGGTATTGGAATCAGGGAGGTCACGCTAAGTTTCCAAAAACAACAAATAATACAATAATTAGAAATGGGTCTATGAGATTTGACGCTAGTAAACAAGCTTGGAGTTTCACCATAAAAGGTTACTCTACTACCGCGGGTAATCGATTTGCCACTTATTCTCTTGTTATAAGATCAGATGGAGGTATTTTTCATAGTGGTGCTTATTAATCACTCTTTAATAGTTAAAGCTTATGACACTAATATTAGATGGCGATTTCTTTTATCCATTAAGAAATTATAAAACCAATACCCCTATTCTGGAAAGTGATTTGAACATTCCAAACACTACTTGGGATAAAATTAGTAATTGGCAAAATAAATATACTTATTACACGCCTTTAAATAAGGGCGAGTTAGAATTTAAATTGGAAAAGGTTAAGTTGTTGGATATAGAAGGAATTGAATTAGTAAAAGAAATATCTAAATTTGTCTTTAGTGATGAAGACATTTCTAGCATTGACAAAATATACTACTTTAGTATTTGTTTTGATAAACTACTATTTGTTTTGTATAGAGACGGGACATTTAAAAAGTGGTAATATTATACAATACGGTAGTGTACCGTGCTAATATCGCCAGAAAATCAAAACAAAAACTTATTAACACCACCGCCCACCCATATTAAAACCTTGCACTGGTTCACATTGCAAGGTTTTAACTTTTTACGCTACACTTCTCATTCCAACAGCTTTTAAAATCCTGTTTTATTTACAGCCGTTCAATCTCTGTTTTAGTAAGTCCGGTGTATGAAATTATTTTTTCTATGGGTTCGTAATTTTGCTTCATTTGTTTAGCCATCGCTATGGCTTTTTGTTTTTCACCCTCTGCAATGCCTTTTTTGTGTCCGGTTTTTTCTCCTTCTTCCTTAGCAATTTTAACGGCTTCTTTTCTTAGTTCGGCTTCTTGTTTTTTTATTCGCTCAATAAGTTCGTAAGCCGGAACCAATTTTGTGCTTTCGAGAGTTATTTCATGCGCCAGGAATTACCCAAACTGGTAAATTTTGTAAATATCTACTTCTCATTTCGGTTATTGCAATAAAACTTATTATATTCGCGATGCACAAGGTAATATTATGGCAACTTACGAAAAGGAATATTTAAATACTATTTCTGAAGAAACAAATCTCAGGATGTCTTTCTCTTTGACCGAAAGGCCTGTTTATGGTTCTTCACGTATCGTCAACTTTACCATCAAATCATTTACTAATAAAGGAACAAAAGCGGAATGAGAATTTAGATAAAAATTAAATGAATAAGTTTTTTATGGGACTTTTATTATTTGGAATCATAATGTTTTTGTCTGGCATAGGAATTCTGGTTTTAACTTTGAAAACTAAAAATGATGCATCTTCAAACTATGTAAAAGGTTATATTATATTTATCGGATTTATTATTGGGGGAATCATTTTAATTATTCAATATATTCAAAAGTTCTAAACTTACTGTTTAGCGAAGGGGCAAAATTGAAGAAACAGGCAATATGCATGGTACAGATAATAATGTGCAAAATAAAAATCAATTTTTATTTTGTTAAAATAATTAACTTTACGGGTAAAACAGATAAAAAACAAAAAGAATTATGGGGAAAAAAATCATTGGATCCAATAAAACTTATTGGCAACGGATATTTTATGGAGTAGGATTATATATAAGAATATTTGCTCTTATTGGTGCATATTTATATTTATTTATTAATAATAGTCTGGGCTCTTTGTCTGTTATTATTTTTGTCTTAATGTTTATTGTAATCCTTGGATACCCGCTTTTATCAAACAGAAATTATCTCTTTTCTGTTTCTATAATTGAGCAAATATTTATAGTTGAGATCAAAGACTGTAAAAATAACATTAAACGATTTGAGTACCCATTATCTGAGATAAAGGTTGAAACAACCAATAATTTTTTTCTTAAATATTCTAATGAAATCTTGATTATCTATCACAAGAACATTTGTGTAAAAAAACAAAAAGAAGTTTGTGGCTGGGATAAAACTAAATTTGAAGAAATTATTAATCTATGTAAAGAAGAAAAACAAAAGCACAATTTGCCAATTAATAACTATATTAAGTACGTTTGATGCTTAAATGTTATTAAGCAGGCAACAAAAATAGAATATACCCTCTTATGTACATAAATATTACACACAATAGAATCTTTAAAAGTCGGATTTTTATTGATTAATAGTGGATATGAGAGCGTAGAACGAAATAAAAAATATCTATTTACTTGGTATGATAATTAGGGATCAAGCAAAAATTCTGGGGGGAGTTTTTCTGCGTTAAATAAAAAAAACATAGCGAAGAATATTCAGAAAAGCGACGCGGGCAGGCCATGGAAAAACGGCGGGCCAGCTCCGGGGGTGAAAATCAAAACAACTAGAATTGTGGCAAGCTGACATTATTATGTCATTCTCTAAAACAAAGTTTGAAAGGAATGTGTGATGGAACTTTGTTTTAGGGTGGGTTGCCATACAATTCTGTTGTTTTGATTTAGGCGGGGAGAAGCTTTGTTTTTCCTAGCCCTTTTGTTTCTTTTGTGGCAATGACAAAAGAAAAAGATAATCAAAAATATTTTATAGCTTATTCCTAAATGAAATATATTTGTGTAACCTTTCAGAAAATAAAAGCTTTTAGATATCATCCTATCTAGGTTAGATATATTTTTCATTTACAGGTTTGCTAAATTTCTTGCTTAATTCTTGTAATCTCCCAGAAATTTTGCTTGATCCATAATTAGAACCCCAAAATACAAATAATCAATTCAGTTGAAAGTTTTCTTTCAGTCCGTTTTAGGACATTTCTATGGCTTTTGCTTTTTCATTTAGCAATTTTTACAACTTCTTTTCTTAGTTCAGCTTCCTGTTTTTTTATGCACTCAATAAGCTGTAACCAGTTTTTTTAGTATTTATGGATTTTACCTGTTGTTTTCAGATAAGTTTTTTTTATACAGATCTAATTTTATCCTTAATAGCAGGAATTTATTTAATTTTATTACATTAGCGTTTTATTTTGCTTAGGAAAAAATGCTGATTAACCATATTCTGTCAAAAATAGTTTTCGACAGGCCGTTTTTCGTAGTGGGTATAGACGGCCCGACTGCCTCCGGCAAGACATATCTTGCCGATAATCTGGCAGCGGAATTAAATAAGCAGAACATCCCGAATTTTATTTTTCGTCTCGACTGGGCTTTGATTGACAGACATTTACGTGAGAATGAAGCCGGAATTTTTGTCCGTACAGATTCTCCTTTCGAATACGAAGCTGATTATCACATGGATTTATCCCGTGCTGAGAAATTCCTGAAGAATATAGTTTACGGATTTAAAGAAAATGGAAAATTAAAACTATCGGGATTATATAGTCGTGAAAATGGCGGCGTTTGCACAGGAGAGGCCGAAGTGCTTATGCAGAATAAAATGGTAATAATTGTAGAGGGACATTACTCACACCATTATAGCCTGCAAAGGTACATTGATTATAATATGGTTTTATTGTCGGAGCCACGGGAATTATTACGCCGTAAAACCATCAGGGCAGCATCTTACAGGGACGAAAAGCCGGTTAAGGATTACTTTGACCATATTGATATGCCTTCGTATTCCCACTTTTTAATACAAAATCACAGATATGTTACAGCGATTTTTGATAATACGGACTTTGAAAATCCTGTTAAATGCAATTTGAATGCTTTACATACATTTATAGAAACAGACTATAATTATTGTCGCACTCAATTACCGGATTTGGTTGAAGATTTTTTCTCAGCTTCATCATTGAGAAATCAGGCTGATTTTGCAGAAGTAAAAAACGCTGTAAACTTGCTGTTGAAGTTTGATTATGAAGCTTCGTTGCTGTTCGGCTTATCTGAGAATGTAAGAGAAAGATCTTTTACCGAAACTTTGCAAAATATACTCAAAGAACAAAACATTAAATTACAGTTTTGCGATTTTAAGTCACTTTACTCTGGAGTTATACAGTATTTTACAGTATTGTCAATTTCGGGTATCCGGGTTTTGTTTTTTGCATCATCTCATAAGATAAGAATTGTTTTGATTTCGGGAGTATCAAAAAAAATATACGAAACCGAAAGAGTGTTTTCTCAGTTTTCATCAGGATTCAGTGATACCGGTACAATTTTTAAAAAAGTCAGTCTTCTGCCGGAGCAAGGAATAAACCTTATAGTTCCCGACAGATTTTATGTCAGCGAAGATAAAATACACAATTACAGGAAAATAATTCCAAGCCTGTCAAATAGCCCTGTTTTGTTTTTTGAGAATTTTATTAATTCAGAATTTGAACTTTTGCACAGGTTTGACAGTCCGGATGAGCTTCGGTGTTGGTTTGATATTTTCAGCACTGCCGGATTTTCTCCTGTATTCAGAGATAACTATTTATATGTGGACGGGCGGGGTACAGACGAATTATCATTTGTGTCGGGATATCCTTTTTTCGAAAAATTACCTGACACTTTACCGGCATTAACAGATGCAGACATAACTCTGATTTCGGATTCAGGTTTAAAATATGTTGATGAAGTAATTGCGGGGGATATTGCAGATGAAGCAGTATTTTTGAAACTTTTCAGAGAATCGCGAGAAGCTGTTAAGTCATTGATATGGGAATGGCTGATAAGACATTTTTCGGATTGTGAAATTTTTGAAGGACTAACACTGCGAAGGTTACATTCAAATTTTCCGTCTCAGTTTTCCGATTATTATCTTGCGCTGTCGCTGCATAAAAATACTTCGGTTCCGTTTTTTACAGTTTACGACCTCAGAAAAAAAAGTCTGGATGTAAATTCTTATTTCCGGCTATCGTCAAAATACAAAACAGCTGTTGGAATTCAGGCAAGCCAGAATGCACTTGATGCTGAGTCCGGTTATCTTAAAATAAATCCTGCCGAAGGTTTTTCAGAAAGAATTACAAACATACTTGTTGATTTCCTTAAAAATAATCCCGGTAAAAATATTCCTCTCTGGTCATTGGGAATAGATCATGCTTCTGCAAAGATGAATAAAAAAGAAGGCTGGACAGGAAGTTTCCTTAAGCAGGCTTTTTCTAAGGGCTTCGTAACTTCTGTTTGCCTGGATGTTGAAACATTAATAAGCAGCCGGGAACCTGATTATCTCGAAATTGAGAATTTAATTGCCGAATGGCTGGATGTTATTCCTGTGTGTACGGATGTGGAACTTGCCACAGGAGAAAAAATGAACCTGCTTACACCAGAGAAGCTAAGAGATCTGTCAGTTATTTTAAGAAATGCTCTGATTAAATCTGGAAAAGACAAAACTGTATTTTTGCTTGGCCCGGCATTGGGAACGGCACATCATGCAGAAAGCAGTAATACAAGCCCCGAGACATCCCGTAAAGTTTCAGAAGCCACTAAATCAGCAGGTAGCTCAGGTAATGTTTTACACGGGACATCATTTACAAAACCTGAGGAAGTAGCAGAATTTGTAAAAAATAATTGTGTAAGAGTAAATTTTGCAGGCCAGTACCTTGCTCAGCTTATTGGTTCTTTACCCGAAGAAACAGCCTTGAGGTTCGGGAAAAATCAGTTTGAATGGAAAACTTCTTTCGCGTTTAATAACGAATTGCTGGAAAAACTTGAAAAATCAGAGGCCGAAAAAGTTTACAATGCTATAGAAGGCTTGTTTTTGAAACATCATAATGTCTTAAACAATATTGAACTGTCGAAGGAAAGTGCAGAACATTTTCGTAAGCCGGTAACAGATATACCGGACAGTTTGCTTAAAATTATTTCGGCAAAATGTTTTAATCCTGAAAATCAGGTAAATGTTTATGAGAGGAGCAAGCCGGTTATTCTGGCTTCGATGATTGAAGTGCCTTATGATGAATTTTCCGGGGGGCAGGCAAAGATGCTTTATGATGCAGGGATAAAAAATTTTCATATTGATGTTGGTGACGGAGTTTTTATTTCGAGAAAAATATGTGGATTAACAAAGCTGGATTATTTGCTGGAGAATTTCAGCGATATCAATGTGCATGTTCATATTATGGCAGAATCTCCTCATTTGAAGAATGATTCAGGAATATCTCTGATAGAGAAATATGCAGATAAAGGAGTAAGTGTTATTTATCTTTACCGGAGCAGTTTTAAAAACGATGAAGATTTTAATCTTGCAATAAATCAGATCAGAAATCTTAACGTGAAACCCGGTATAGTTTACAATCCCGATTTTGAATTTTCGGATAACGTGTTTAATGATATTGTTAAGTATGGTATCCATAATGTACAGTTAATGGGCGTTTTTTCGGGCAGAGGAGGACAAAAGTTCGTTCCTAAAGTGCTAAAAACTATCGGGAAGTTCAGAAAAGCTGCAGATGAACATAATTATCAGCTATATATTGAGGTTGACGGTGGCCTTACCAGAAGTATTGCAATTCAGTGCAGGAACGCCGGTGCTGATTTCCTGTCAGGATGGTCAATGTTTCTGTCGAACGGTAAAGCCGGAGTTGCAAAAACTGCAAAATCTCTGTTGGATGAAATATAATCTTGTCATACCTTCAGCAGGAGCAGGAAGCAGTTTTGTAAATGCGGGTTATCAAACTTATAAGCCACTTACGGAGATTTTCGGGAAGAGAATGATAGAGCATGTTTCTGACCTGTTCCCTGCAGAGCTTAATGTGATAATTATTGCAGCAGACTCAAGAAAAGATTTGTTCGATAATACAAAGTTCCCCGAAAACTATTCCATTTTATTTATAGAAGATCATAAAAACGGACCTGCTTACTCTGTTCAAAAAGTAATGCATCTTTTTAATCCCGGTGAAGCATATTTTGTTGCATATAATGATATCGTCTGGAAATGGGATTTTAAAGAATTACTAAAGCTGCTGAAATCGGAAAATCCTGACGGAATTGTTTTTACACACCGTGGATTTCATCCTCATCTATATAAGAATAATTTTTCTGCATTTTGTAAAACCGAAGGAAAGCTGATTACAGAAATAAAAGAAAAAGGCAGTTTTACCGATAATTGGATGGACGAAGAGCTTTCGGTCGGGGTCTTTTATTTCAGAGACAAAAATATTTTGAGAGATTCAATCAATTCAGTTATCAACAATAATCAAAGAGTTGCATCAGAGTATTATCCGAGTCTCGCGTTTAACTATTTGATTGATAGTGGTTTAACTGTGCTTAAATATGAAGTTTCGGGCTTTGTACATTGGGGTATCCCGGAACAACTCGAAGATGTATTGCACTGGCAAGGAGTGTTCGGTAATACAAACCGGCAAAATGAAATAAATATTTGCATGATGATGTGCGGAACCGGCGAAAGAATGAAAGTAGCTTCAAAAGTTAACAAAGCAGGAATCGCAGTTGCCGGTGAAAAAATGTACAGTTATGTTCTGAAAAGATTTAACAGCACAAATAATTTTTTGATTGTAAATGACGATACAATCTCTTTAACAGAAGGAGAGCCCGGAATTATAAATATTCACAACCAAACCCGATCGCAGACAGAAAGCCTTATGAAGGCAAAGCCGTTCCTGCTTGAAACAAAAAATACAATTTTCACATCAAATGATTGTTTCGGGTTTGTCGGGCTAAAAGAATTGAAGGAGCTGAATGATGCCGATTTGGTATTGTTCGGATTCAGGCCTTCATTATTGCAGCAAAAGCAGGAAGTGGCCCATACATACTTTGAAACAGAAGGCGATTTTGTTTCCGATATTTTGATTAAAACAAAATCAGAAACCGGTTATGGCCTTGCCGGCCTGTTCTATGTCCCGGATGGCAAAATATTCAGATACTTATCAGATCTGGATTTTCAGCATGATAATAGTTTTGACCATTTTGCCGGATATTTATTAAGTATTGGGAAAAGAATTAAATTTACAATTATAGAAGATTATGTCCATTTGGGGACTCCCGAGGAATTTAAAGAGTTTGTTTATTGGCAGGAATTTTATGAAAAAAACTATTGAAACAGTACTTTTTGTATTGACTGTAATATTGTTCTTTTCCTGTACAAAGGGAGAAGAGAAGAAATTTGTTTTGCCAAAGTCGGATAATAATATAGTTGAATTTTCTAATTCAGGCGAAAAAGCGGCAAAGTTCAGGATAGTGGTTGACGGAAAAGATTTAAGCAGTCAGGAAAGGATATTGGTTTTCATAAAAAATATGAAAGAAGAATATCCGGGAGAAGCTTTGTATCTTAAAGCATTCAGGTTTGTTTGCGATTATACCTGGCATGATGATTTGGTTACAACAAAATCCTGGGCATATTCACCGTATATTCTTATAAATTCGTTTGGTGGCGGGCTATGTGGTTTCAGGTCGGCAGCTTTGACAAACATACTTAAATCTTTAGGGTATAAAGCAAAATCCTGGAGTTTGAACGGGCATGTAGTTACAGAGCTTAACAATGGTGAAAAATGGATTTTACTTGATCCCGATCTTGAAGTGTATTATTATAACAGCAATAACGAAATAGCATCTTATAATGAAATATGTAAAAATCTCGGTATTATTACAAATCCTGTAAATCCTTTATTGAAAAGTGACATGCCGGGTTTTGCAGAAGCTTACTCAGATAAAACAGCAGGTTTATATTCAAGCATTCAGGATAATGAAGAATTTGATACCGGCTTTGACTCGTTTTTTGAAACTTCGGAATTATATTTTTATTTACCTGTTGGTGCCAGGCTGACAATGGCTTTCAATAAAAAAATATCTTTTGGCAACTATGCTTTTGCAGAATTAAGTTTACCGGACAGTTTTACGGGTAAAATTCCTGTATGTTTGGTAATAGCAGGTGTTACAGGTAATGGTAAGGTTAAATACAATGGCGTGGATTTCAATATCGGAGACTTCGTGGTTAATGATATTATTAATAAAAATGACAGGCTTTCATCTGAAATTGAAATTGTTGAAAATAAAGGGGATATAAAAATTTATTATTATGTAAATCCCGTGGTATTTGATTTTAAACCCGGATCAGAAGTTGTAATATCAGGTTATAATCTGGAATTTATCGATTTGGTATTTTCTGAACGACCAGACCTGAAAATTGTATCTCCCGGTAAAAATGATAATATTAACGACCGGATATCAGAATTATTGACTGAACTTAGTGATAGCATTAAACCGGATGAAAGCAATTATAATCCGGAAGATTTTGGGAATTATTTCAGAAATTTTTTGAGTAAATGCGAGAGAGACAGCATGTTAAAAGATATGTTTGATTACACAATTCTTTATCAGAATTGTGATAATATAATTCTTGATTTTAGCAGAGATTCTCTGTTAGATTATTCGGCATTGTACAGCCACGACTACGGGGTCAGAAGATTGAGGGAGTTCTTGAAAAGAGGGTATAAAGAAGAGGATTTGTTTTGAAGAAAATCAACTACAATATTGAGCTTCAGCCTGAATTACTGGCAATTCCCGGTATGACTTCCGGCAACGAAAGGAAGTTTCTTTATCAATATGCCGAAAAATCGTTTGAGGGTAACGGAAAAATTGTGGATTTGGGATGCTGGCTCGGGGCAACAAGTTTGTCGCTGGCATCCGGCCTTAGAAAAAACAAAAAAGCAGGAATTAACGGTAAACAGATATTTGCATACGATCTTTTTTATTGGGATGAGTCGCTGGAGAAACATGTTGCCGGCACAAAGCATGAAAAGCAGCTAAAGCCGGG
>QKHS01000077.1 GCA_003249955.1 Bacteroidales bacterium | reverse complement strand
TGAAAAACAGTAGGATGATTTTTGATATCCTGTTTTGTAAAACCTTCATCCCAGGAACCATAAAGCTGAATTGCCTTAGCTGATTGCAAATACCCGCAATCAAAGGTTCCCATATAAGTCCCCTCTGCAATATAAATCTGATCTCCGGGTTGGGATATATCTATTGCCTTGTCTATATTTTTTAAAGGGTTTGCTTTACTTCCATCGTTTTTATTACTTCCTGATTTTGACACATAAATAATTTTACCGGATTCAGGTTCTGAAATTAAGTGCGATTCCCCTGCAAACAAATCAGAAATACTTGCTGTTATTAAACAAAGCACTACACTGATTTTTAAAACATTTTTAAATCTTCTCATATTTATTTTATTTGGTAGTTTACAAATCAATTACAAAGTTACCGTAAGCATTTTTTTAAGGATATCGTGAATTATCCCGAATATGCATCCGTAAAATCCCCTATTTTATTCCTGTAAGATTACTGATGATTTTATGATTATTGCAAAACATTGCGTATATTTGAGCGTTTTATTAACTACCAAAATGAATATTGTAACAAAAGCTGTTTTAGTTGTTCTGCTACTGCTGATTTCATTTATGGCAGCCGCTACTCCCCGGACAAAAACTGTTTCAAGCGAAAGCGTTTTAGCTACATGGGAGAAAAGGACATTAAATATGCAGAATGACTCAGCCATTGTTTTTTATGAAAATATTCTGAAGCTATCTTTGAACGGTAATGCTGAGGCAGAACTAATATCGGGTATTTACACAAAACTTGGCAGCCTTTACAGGATAAATGCAGATTTTACAAAATCTTTGGAGTACGATTTAAATGCTCTGAGAATTGCAGAAGAGCTAAAAACCGACTTACTTCTGGGTTCTGCTTATAACAGTGTCGGAATTGACTACTACAGAATTAATGATTATGTAAATGCTGAAAAATTCTTTTTGCTAAGTATTAAATATTATTTAAAATCGGGCGACAAAAGAGACCTTGCGGATTCTTATTATAAGCTTGCTATGGTTCTGGATGATACTATGAGGCAGGATGATGCTAAAGAATATTACAATCTTGCTCTGAAAGTATTTTCACAGGACTCTGATTGTATGGGAGAAGCTGATGTTTTTAACGGACTTGCTGCTCTTTACTACAAAAGCGGAATGGTTGACAGCACAGAATTTTTTGCTCTTAAAGCAATGGAAAAATATCAGGAATGCGGTAGTAACGAGACTGTTGCTTTTATGTACATGAATCTTGCTTCGCTTATGAACATGCAAAAAAAACATGATAAAGCTCTTGATTATCTGTTTAAAGGATTACACATTGCGGATAGTATCGGGGCATTATCTCAGCTTCGTCAGGGATATAAAAATCTCAGTCAGACATACTCTTATACGGGAAACTTTGAAGAAGCTTATAAAGCCCAATTAAAATATGAAGTTTACAAGGACTCTATTTTTAATATTGAAAAGTCAAAATCTTTTATTGAACTAAACACGAAGTACGAGACTGAGAAAAAAGAAAGACAAATTTCAGAAAAACAGGCAGAGATTGATTTACAAAATGTAAAACTTGAGAAAACCAATCAACAGAAAAACTTTTTAATAATAATTGCAATACTTGGTTCCGGAATGTTGGTTGTGATTATTTTCAGATTTAACGAAAAACGGAAATATGCCAAAATTCTTGATAAGCAAAACAAGGAACTTGCTGAAATAAACTCAGCTAAGGATAAACTCTTCTCAATAATTTCGCACGACTTATCATCACCACTTTCTTCTTACACAAGATTAACCGAAGCTTTGCAAAAGTCATTTGACAAGCTAAGTCCCGAACAGCTAAAAGAATATATTTCCGAGCTTAACACCTCTTCTTCCGGCATACAGATACTGTTGTCAAATCTGCTTCAATGGTCGTTGCACCAGTCCGGGCATTTTAACCCGCAAACCGAAAAAGCAAATGTAAATACTCTTATTTCAAATTCAGTTAATGCACTAAAAATTGTAGCTGATGAAAAAAACATCGAAATAGTACGTTTTGCTGATAATCCCGAATGTGAAATTATTGCAGATGTAAAAATGATTGAGACCGTCTTCAGAAATCTGATTTCAAATGCAATAAAATTCTCCCCGGAAAACTCTGTTATTGAGATAAACACAGAAGAAACAAAGCATCATATTAATGTACAGTTTAGTGATAACGGCCCGGGACTAACAGAAGATGAACTGGAAAAATTATTTAAACCCGGCGAAGATGTCTCAAAAATAGGAAAAGACCGAAAAAATAAGGGAACCGGTCTTGGGTTAATTCTTGCAGCCGAGTTTACAGCACGTAATAATGCCGAAATTTTTGCAGAAATAAACGATAACGGAGGCTTGCAATTTACAGTCAGATTTAAAAAACATACTATATGATTAAAATAGCTGTTGTAGATGACCATAAAATATTAAGAGACGGCATTAAAGTTTCTCTGATCGGGAATGATGAAATTGTTTTGGTTCTGGATTGTGCAAATGCGGAAGAATTTCTGACAAAATACAAATCATATAATACAGATGTTTTTGTTCTCGACATGAACTTACCCGGAATGGAAGGTGAAGAACTAACGAAATTACTGTTAGCTGAAAATCCCGAAACAAAAGTTCTTATTTTATCTGCTCTGGTTGATGAAGAATCTGTTATGCGTGCAGTTAAAGCCGGAGCTACCGGATATTTATCAAAAGATGCCGGAACCGAAGAGCTGATTGAAGCAATTAAAACAATTTATGATGGTGATGAATATTTCGGAGGCAAAATCTCAAAAATAATCTTCAAAAGTTTTT
>QKHS01000073.1 GCA_003249955.1 Bacteroidales bacterium | reverse complement strand
TTTTTATATAATCGGATTTTGTTTATATGCTCAGTCTCATACGTTAACAATATTGAAAATCTTTAGGTGGCTATGGCGATGAGGAAACACCCGATCCCTTTCCGAACTCGGAAGTTAAGCTCATCAGCGCCGATGGTACTGCGTTTTGTGGGAGAGTAGGTCGCCGCCAATTTTTTAAGCCTTGAATCGATTGATTCAAGGCTTTTTTTTTTGACTATACTTTACGTAAAGTTTGTTTAAATAGATTTGTTGAACCTGAAAAAGGTATAAAACAAAAAAATCAGGCATCTTGTATTATCTGATTTTTAATGTGTTTTATAAAAAATATTGTCTATTTTCTTTTTAAAATAAGGTAATCAAAAGGAGGATCGTGTTCAGGATGCTCAGCCTCTGTTTCAAAAGTCCACTCGTTATTATTAATTTCCGGAAAAAATACATCTGCATCATAAATTTTATTTACCACAGTAAGATAAATTTTGTCTGCAATCGGTAGAAATTGTTTATAAATCATACCTCCGCCGATGATGAAATTTTCTGCTTCAGGATCGCAGACATGTATTGCCTCTTCAATTGAACCAACTTTTTCTGCTCCCGGACAACAATCATCAGGACAATCTGTAATTACTATGTTTCTGCGATTGGGTAATGCTCCTTTGGGTAATGAAAAGAAAGTCTTTCTTCCCATAATTACAGTATGTCCGCTTGTTATTTCTTTAAATCTTTTAAGATCACCTGATATATGCCATAAAAGATCGTTATTTTTACCTATGGCATTGTTTTTTGCTATTGCTACTATAATTGTAAAACTCATAATAAAACTTCTTTAAACGGACACTTCTCCTTTTATATGCGGATGCGGGTCATAATTTACCAATTCAAAATCTTCATATTTAAAATCAAAAATACTTTTAACATCAGGATTAATTTTCATCTGGGGTAATCTTCTGGGTTCTCTGCTTAGCTGTAAATTAACCTGTTCCAAATGATTAAGATAGATATGTGCGTCTCCGAATGTATGTACAAAATCCCCGGGTTTATATCCTGTAACCTGGGCTACCATTAAAGTCAAAAGTGCATAAGATGCAATGTTAAACGGAACTCCTATAAATAAATCGGCACTGCGCTGATATAGCTGACACGAAAGTTTTCCGTCGGCTACATAAAACTGAAACAGTGTATGACATGGAGGTAGAGCCATATGGTCAATATCAGCAACATTCCATGCGCTTACAATATGTCTTCTGGAATCAGGATTTTCTTTAAGTCCTTTAATCAGGTTACTTATCTGATCAATACTTTTTCCGTCAGGTGTCGGCCAGGAACGCCATTGATAACCATAAACATGACCGAGATTTCCGTTTTCATCAGCCCATTCATCCCATATCTTAACACCATTGTCCCGTAAATATTTAATATTTGTATCGCCCTGTAAAAACCACAGCAGTTCGTGAATAATAGAACGAAGATGTAATTTTTTTGTGGTGAGACAAGGAAACCCATCTTCAAGATTAAATCTCATCTGGTAACCGAAAACACTTATTGTACCTGTACCAGTTCTGTCTTTTTTTTCAATTCCTGTGTTTTTTACATGCTCTAATAAATCCAGATACTGACGCATATTTCTTATTTTATTTTTTTACAATTAATAACAAAAGAAAATTACCTTATTCTTCTGTCCGTTTTTTTATTTCATCCCGGATAACAGATGCTTTTTCGTAATCCTCATTACGGATTGCTTCATCCATTAACGTTTCTAATTCTGAAACAGAGTAGTTTTTATATCCGGCAACATGATCTGACGGTTTGGAGGTTTGCATATCGGCCGAAATATCATTAAGATCTTCAGTAATTTTCAAAACTATTCCGGCTTTTCTTACAATATCCGCTGTGGTAAATATAGGACTCCCAAATCTTAACGCCAGAGCAACAGCATCTGATGTTCTGGAGTCTAAAATTTTGGTTTGTCCATCTTTCTCAAAATATAATTTAGAATAAAAAATTCCCTCTTCCAGCCTGTGAATAAAAACTTCTTTGAGCCCTATTCCAAAATCCTGAGACATGGAATGAAATAAATCGTGTGTTAAAGGCCTGGGAGGTTTAAGATTTTCTAATTGAATAGCAATTGATTGTGCCTCAAAACCTCCGATAATTATCGGGATTCTTTCATCACTATCATTCACGGATAAAATCAAAGCATAAGCTCCGGCCTGTGTCTGACTGTATGATAAGCCTAAAACTTCTAATTTAATCTTCTCCATTTGATTTGTTTTGTTTACAAATATAAAGAATACATTCCGATAAATAACTGAATATTTCGATTAAAGTTCAGATTTTATTCACCGGAACTGTTCAGAATAATAATATTTATTTCAAAGAATTTTCAAATTCTTCCAGTTCGGCAGAAGTCTCCTCCCAGATTTTCATCTGAGCTTCCAGTTCTTTATTGAGCTTTGAAAACATGTTGAAAACAACTTCTGTTTTCGCAGCATCCAAATCTTCTGGTTTTGACAGCAGATTATTAAGTGTTGCAATTTCTTTTTCAAGCCTTTCAATTTCTTTCTCTGATTTCTCAACCTTATTTTGAATAGCCCTTCGTTTTTTATCAGTTTCCTTACGCTCTAAATATTGAGCTTTATTATCTGATATCTTTTCTTTTGTAATTGCAGCCTGAGCCTTATCTTTAATCTCAATTTCCTTCATAGATTCAACTTTTCGGCTACGCAGGAAATCATATATGCCTCCGATATGTTGTTTTATTTTTTTATCACGGAACTCGTAAACTTTATTTACAAGTCCGTCAAGAAAATATCTGTCATGGGAAACAATTATCAAAGTCCCGTCATATTTTAACAGTGCTTGTTTCAGAATATCTTTCGATCTTATATCAAGGTGATTGGTAGGCTCATCAAGCACAAGAAGATTATATGGTTCAAGCAGGAGTTTTGCCAGAGAAAGTCTGGAATGTTCTCCGCCGGATAGTACTTTTACCTTTTTGTCAATATCCTCGCCTGAGAACAGAAATGAACCGAGAATATCCCTTATTTTTGTCCTGATATCTCCAACGGCTACCAGATCTAAAGTCTCGAAAACGGTAAGCTCAGGATTTAATAACTCATCCTGATTTTGGGCAAAATATCCGATTTTTACATTATGTCCGATTTTTAGAGTTCCGTTATGTTCAATTTCGTTAACAATGATTCTGGATAATGTTGTTTTACCTTCACCGTTTCTTCCCACAAAAGCAACTTTCTCTCCACGTTCAATTACAAGATCAATTTTATTGAGAATCAGATTTTGTCCGTAACTTTTGCTTAATTCAATTGTTTCAACAACGATATCACCGGCTCTTGGAGCTGGTGGAAACTTAATGTTCATAGAAGCGTTATCCAGATCATCAATTTCCAGTCTTTCCAATTTGTCAAGTTGCTTTATGCGTGATTGTACCTGGTTGGCTTTTGTAGCTTTATACCGGAATCTTTCTATGAATTTTTCAGTATCGTTAATCAGTTTTTGCTGATTTTCGTAAGCAGATTGTTGCTGTACTATTCTTTCCTGTTGCAGAACCTTGAATTTAGAGTAAGATACTTTATAATCGTATGTTTTTCCCATGTTTATTTCTATGGTACGATTAGTAACGTTATCCAGAAAAGCCCTGTCATGTGAAATAGTTAAAACGGCCCCTCTGTATGTTTCTAAAAATTCTTCCAGCCATTGAATTGCTTCAATGTCAAGATGGTTAGTAGGTTCATCAAGTAAAATGGCATCAGGATTTCGCAGCAGAATTTTTGCCAGTTCTATTCTCATTCTCCAGCCACCACTGAATTCAGATACTTTACGGTTTATATCAGTTCTGGAAAAACCAAGACCTTTAAGAACTTTTTCAATTTCAGGATCAATATTTACCACTCCGGAAATGCTCAAATGTTCATTCAGATATGTTAACCTGTCTATGAGATTGGCGTATGAGTCACTTGTGTAATCAGTAGTTCCTGAAATCTTATGATTGATCTCTTCCAGTTCGTGTTGTAATGAAATAAGTTCTTTAAATGCTTCGCGTGTTTCTTCAAAAACAGTACGGTCAGCATTTTTTAAAACCATTTGCTGAGGGAGATAGCCTATTTTTATATCAGCCGGCATTGAAACACTGCCTTCAGTCGGAGAAACATCTCCGCAGATAACTTTAAGAAGCGTGGATTTTCCGGCACCGTTTTTCCCTACCAGACCAATACGGTCGCGTTTATTTATCATGAAACCGATATCGGAGAATAACTCGAATCCTCCGAATCGTATGCATAGATTATTTACAGAAATCATTTTTCAGGAATTAGGACTCCATTTTAAGTCCGATAGCATTATCATATTTTTCTTTTTCGTCGTTAATAAATCCGAACGAAATATCGTCAATTCTCAATTCTCCTTTGGTTACATGGCCCAACGTGTAAAACGGGAATCCGGTTTCAAGCATGAAATCAATAAACTCAGGTTCGTTTTCCATGTCAACAGTCACTACAACTCTGCCCTGAGACTCGCCGAAAAGAAAAGCATCTTCTCTTACTTCAGCAGGAGTGGTAATGTCAAACCCTAAGTTCTTAGGCATTGCGCTTTCCAGAAGAGCAATATATAAACCGCCGTCAGATACGTCATGCATTGAATTTACAAGACTGCTGGATGCAAGTTTCTGCAACAGATCAACCAGTTTAACCTCGAAGTCCAGATCAAACTCAGGAGCCGGAGAATTCTTAACCTTATGGTAAGAATACAGATACTCAGATGAAGCGATATCATTGCTGCATTTACCGAGCATGTATATCATATCTCCTTTCCTCTTGAATGCCAGTGAAGTCTGATGCATTTTTTCCTTCAATAAACCAAGCATTCCTATTGTAGGAGTCGGAGAAACAGGTTCTGTTTTTCCCCCAGCAATAGTTGTCTGGTTGTAAAATGAAACATTTCCGCCGGTTACAGGAGTGTCAAATGCTCTGCAGGCTGTTCCCATTCCTTTGATTGCACCAACAAACTGCCAGAAGGCTTCGGGATTATACGGAGATCCGAAATTGAGACAATTGGTAATAGCCAGAGGTTTTGCTCCTGTACAGGCTATGTTTCTCGCAGCTTCAGCAACAGCTATCATTGTCCCTTTTTCGGGATCAGCTTTTACGTATCGGCTGTTACAATCTGTTGTAACTGCCAAAGCAGAATTTGTTCCTTTAATATTTATTATGCCGGCATCTGCAAATCTGTTTGTCGTCATATTTACAGTTCTTACCATGCTGTCATATTGTTCGTAAACCCATCTTTTCGAAGCAATGTTGGGATGACAGGTCAAAAAGTCTGCAACTTCCCGCAGGTTAACCTTTTCGGGAATATCGTTAATGTTAAATTTCTTTGACTCTGCATAATATGCCGGCTCTGAATATTCTCTTTCGTAAACAGGAGCACCTCCGCCAAGAACTAAACTGTCAGCAGGGACTTCGGCAATAAGATCACCTTTGTGATAGAAATATAATTTGTCTTCGTTAATAACTTCTCCGATTTTTGCACAGTTCAGATCCCATTTTGAGAAAATATCTTCAACAATTTTTTCCTGACCTTTTTTTATAACTACAAGCATTCTTTCCTGAGACTCGGACAATAAAATTTCCCACCCTTCCATATTTGTCTGACGTAAAGGTACAAGAGATAAATCTATTTTCATCCCGCACTTTCCTTTAGCCGACATTTCTGAAGTAGAACATATTATTCCTGCCGCTCCCATATCCTGCATACCGATTATTGCGTCGGTTTCAGCAAGTTCCAGTGTCGCTTCAAGTAATAGCTTTTCCTGAAACGGATCACCAACCTGAATTGATGGAATATCATCAGCAGAATCTTCTGTTAAATCAGCAGAGGCAAAAGTAGCTCCGTGAATACCGTCTTTACCTGTAGAAGAACCGACAATATAAACCGGATTACCTTCTCCGTAAGCAATAGCAGAAATCATCTTCCCTTTCTCCATAATACCAACCGACATCGCATTTACGAGTGGATTCGTATTATACGATTCGTCAAAAAATACTTCTCCGCCAAGAACCGGAACGCCGAAAGCATTTCCGTAATCGCCTATACCTTTTACTACGCCACGTAATAACCATTTTGTGCGTTCGCTGTCTATTTCGCCGAATCGTAATGAATTTAACTGGGCGATAGGTCGTGCACCCATTGTAAAAATATCACGGTTAATACCACCAACTCCGGTTGCTGCGCCCTGATAAGGCTCAACTGCTGACGGATGGTTGTGTGACTCTATTTTAAAAGCACATGCCAGATTGTTCCCAATGTCAACCAATCCTGCATTTTCTTCACCTGCTCCGGTTAAAAGACATCCACCATCACGCGGCAAAGTTTTTAACCATTTTATAGAATTCTTATATGATGCGTGTTCGCTCCACATTACAGAATAAATACTTAACTCGGTAAAATTCGGAACCCTACCCAAATAATTTTTAATCATTTCAAACTCTTCGGCATTGATACCCAAACTTTTAGCTGTTTCAAGGTTTACTGTTTTATCTGACATAATTTCATTTTTTTTCAGTGAACAAACCTACATATTTTTTGCAAAATAACCACATTTAAATTCAAATAGTTTCTAAAAACTTATTGTGCTGCATTGTTAATAAAGACCTGTATGAAAAGATGTAATGATTGCAGATACAAAGACCTGCATGCTTCTGTATATGGTATTTTATTTTACTTTCTACCGGTGCCGTTCTCCTGTTTTCGGGCTTAACTTTCTATCTGTTTCAATTCCCTCAGATATAACTTTATCGTGTTGTCTAATCCGAAATAAAGTGCATCCGAAATTAAAGCGTGTCCTATAGAAACTTCCAGAACGCCGGGAACATTTTTTACAAAATATTTCAGGTTATCCAGATTTAAATCGTGGCCTGCATTTATGCCGAGTCCGAGACTGATTGCCTTTTCGGCAGCTTTTGTGAACGGAGCTACTGCCGATTCTTTATCAATATCAAAATTCGCAGCATAAGGTTCCGTATAAAGCTCAATTCTATCAGTTCCGGTTTGTTTTGCACCTTCAATGTTTTTTAAGTCTGTATCAACAAATATGGAAGTTCTTATTCCTGCTGTCTGAAATTTTGATATTGTTTCTTTCAGAAAATTCAGATGTTTTACAGTATCCCATCCTGCGTTTGAGGTTATTGCATCGGGAGGATCAGGGACAAGAGTAACCTGGTGAGGTTTTGCTTTTAACACAAGCTCAATAAAATTTTCCGAAGGATATCCTTCAATATTAAATTCGGTTGTGATTACAGGCCTTATGTCAAAAACGTCCTGGTACCTTATGTGTCTTTCGTCAGGTCTCGGGTGAACAGTAATTCCCTGTGCCCCGAACATCTCGCATCTTTCTGCTGCCAGTTTTACATCAGGAGTATTCCCTCCGCGGGCATTGCGTATGGTTGCAATTTTGTTTATGTTAACACTTAATTTTGTCATTTTCTTAAAATTTTTAGGCGTCAGATTTTTTTTTTACTATGCTTTGTATAACATACACTATCCCACATGATTACATAGTTCCTGTAAAATCCGAAGCATTTTCAATGTCTTCAATTATTCATTTTTACTTTTACAAATATATTAATTAAGTTTGCATAATAAAATATCAAAAATCATAAAATGCTTGCTAAAGATTTAATAGTTGATTCAATTCCGGTAGTAAAAACTTCCGATACCGGCAATGATGCTTTGTCGTGGATGGAAGTACACAGAGTTTCACATTTGCCCATTGTCAATAACGAAGAATTTTTAGGATTGGTCTCAGATACAGATATTTATGATAATAATTGTGGCGAAGATGCCTTGGGAAATCACAATTTGTCGTTGGTAAGGCCTTATGTGTTTGCAAATCAACATATTTTTGAAGTTGTGGATGTCGTTGCAAAACTTGGAATTACAGTTATCCCGGTTCTTGACGACAGAAAACATTATCTGGGCTCAGTTACATTAAATAAATTGGTTTCTGAATTTTCAAAAATGATAAGTGTTGAAAAAGCAGGAGGAATTATTATTCTTGAAATGACAATTCACGACTATTCTCTTACCGAAATAGCACAGATAGTAGAGACCAATAATGCAAAAATACTTACATTATTTGTGTCTTCAACAGATGATTCTACCGAAATCACAGTTACACTTAAAGTTGATGTTACGGATATGGCATCAATAATACAGACTTTCGAACGCTATAATTATAAAATAAAAGCCTCTTTTTTAAGCGAAGATATGCTTAAGGTTTTTTATCAGGACAGATATGATTCCTTTTTAAATTTTCTCAGTATTTGAGAAAAAAACTATCAATATCATTTGTGGTTTTTGCATTGTCATTTTTAAATCTCAATGCCGGAGAAAATTCTTTTATTGTTCGTGATATTATTATAACCGGAAATAATAAAACAAAAGAAGCTGTTATTTTAAGAGAATGTCCTTTTAATAAATCCGATACAATCACACTTGTTGAAGCCGAAGAATTACTGGGGATATTTAATAATAACCTCATAAAAACATCTTTGTTTAATTTTGTTAACACAAGCTATATAACAAGTTCAGATTCAATAGACATTCTGGTCTCTGTCGAAGAAAGGTGGTATTTATGGCCATATCCTATTCTGGAATATGCCGACCGGAATCTGAGCTCCTACATTTACAACAGAGATTTTACAAAATTAAACTATGGGTTGGCTTTTGATATATACAATTTCAGAGGTCAGAATGATCTTCTTAAGTTTAAGATACGAAGTGGTTATAAAGAACACTATTCTGTTGCCTGGCACAAAAATGCAACAGGCCCCCGCCGCAAATCAGGAGTAAACATACAGGCAGATTATTTCAGGCAAAAGTCAACTGAGTATAAGGTAGAGGGAAATAAGCCGGTTTTTATATCGGATGATAAGATTTACTTACGCAAAATATTTAATGCCGGCATTAATTATATTTACAGGCCGGGTCTGGAAGCTTTCTTTAACGTAGGATTAAGATATCAGAATTCCGTTTTTGAAAACAATTTACTTTTTCCGGAATTAAATACCCCGGAACCCGGATACAAAAGTAATTATCTTAAACCATATTTATATTTCAAATTCGATTCAAGAGATAACAAAGTGTATCCTGTTGATGGCCTTCTTATTGAGGCTTTTGCTGGATATAATCAGTCACTGGAGTCCGAAACAGCATCCTTTTTTATCTTTAATGTTAATGCTAAATTCAACCGGCAAATCGCAAACTCACGTTTTTCTTTTCATACAGAGCCGTCATATTCGTTAATGAAGCCTATAGGCGAAGCTCCTGTTTTGTTTGATAATAAACTGGAGTTCAGTCACGATTTCTGGATACGGGGGTATGAATATTTTTATTTTTTTAGTCCCGGCTTTTTCAATTCTCAGAATACAATTTCATATAAAATCAGTGATTTCAAAATTCATAATCTTCCTTCTTTTTTGCCGGATGAGTTTTCTAAAACTTACACCAGAGTCTATTTAGATGCTTTCTTCGATTATGCATATTCCTGGTTGTGGAATGAAGAAGATCCTGCAGTTAATCCTATGAGCGGGAAGTCTGTTTTTAGTTCAGGTTTAGGTGTCAGTTTCGAGACATATTATGACAGATTGTTACAAATTTATGTGGCTTATGTGGGATATTCCGCAAAAACGGGTATCTTTGTAAATTATAAAACACCTATATATAAGTTATATTAAGATGAATATTGCAATTTACGGCAGAAACTTTGGAAATAGCTTTAACGGTATGGCAATTCAGCTTTTTGAAGAATTAAAAAGGCATAATATTTCTGTATATATTAACCGTAAATTTAACGAATTTATTACTTCAAAGGTGTTTTATCATCCCGATGTCGAAGGTGTTTACGAAAATAATCTTCCTGAAGATGTTAAATTTGATTTTTTATTCAGTATTGGAGGAGACGGAACTTTTCTGGAATCTGCTACTGTGGTAAAAGGCTCAGGAATTCCTGTCGTCGGAATAAATACCGGAAGATTAGGGTTTTTAGCGTATATTAATACGAATAATCTTTTATGGGCAATACAAAAATTGCTTGCAGGAGAATATACCGTGGATAAAAGAATGTTACTCGAAGTTGATGCAGTTGAGAAGTTCTACGGAGATATAAATTTTTGTCTTAATGAATTTGCCGTTCAGAAGAAATCAAGGCTAAGCATGATTAAGACAAAAGTATATGCTGATGGTAATTATATTAACACTTATTGGTCAGACGGGCTGATAATAGCAACACCTACAGGCTCAACAGCTTATTCACTCAGTTGCGGAGGCCCTATTGTCGTTCCTCATTCAAATGTAATTCTTATTACCCCGATAGCAAACCATAATCTTACAGTAAGGCCGTTAATTCTGTCTGCTGATTCAGAGATAAAAATTGCAGTAGATTCTGTTGAAGGAAAAGTGTTGGCATCACTGGATTACAGAGCCTATGGCGTAGGGAACCTAAAAGAAATTTCAATAAAAAAGTCAAAATTTAACATTAATTTTGTAAATTTGTTTGAAAATACGTATTTTAGCACATTAAGGGGTAAGTTAATGTGGGGTACGGATTTAAGAAATTAAGTGTCTGATAATCAGAACTTTAGAAAATATTGATAAAATAATTAAAATGAAGAAAATTGTTGTTTTATTAGGAATTTTTGCATTTACATCGCTTTTGGTGAATGCTCAGTATAATATACACTGGAGAAAAATCCGTCACGAGGTATCTTTCGGAATCGGAACAAATAACTTTTTGGGAGAACTCGGAGGTTCAAATACCGTAGGCTCTCACTTTGTTAAAGATTTCGATTTTAAATCTTCCAGATGGCTGGTTCAGGGTGGCTATGGATATAAACTTGCAGAACAATGGGCTGTAAAAGGAAATTTAATTTATGGACGTTTGTATGGTAATGACTCTTTTACGGATGAAGAACATCGCCACATCAGAAATCTTTCGTTCAGATCCCCTTTTGTTGAAGCATCGGCAACTATTGATTTTTCTATTATTAAAGAAAGATACGGACACAGGTATGACCTGAGAAGAAATAAAGGATTGGGCAATTTACCCAATGTTTACATTTATACCGGTATCAGTGCTTTGTACTTTAATCCTAAAGCACAATACACAGACGGTAACTGGTATGCTTTACAACCTTTGGGAACAGAAGGACAGGGCATTATACCAACAAGAGAAAAATACAGCAGAGTCACAATGGCAATTCCTGCCGGAATCGGAATGAATTATGTAATCGACCGTAATCTGGGAATAGGATTTGAATATGGAATCAGAATGACTTTCTCTGATTATATTGACGATGTAAGTAATACATATGTAGATCCTTCCGTATTTACCGATCCTATGGCACTTTATTTCAGTGATCCTACAGGCGGAACATGGGTTGGTAGCGCTGCCGGCCAGCAAAGAGGACAAAATAAATATAACGATGCTTACATGTTTCTTACCATTAAAGTAACATATAAACTTAGACCACAATCTCCGGGTATGCCAAAATTCTAATATCCGTTATAATATTTTGGTCAGGTTTACGTTGTTAGTCTTATGTGGGGAAGAATAAAAATATTATACAGGTTAGCTTTACAATTAATGCAGAAGAAATCTGCATTAATTGTTTTTTTATGCCTCTTCTCCTGCATGTCTTTAGAAGGCTTTTCGCAGAGGGGCGGAGAATTTGGAGTCTCAGCAGGAGGCTCATATTACATGGGAGATATTAATTTATATAAACACTTTTATTCTCCACATGTTAATGTAGGCGGATTTGCCAGGTATCACATTAATCAGCGATATGTTGTAAAACTTGGAGCAGCATACACAAGATTATCTGCTGCAGACGAAGATTTTAATAATGAATTTCAATTGTTGAGAGATTCTGAATTTGAAACTTCCCTGATTGAAATGTCCATGCAATTTGAGGTACATTTTCTGCCATACCTGATCGGAGATGTTAAGAGACAAAGTTTTACCCCGTATCTTCAGTCCGGAATATCTGCTTATCTTGCAAATTCGTCACAAGACATAATTAATTTTTCTATTCCTGTCGGTTTTGGCATTAAAAAAAATGTAAAACCACAACTTGTAGTTGGTTTGGAATGGAACTTCAGAAGAACATTTTCCGATTATCTTGATTCTCTTTCAGGCGAAGATCTGGATAACTATGATCCTAATTACGGCACTCCTGTTGATGAAGCATCAAGAAACAAACAAACAGGATTCCGATATAATAAAGATTGGTATTCTATGGCTTTTGTAACCGTGTCATACACTTTTAAGTTTAATAAGATCGGCTGTCCGGCCTATTACGATTATAAATAATTTTATGGTTATGTCCAATATCGATAATATAGATAAAAACAAAATCCCACAGCATGTAGCCATAATTATGGATGGAAACGGCAGATGGGCCAAATCCCGCAATAAAATACGGCTTGCCGGGCATCAGGAAGGTGCCAAATCTGTTAAATCGGCAATAGAAGTATGTGGTGAATTAGGAATTAAATATCTTACAGTATATGCTTTTTCAACCGAAAACTGGAATCGTCCGCAGTCAGAAGTAAGCGGGCTTATGAATCTTCTGGTTTCGTCTATTGATAAAGAGTTTGAGGAGATAAATAAACTTGGCGTTAGAATAAGAGTAATAGGGCAAACAGATAAATTGCCTAAATCTGTTCAGAAAAAACTCAGTTTTGCAATTGAAAATACAAAATACAATACAGCATTAAATTTCGTAATCGCTTTGAGTTACAGCGGCAGATGGGATATAATTAATGCAGTTAAAACACTTGCAGACGATTGCAGGAAAGGAACAGTCAACCCTGATGATATTGACGATGAATTATTTGAGAATTATTTAGCTACCGCAGGAATCCCGGACCCCGAATTGTTGATAAGAACCAGCGGAGAAGAGCGGCTCAGTAATTTCCTTTTGTATCAGTTGGCATATTCCGAATTGTATTTTACAAATGTTTTGTGGCCTGACTTTTCAAAAGAAGTATTTTACGATGCTCTGATTAATTACCAGAAAAGAGAAAGAAGATTTGGTAAAACAAGTGAACAATTAACTTAAGAAAAACTTAATGAAAAACAAATTTCTATTAGCCGTTATTTTACTGATTTCTTTTTCCTCATTCGCTCAGGAAGACTTGAAAACTCAATTGAATAAAATTGACTATTCCGAGCCTAAGGAATATGAAATTGGCGGCGTAACAATTTCAGGAATTCAGTACCTTGATCAAAATGTATTATTGTACCTGACCGGACTTGAGATAGGCCAAAAAATAACCATTCCGGGAGATAAAGTTACAAAAGCTGTTAAAACATTGTGGGAACAGGGATTGTTCTCGGATGTTAAAATAACTCTTGTTAAAGTAATTAACGAAAGGGCATTTTTAGATATCTATCTTGAAGAAAGACCTCGTTTGTCGCGATTCTCCTTTTCAGGTATTAAAAAGTCTGAGGCAGACGACATTCGTGATCTTATTAAACTGGTAAAAGGTACTCAGGTTACTGAAAATACGCTTCTTTCATCCGAAAAAAGCATTAAGGATTACTTTGTCGATAAAGGATTCCGCAATGTGACAGTTAAGATATCTCAGGAACCAGATACTGCTCTTGCCAATTCAGTAATTCTGAAATTTGACGTCACTAAAAATGAAAGAGTGAAGATAAACGATATTGTTTTTGTAGGTAATGAGACTATTGGGAAGAAAAAAGAAATCTATAATTTTTATCGTGACGACAAAGAACTGGCCGATGCAAAGTTGCGCAGGGCAATGAAAGAAACCAAAAGAAAAATATGGTATAATATATTTAAACCATCCAAACTTTTGCCGGAAGAATTTGAAACAGATAAAGCAAATATCATTGAGAAATACAATGAGCTGGGATTCAGAGATGCCAGAATAACATATGACTCTATTATTACAAATGAAGACAATACCATTAATCTTATAATAGGAATTGACGAAGGACAAAAATATTACTTCCGCAATATTACATGGCTTGGCAATACAAAATATAGTTCAGAAATCCTTACGAGAACTTTGGGAATCCGGTCGGGAGACGTTTATAATCATAAAATTCTTGAAGACAGACTGTTGTACGACCCGGCAGGCGTAATGTCAGTTTATCAGGATAACGGATATCTTTTCTCAAATATTCAACCGGTTGAAGTTCTCGTTGAAAATGATTCAATTGATATTGAAATGCGTGTTTATGAAGGCAAACAGGCAAGAGTAAATAAAGTTACCATTTCAGGGAATACCCGCACAAACGATAATGTGGTTATCCGTGAAATAAGAACACGTCCGGGAAGTTTGTACAAACGTTCTGAAGTTCAGCGTACAATAAGAGAATTAGCCCAGTTGGGTTATTTTGATCCGGAAAAACTTAATGTTGATTTTCAGCCGGATCCTGCAGAAGGAACTGTCGATCTGGAATATATTGTTGAAGAAAAACCTTCAGATCAGGTCGAAATATCCGGTGGTTGGGGCGCAGGAGTAATTGTTGGAACGCTTGGACTAACATTTAATAATTTTTCTTTGAAAAATATTCTGAATCCTAAAGCATATCGCCCGTTACCTTCCGGTGACGGACAGAAACTTTCCATTCGTGCACAGGCATCGGGATTGTGGTATCAAAGCTATAGTTTTAACTTTACCGAACCTTGGTTTGGAGGAAAGAAACCAAACTCATTTACAACATCAGTGTATCATTCGGTAATGTCAGATGCTTACACAACTAATGACACATCAAGTTATTTTTATAAAGTTACCGGTGCAGGTATAGGGTTGGGACAACGGCTTAAAGTACCTGACGATTATTTTACATTGTATAGTGAACTAGGATTTAAACATTACAATTTAAAAGATTATACCCGCTTCTCTCTTTATCAGACAGGTCATTCAGATAACATAAGCTTAAAAACTGTTTTGGGGAGACATTCTGCAGGACCGAATCCTATTTTCCCTACTACAGGATCAACATTCTCTCTTTCGGTAGAACTTACGCCTCCTTATTCGTGGTTTAACGGCAAGGTTTATACGGATGATATGACAGCTCAGGAGAGATACAAATGGATAGAATATCATAAATATAAATTCTCGGGTCAGTGGTTTACTACTCTCGCCGGAAGCCGTGACGGAAGTTCAAGAGCCCTTGTTCTTATGACCAAGTTTGAATTCGGTATGTTGGGAATGTACTCCAAGGATGTTGGGCCATCACCTTTTGAAGGATTCCAGCTTGGCGGTGACGGACTTTACGGATATAACCTTTACGGATTGGAAAATATCGGATTAAGAGGGTACACAAATAACTCTTTAACCCCATCAAACGGAGGAAATATTTACGATAAGTTTGCTGTTGAGCTGAGATATCCGTTATCATTGGCACCTACAGCAACCTTGTATGCAATAGGTTTTGTCGAAGCCGGAAATGCATGGTATAAATCAGAAAACTTTGATCCTTTTGATGTAAAACGTTCGGCTGGATTTGGTGTAAGAATTTATATGCCAATGATTGGTATGCTGGGAGTTGACTGGGGTTATGGATTTGACGAAATAGAAGGAAGCACAGGCGTAAACGGAAGTAATTTCCATTTCGTTATAGGCCAGCAGTTTTAATAAATGAAATTTGGAACATATTTTGTTAAATGCTAATTTTGAAAATAAATTTAAATATAAAGACTATGAAAAAATTATTAGTGATCTTACTTATCCCTGTATTCTCAGGCATGTTGATGGCTCAAAAATATGCATATGTTGACACAGAATACATTTTAAACAATATTCCTGTTTACGAATCTGCAAAAACACAACTTGACGATTTGTCTGCAGAATGGAAAAAAGAAATAGACACCAAAAAAGAAGCGATAGACAAAATGTATAAAGACTATCAGGCCGAAAGAGTTTTGCTTACCGAAGAACTAAGGGCAAAAAGAGAAGAGGAAATAATGACGAAAGAAAAAGAAATGCGCGAATTGCAGCAAAAATACTTTGGTAAAGACGGTATGTTGTTTAAAAAACGTGAAGAGCTTGTAAAACCTATTCAGGACGATATCTATAATGCGATTAAAGAAATTGCTGTTGAAGGTTCTTATGCAGTTATTTTTGATACAGCTAACAGTCTTAACATGCTTTATACAGATCCACGTTATGATAAAAGTGACGATGTGTTAAAAAAATTAGGTTATAAGAATTAATATTATATTATATTTGACGAAAATTTAAAAAAAGGAATATGAAAAAAATTATTGTATTATTGCTTATTGTTGCTTCTTCTGTATCACTTTTTGCTCAGAAAACAAAATTCGGGCATGTTGATTCAAATTCATTATTCTCAGTAATGCCTGAAAAAGAACAGGCCTCAAAAGCTATTGAAGAATACGCAAAAACTCTTGAAACACAATTACAGGCTCTGAACCAGGAATTGGAAACCAAATATAATGACTATATGGCCAATCAGGAAACATTATCTCCTTCAATTAAACAAATGAAAGAAGATGAACTGGTTAATCTTCAGCAAAGAATACAGGCTTTTCAGGTAAGAGCTCAGGAAGATATGCAGACAAAAGAAAATGAATTGCTGGAACCTATTTACACAAAAATTCAGGATGCTATTAAAGCTGTCGGAGAAGAAAAGTCACTTATTTATGTTTTTGACGTTTCAACATTGTTGTATTTCTCTGCAGAAAGCGAAGATATTACCCCGGCTGTTAAGATTAAACTGGGCATAAAATAATTTGGTAAAGAATTAATTACTAATTTTAATCCCGGAATTTTTCGGGATTTTTTTTATTATGAACAGACCAATAGGTGTTTTTGACAGCGGGATAGGAGGCTTGACAGTTCTTAAAGAATTGGTCACCAGGCTTCCGTTCGAAGACTTTATTTACTATGCAGACAGTAAAAATGCCCCGTATGGGCCAAAATCTGTTGCTGAAATTATAGAGTTGTCAGAGAAAATAGTCAGGTTTCTTATCTCTGAGGATTGTAAACTGATTGTTATTGCATGCAATACTGCAACCGCTGCTGCAGTTAATGTAATCCGTAAAAATTTTGATATCCCGGTGGTAGGTCTTGAACCTGCAGTTAAACCGGCATGCTTAAATACAAAAACCGGCAATATCGGAGTTCTTGCCACCGAGGGAACTTTTAGGGGTAATCACTTTAAAACTACCAGCGAAAAGTACAAAGACTATGTTACAATTCACCTTCAGGTTGCAAAAGGGCTGGTAGAGTCTGCAGAACTTGGCATATTTGACGGATACGAAGCAGAGGCTCTGGTCAGCCAATATGTAGAACCATTATTAAGTAACAATATTGACCAATTAGTCCTTGGCTGCACACATTATCCATATTTTTATGACATTATTAAAAAGACTGTGGGGAGTTCGGTCGATGTAATTGATTCTGCCGGACCTGTTGCCCGCAGAACTAAGGATGTTTTAATGACAGGCAGGATATTCAGAACCGAAAATAACTGCCGTAAAATATCTGTTTATTCCTCAGGGGATCAAAATGTGATAAAAAAAGTCGTTGATAAATTGTTTAATCTTGACGAAAATAATCAACTGGTAGAATTAAAATTTATTTAGTGAACATTATACAACATTTTGGTGTTTGTAGCGTATAAAAACTATGTTACGCTAATTCTGCCTTGTATGAATTGTATAATTATTGATGATGATCCGGTAATTCAGAAGCAACTTGCCAGTTTCATAAGCAAGTCTGAGTTGCTTGATCTTAAAGGGATATTTATTAACCCGGTACAAGCTTTTGATACAATTCAGGCAGGGAATATAGATGTTATATTTCTTGATATAGAGATGCCGGAAATGAGTGGTCTGGAATTTCTCGACGAGGCAAATCCTGATATTAATATAATTGTTATTTCCGGAGACAGAAAATACGCTCTTGACACATTTGAATATAATGTTACAGACTATTTGCTGAAACCGGTGGAATACAACAGATTCATAAAATCTGTTTACAGAGCGTTGGAAAGAATTCTTGAAAAGGAAGATAAAAGAAAATCAGAAAGAATGTTTGTTAAAATAAACGAGCATTTTGTAAGATTTAAAATAAATGATATTGTTAAAATTCAAAGTGGCGACGATAAAAAACTGATTGTAACCAAAAAGAAATCCTTCACTATCCTTAGTAAGCTTTTCGATATAAAAATTATTTGCGATAATCAAAATTTCTTTAAAATAAATGATTCTGTTATTGTTAATCTGAATGAAATAAGCGAAGTTTGTGACAATTTTCTGATTTTTAAAGATTCGGAAAATATTGAAAACGTTTTGGTTGACGAAGCGGTAGCAAACGAAATTTTACTCAGAATAAAAAAATAAAAGAATGATTTCTAACCGACAGCTTTTCCTTAATTACCTGGGGCAAACATCCGAAGATCCGTATATGCTTGAAATAGAACGTGCCGATGGCATTTATCTGTATGCCCCGGATGGAAAAAAATATATAGATCTTATTTCAGGAGTGTCTGTGAGTAGCCTCGGGCATAATTTTAAACCTGTTCAGGAAGCAATAATTGAACAAACCCAAAAGCATCTTCATCTTATGGTTTACGGGGAGTTTATTCAGACACCTCAGGTAAAACTGGCTGAGTATATTTGTAAATTATTGCCGGCAGAACTTAATTCGGTTTACTTTGTAAACAGTGGCAGTGAAGCAATTGAAGGTGCTGTTAAGTTAGCCAAAAGATATACCGGAAAGACAAAGATGTTTTCATATGTTAATGCTTATCACGGTAGTTCGCATGCGGCTCTCAGTTTGTGCGGGAATGAGGATTTTAAGAATTCATTCCGTCCTTTGCTTCCGGAAGTTTATACTCTGGAACTGAATAATTTTAAGCAACTGGAATTAATTGATAAGAATACTGCATGTGTTGTTCTTGAACCAATACAGGCAGAGGCCGGAATTATTATTCCTGAGCTTGCTTACATGAAAGCTTTGCGTGAAGCCTGTGATGAAAATTCATGCCTGCTTATTATTGATGAGGTTCAGACAGGTTTTGGGCGTACAGGCAAAATGTTCGGATTTCAGCATTATGGAATAATCCCTGACATTGTTTGCTTTGCCAAGGCTCTTGGTGGAGGAATGCCTATAGGAGCTTTTGCTGCAGCAACAAATGTTATGCAGTCGTTTAAAACAAATCCGGTATTGGGACATATTACAACATTTGGCGGACATCCGGTATGCGCAGCAGCAGCATTGGCAGCAATCTCCCATATTAACGAATCAGGATTGGTAAATGAAGTTGTGAAAAAAGAGATGCTTTTCAGGAAGCATCTTAAACATAATAAAATCAGAGAAATTCGTGGAAAAGGACTTCTGCTTGCAATAGAAACAGGCAGTTTCGATAGTGTACTGAAGTTAATAAAACAAGGCCTTAAAGATGGTTTTGTATCAGATTGGTTTATCTTTCATGATACTGCATTCAGAATAGCTCCGCCTTTAAATATAACAGAGGAAGAGATAATTCTTGCCTGCGGGATGATAAATAAAGCATTAGACAGAATTTAATATTTACACTCATCAACATCAGTATTTTATTCAAAATAACATTATGTTGGTGTGTAATTAAATTAAATTTTATTTTTACAAAATATTTACGATTATTTGCGTTTTATATTTGTGAATTAGATTGATGATGATTATAAAAAGAATATTAATATCTGCTGCCTGTGTCTTTGGAACTCTTCTCCTGAATGCAAAGGAAAATCCATATATAGCAGAAGTTGATTCTGTAAATAATCTTTTTAACGAAATAATAAACGCAAAATCAGAAAAAGAAAAACGGGAAATAAATAATTACCTTATTTCTTATATGAGGGAATTTTTAAAATCTTCAACATCTTTTGGTGCAGATTTTTCCACGGTAAAAAATCTTTCGGTGTTAAAATCAGATGACAATAAGCTAAGGGTTTATACGTGGAATCTGAATTATCAGGACGGAAGTTTTCAATATTTCGGATTTCTGCAATATAAAGACAATAAAGGAATAAAAGTTTATTTTCTCGATGACAAAAAATTCGGGACTAAAGATGAAATGAGGCTGTACCAGACCAATGCCGAGTGGTATGGGGCAATTTACTACGAGATAATAACAAAGAAATGGAACTCGCTCACATATTATACCCTTATAGGTTGGGACGGAGCAGATTTTTTGCTTAACCGGAAAGTTGTTGAAGTTCTCTATTTTGACAGAAAAAGCATACCTGTATTCGGTAAAAAGATGTTTAAAGTTAACCGGACAAATACCGGCAGGCTTGTCTTTGAGTATGCAGACAGGGCAACAATGCTTTTAAGATTCAACGAACAGAAAGATATGATTGTACTGGATCATCTGGCTCCTCCTGAACAAAAATTTACAAATATGTATCAGTTTTACGGGCCCGATTTTTCATACGATGCATTTATATTCAGAGGAGGAAAATGGATTCTTCAGCCGGACATAGATCCTGATGAGGCAATTAATTATAAAAAAGACTCCAGAATAAATTCCATAAAAAGGAGAGGGGTGTCTCATGAATTTTAGGGTAGCTTATTTGCAAAGATTAAAATACAATAAAAAGTAGCGGAACAGCCAAATAAGAAAATTCCGTAAAGAGAAAGATGACAGTAAATACAGATTTTTTAGCGAGGATGAACCAAAGGAAAATATCAGACAATAAAATTCAAACATGAAGTCCACCAAACATATTAACTTTTACTGTGTTGATAATGATGTTATAGATCTTGATTTTTTTCGGGAGAATTTTAATCCTAAATTAAATTATACCTTGTACACTTTTAACTCTGTGCAGATGTTTCTGAACAAACTGAAGACAGATGTAAAAGACAAGAGTTTCAAAATTGTGATAATTGACAACATTATATCAAGCCGGGGAATGAACACAAAAACTGCCCTGGAATTAATATCCCCTATAAAAAGTATTGACAAGGAAATTGAAGTTATAATTTTTGCAGACAGCGAAAACATAGAGCTTAAGGCAACCAGCAGTAATGTCAGACCGGCAGCGTTTATAAAAAAAGATTCTCAGTATTTTGTCCGGTTGTATCCTTTGATTTCACGTCTCATCAGCGAATATGAATTAAAACGGAAAGTCAGATCAGGGAAGAGAGCCACTGTTTTTGTTTTAATTGTTTTTCTTTTAGCCGTAATATCATTTTTTACAGGATTTTTTATTACAGATAGGATGTAACTTTGAACTTACTGATGAATGCCGGAAAAGCTGTAAGCCGGACGGTTTGATATTGCCGTGCATGAAATATTTCCGACTTCAGATTTATATCCACCAGCTTTATGTCTTTTTGCTTCTGACTTTTTGTCATGTTTTTGTCGCTGGCACATACTTTGAATCTCCCTTGCCGGTTTAACTTAAATTGATTGATTATGACACAGAAGACCGGAAACATTGGTGTAACTACCGAAAACATTTTCCCGATTATTAAAAAATTCCTTTACTCGGATCATGAAATATTTCTCAGAGAGTTGGTATCAAATGCTGTTGATGCGAGTCAGAAATTAAAAACACTTGCAATATCAGGTGAGTTTAACGGGGAGGCAGATAACCTTAAAGTTCAGGTAATACTTGACAAGGAGAACAAAACTCTTACTATTCGTGATAATGGTATCGGGATGACTGCTGAAGAGGTTGAGAAATATATTAACCAGATTGCATTTTCAAGTGCCGGCGATTTTCTTGACAAATACAAAAATGCCGAGAACGCAATAATCGGACATTTTGGCTTAGGGTTTTATTCTTCATTTATGGTTTCGGAGAAAGTCGAAATACTTACAAAATCATTCAAAGAAAATTCAAAAGCAGTAAAATGGGAATGTAACGGCGACCCGGAATATTCTCTTACAGAAGCTGAGAAAGAAGACCGTGGGACAGATGTAATTCTTCATATAGATGAAGAGTCTGCCGAGTTTCTTGAAAAACACAGAATACAGGAATTGTTGAGCAGGTATTGTAAATTCTTACCCGTTGAGATTGCATTTGGGAAGAAAACAACCTGGAAAGACGGTAAAGAAGAAGAAACCGGGGAGGATAACATTATTAATAATCCAAAACCATTGTGGAAACAGAAACCGGCAGATCTGACAGAAGATGAGTATAAAAATTTCTACCGTGAATTATATCCGTCAAACTTTGAAGAACCGCTTTTCAATATTCATCTTAATGTTGACTATCCGTTTAACCTGACAGGAGTATTGTATTTCCCTAAAATTAAATCAAATCTTGACATTAACCGCAATAAAATACAGTTGTATTGCAATCAGGTTTTTGTGACCGACTCTGTAGAAGGTATCGTTCCTGAGTTTTTAACATTGCTTCACGGGGTTATAGACTCTCCTGATATTCCGCTTAATGTCTCAAGAAGCTATTTGCAGAGCGATTCAAATGTTAAAAAGATTTCGGGACACATAACAAAAAAAGTTGCCGATAGATTAGCCGAAATATTTAAAGACAACCGTGATGAATTCCAGAAAAAATGGGATGATCTTAAGATGTTTATTGTATATGGTATGATCTCGGACGAGAAATTTTATGAAAGAGCAGAAAAATTTGCATTGCTGAAGAATACCGATAATGAATATTTTACATTCGAAGAATATAAAACAAAAATAGAAGCAAATCAAAAGGATAAAAATAATCACCTGATTTATCTTTATGCAACAAACACCGAAGATCAGTATTCATACATTAAAGCAGCAAAGAATAAAGAATATGATGTACTCCTGCTTGACGGTCAGCTCGATATGCATTTTATAAATACACTCGAAAGTAAATTCGGAGAGTGTCGTTTTGTTCGTGTTGATTCTGATATTATTGAAAATCTGATAAAGAAAGAAGAAAAAATAGAATCAGTACTTAGTGAAAAAGAACAGGAAAATGTAAAATGGGTATTCCAGGGAATAATTCCGGAAGAAAAATCATATTGGGTTACCAGCGACAGCATGAGCGAAAATGATATGCCTGTTATTATTACCCGTGATGAATTTATGCGCCGTATGAAAGATATGTCCGCAATGGGTGGCGGAACAGGATTCTACCGCGATTTACCCGATGACTATAAAGTAGTGGTTAATACAAATCATCCTTTGATTGTTGATCTCAGCTCAAAAATTGAGAAAAAAACAATGTCGAAACGACTTGAAATTGATTCGCAGCTTGAAGAAATAAAAAAAGAAAAGACAGAATTGGATAACAAGTTAAAAGATTTTAAAACAGAAGACGAAAAACCTCTCGAAGATAAAAACAGACTCGAAGAACTTGAAAATAAACTTTCAACTCTTGAAGAAGATAAAATCGGTATTTACAAAGGTTTCGGTAAAAATCAGAAAATAGTAAGTCAGTTATTCGACCTTGCATTACTGTCAAACAATTTGCTTAAAGGAGAGTCCTTGAGTAATTTTGTAAGCCGTAGTGTTGAGTTGTTGAAGAAATAGTTAATACTCAGATTAATTCTTAAAAAAAAGGCTGCCAGGTAATCCGGACAGCCTTTTTTCATTATGAAAAACAAACAAAATCAATCAATTGTAACTCTTAGTCCTTTTCCGACAAGATTTTCTTTCATTGGCTTCAATGATTTGTAATCACCGTTCTTAATGTCACATTTACCTTTGTAATGTGTAATAAAAGTACACTGTTCAGCCTGAATAATGTCATGGTGACATACTTCAATCAAACAGCTTATAACATAGTCAAAACTATTGTTATCATCATTGTACAAAATAAGATGACGGTTCGTATTTCTTGAACTTCCTTGTAATGTATCGTCTTTTTGTACGGGCTTAATTATTTCCTGATTCTCACTCATATACTGCAAAAATACTCAATATTCCAATACAAAATTTTATGAAGAGTTCTGATTTTTTTTGTTTTATAAAACATGCTGTTAGAATTATATAAGGTGCAGAGATGAGAGGGAATTATAAAATTTAAAATCTAAATCTTAAAATTGTCTTTGGCTCACTTCGGCACTGCTCAGCCATTTTACTGAACCTTACTCCGCAGCTCTTGCTGTCGCAATATCAACTCTTTTCCCATTAACAAAAGCAACAATAAAAGCATCTTTTACTCCTCCTGAGTTTGCATTTGCCAGTCCGGTTACTGCCAGATCATACGAAGAAAATGCCCCGGTACGGTAAACAATCATATTATTTGCTGTGAGCTTGAATAATTTGCTGTCTCCGGCAATTCTCCTGAAAGAATCTTTTACATATGTTCCTACATCTGTCCTGAATACACCTAGCTGAACATAATATTCGACCTTGGGGTTTTGCATGTTATTGTTTTCAGTCTCTGGTTGATTGTTTTCCGCAGGCTGAATATTTTCCCGGTTATTTTCTTCGGGCTGAATTGCTACAGTTACAGGAACATTAACAAGAATCTGGTCTTCCGGCAGGTTTGTATTCCCGGCGATTAACCCGGCTGCCTGATTAACGGCAATTTTTTCTCCGTTGCTGTATGCAATAACAAAAGCATCTTTTATTCCCAGTTGTCTTATTTTATTTTGTTCGGAGATAGCAGTATTTAAATCGTAATATTTCCCGAAGGTGTGTCTTATAAGCCCGTTTCCGTATTCATCATACATTACCGGATTTAAATTATAAAGTCTTTCTGACCCGACTTTTTCCCGGAAAACTCCAATCTGCACACAGAAGAAAACATCCGAAGTGTTTTTAAGATCTGTTTCTGTCTTTACTTCCGGCATTGTATGTATTGCAGTGTCATTTACATTGTTTACAGTTATGCCGGTATGAGCTATGTTATTTTCTGAGGACGCTGTATCGTTTGTAATAACATTGGTCTGATTGGTCCTGATATTGTCTGCAAGCAGAATTTCTCCGGCTTCGGGTTTAAGATTTTCTTCAAGTTGTCTGGCTTCGTAAACTGTAATTCTTTTCCCCTGATAATATGCTACGATAAATGCATCTGAGTAACCCATTCCGCGGACAACAGGCAGCGATGAGTTTGCCGAGTTAAACGTGTAGAATATGCCGGCCATATATCTTAATAATTTACTGCCCGGAATACTTTCTATAAAGATAGGGCTCATCCCTTTAAATCTGTCGTTATTAACAACCATGTTGTAAGCTCCGATCTGGATTCTGTAACATAATCCTTCATCGTGTTCTATGTTTTTTATCGGATTTGCATCAGAGTACCGGCTTTCTTTGTTAGCATCAAATATATTGTTTTCAGTTTTTACGGAAGATTCAACAGCAGCGTTGTTAATTGCCGTATTTCCGGAATTATTGTCAGTTGTTAAATTGTTCTGAACATTATTCGCAGTGTCATTATTATTGCTTATATCTGTGTTTATTACCAGAATAACCGAATCTTTTCCGGCAGAATCAGAATTGTTTGTGTTTACAGGTGAAATAATATTTAAAGTGTCACTTATTTCATAATGTTTGTAATATGAGCTTACGAGAGGATTGTTAATGTCATTTTTTATTATAAGATTGTTGGCTGCATTAATGTAATTCATCCCTTCTCCTGATAGCTTTGAAGCTTCGTGGTATTTATCTGTTAATTCTTTATCAGGGATTTTCGCATTGTATGAAATTATTACTTCGAACAGAGCAAGCGATTCCCGGAAGTTGTAGTCTGACATGTTTTTTAAACTGTCACTTACAGGGATAATTTTATTGCCGGCAGATGATAAATTATCTGCATAATGGATTTCGGCTACAGAATATTTTGTCGTAAGATAATCTTTACTTACAACTGCATATTGTTTAATCTGCTTAAGATATTTTTGCTGAGCTTTTACCAACTCCTTCTGTAGCTTTTTGTATTCGGCCATCGAGTTCGAATTTTCCATAGCTTTTTCGAGATCAGACATTAACTCTTCGTTTTCCTGAATCTGCAAATTGAGAGTCTTTATCTGTGTTTCGGCTTTACTAAGCTTTGATGCAGTTGTTTTGTCAAATGTGTATTCAAATTCGTAACCGGAGGTGTCGTTTATGTTCACGGAAGTGTTTCCTGATTCAGTGGAGGTATTATTACTGTTGTTTGCTGCAAGTAATTCAGGATTAAGCCCGGTGGTCTCACGAAGCAATATTTCCAATAATTGCATTTCCGTTTCATTGGCTTTCTTGTGAATTTCTTCCAGTTCTTCTGTCGAATAAAAATTATTGTAACTTATAATTGAATTTCGCTGGTCAGTTTGTTTTTTGCGCAGATTGTTATAAACTGTATCTTCTGACAGTGAGAACGAATCTTTACCGTTTTTAATAATATTTTCCAGTTGGGTTATAAGTTCAAGGTTTCTGTTGCTTTGTTCAATAAGAATGTTTGTAAAGGATTTTTCCGTATTTGACAGATCCTGATTTAATTTTGCCAGTGTTTTTTTATTATCTGTTTCTGCAATCTTATCTTTAAGTCCGTTTATTTTTTCGGAACTTACAGCTATGTCTGATTCCTGTTCTTTTTGCCTATCGGAAAGTTCCCGTATATTATTTGAGTAATTAATTTTCTCAAGTTCCGAAACAAGTCCGTCGAGGGTTTCTATATGTGATGAACTGACAGAATTGTTTATGTCGTGATTTTCGGCAGTATCATTATTGACGGTTAAGTTGTTGCTATTTATATTGTTAACTGCAAACCCGTTGTCATTGTTTACAGGATTGTGTATTGCATTGTTGTCCGTACTGTCGGCGTTTGCAATTAAATTGTTGTCGGTAGCAGCGTTATCTGAAGAATCAACAGGGCTCACAATATTATCAGTTGTGATATTATTCAGGCTGTCAGAATATGCATTTAAGTTGTTATTTGATGCAATGTTATTTAAAGAATCAGTATTGTTGTTTGCAGAATTATCAGTTGTGTTGTTGCTAAGACTGTCGTTATATGCAATTAAATTTAAGTTATCGGCAACATTATTTGCAGAATCAATGTCCGGGCTTAAGGTATTATCTGTTGTAATGTTGTTAAGGCTGTCTGTATTTGAAGTTAAACTGTTGTCAGCCAAAACATTATTGACAGAATCGGTAGAAATATTTTCATTATTAACGTTTATGTTATTTATAACACTATCGTTATTTACAGTCAGGTTAATGTCTGTAATGTTGTTTGTTGTATCTGTAATTATTGTGTCTTCGGGAATGCTGTTGTTATTAATATTATTGTTTGAAGCTATTTGCTTTTGCTGTGTTACAAACAAAACGTTTCTGTCAGAGGCTGCAAGAAGTTCTGTTATTTTTGCATCAGATATCTGAAGGACTGTTCTGGATTTTAAGAGATCATTCTGTTTCTTTATCAGATTTTCTCCGGCTATTATTACTTCGCCCAACAGATAAAAATCTTTACTGTCAACAGAATTGTTGGCTTTCTCGTTAAACTGAACAACTTCTTTTTCAATATCTGTGAAATCAGTTCCCGGATTTTCGCTCTCAAGCCGGTTATAATTCTCAATAATAATTTCTTTCTGAGCTTTTACAATTTCGGCGTTTAAATCAATAATCTTCTTGTTTAATTCATTATTCAGATTGTCAATTTCTTCCAGAATATCATTTTGTCTCTGAGGAGCAGCATCCTGAAATTCGTTTGTCAGTTTATCTGTTCTTTTCTGAATTATTTCAGCTTCATTAATCAAAGATTCAATTATCTCAGGTTTAATATCATTTGTTGTTTCGGTTATCAGTTCAAAAGTGTCCTGTTTTCTCATGTTTGTGACCAGTGATGTCAGGTTTTCGGTCTCGTCTGAATTTGCAAATTCTTTTGAAGTGACGAATTTTTTATCATCTTCCAGAAAATCAAAAATGTAATCAAAATACATGTTTGCCAACTCCAGTTTTTTGTAGGCCTCTGCAAGTTTTTCAACTTTAATTTTTTCATCGGAGGTTTCTTCAGATTCAAGTTGAAGTCTGTCTGCTTCTTTTTTCAATTCACCTGCTTTAATAAAATACCCCGATGTTTTATCGTTTGCAATATTATTTTTATTGTATACATTTTCGTAAGCGTTAAAACCTGAATACATTGAAACAAGGCTTTCGTTAAAAAAGTCTATTGATTGCGAAATGCCGCGGTCAACAATCGCATTTGCCTGTGTTATCAGGTCATTTTTCTTTTGAATATCCTTTTGTTTGTCTGCATCATCAAATAGTTTCCGGGCTTTTTGCAAATCTGTTACAAGCAGTTTTTCTGCGGCCCCGTTTTTTTCTGTATAATTCAGATCTTTTTCAAGCTCTGCTATAATGGATTTTATATCGGGTGCGGGCACGATATTTTTTTGTTTTTCGCTGATGTCACTCACATTTAATGCAATTCTTGAGTCAATATCCGATTTTACAACTTCGAGATATTTAATGCCGGGAGAATTGCCGGTTTTGTCCAGCTCTTTTAAATCGGCGATTTCAGATTCTACAGATTTTGATTCGGCAATAAGCTTGTCGGTTTCGGAGATGATGTTGTTTATTTCTGCATTTACCGGGTTCTGTTTAATGTCCTGATAAGCAGTTAAAATTGTGGCAATATCGGTCTCATTTTCAATTGTCAGCCCGGATTCTATTATTTCGGCATTTTGATCAATTTCAGATTGCAGTGAATTAATGTCTGCAATTATTTTTTGTTTATCTGAATCATCTGTGGCAGAATCAAATTCAGCTTCTTTAACTTTTATCTGTTCATTAAGGGAATCGTTGGCTGTAATCAGCCTGCCGGTACGTATAGTTTTGTCAGAAATGATATTGTCATATTTTTTTGTGTATGTCTCAGTATCAATAAAGATGTTTATGTGATCTGTTTCAGCAAGGTCTGATGTCCCGTAAAGAATGCCGTCATAATCAACAACAGGAGAGTATAGTGTGAGGTCGGCAAGAATTTTATCCTGTATTCCGGACAGTTCTTTAAGGGAGTTTTGAGCAACAGCGGTTTTAAGAATTTCGATTTCGTTACTTAATTTACTGACATCAAGGCCGGGATTCATAAACAGCCCGTCTTCTATATCTCCGCGAAACAGGTTTGCAAGATTTTGTCTCTGCTCAAGTTCGTTTATGTCGTGATTAAAGAATTCAATCTGAATTTCGTTATCTTTAATTCTGGCTATAATATCAATTTTCTCGTTTTCATAAGTTTTGAGGTCATAAACATATTTTTCACGTACATCAAAATCCGTCTCTTTTTTTGCAAGATCTATTTTAATTGTGATTTTATCATTCAGAGCTTCAATTTTTTCAAATTCGGGTTCATTTTTACTAATGTAAGTGTTGAGTTTCGTAAGTTTTTGTGATTTCTCTTTTTCCAGCCCTGCAATATAAGTATCGAAAGGAAATTCTGTATTTATATTTTTAATTTCATTATTTAATTTTTTTACATTCCCGAGCAAAGATTTTTCGTTTCTCGAAGTATTATCCAGAACTTTCAGCTCAGTCCGGTAATAAGAAATAAGTCCGTTTGTCTGATTGGCAGCATCGGCAAAAAATTTGGAAATATTGTACAATTCCGAGCTCTCGACCGCTTTTGCATTCGCAAGTCTGGTCAGGCTGTCTTTTAACTGAACTGATTTTTCATCTGTTTTGGTTTTCAGCAGGCTTATTTGTTTATTCAGGTCTTTTATTTCAGCAAGTTTTATTTCGGTAAGTTTATATGCAGATGCAGCATATTCCAGATAACCGGCAGTAATTTCCGATTTCTCACTCAGTTCGGCAACAGCATTTTGAATAAGAACATCCGCATCGGCTACGGTATCATTATGAGTCTGAACAGAAGCAATGCTGGTTGATGTGTCTTTCATTGCCACGGCTCTTATTTCCTGTCTTTTCGCGAGTTCTGTTTCTGCAATCGGATTTACCTGTAAACTTGCATTTTGATAAATATCCGACATGCTTTCGAGCTTACGTTTTTGAGGATTAGTTTCGGTAAGTATCCTGAAAACAGTGATTTTATCAATTTTTGAATCTCTGGTCGATGCAAAAAATGCTGTTTCGTTAAACCGGTCCACGGCATACATAATGTCGTCGTAAGGTGTGTTTACCGGGAAATCCAGATTTTCAGGTGATGACCATACATTTTTTTTAGCATCCCATACAGTGCGGAAGATGTCGTATCCTCCCATGCTGTTGTGCCCTTTTGATGAGAAATAAAGAGTCGTGCCGTCCTCACTTAAAAACGGAAATGCTTCATCGTATTTTGTATTTATGGAGTCCGATAACTTTTGTGGGGGTGTCCAGTTGTTTTTTTCTTTTCTCGACATGTAAATGTCCAGACTGTTTTTCTTTGAATCTCCGTAACTGCTGAAAAACAGCACATTGTGAACTTCAGAAATGTACATAAGGTCAAGCTCGCGGATTTCCTTGTCCGCTTTTCCCTTGAACTGATCGGTTTTTACAATAATATTCCCGCCAAAATCTTTTAAATTATAGGAATAATAAAAGTTATCACGACTAATCTTTTTGCTGCTGATTACCTTGAGCTCATAAGCATACTTTACCAGATTTATACCGTTTTTTGCCATGCTTATGTATTGTTCCACCTCAAAATTTACAATGTCTTTTCGTTTGGCATTAGTTTTATAGAGCTCGTAGTATTCCAGTGCTTTTTCAAAATCATACATGTAATGGTATCCCAGCCCGATATAAAAATTGGCCGGATTTATTCCCTTTGCAGCAGCATATTCCAGATAGTCAATTCCTGATTTTATGTTATTGTTCAGTTTAATAATACATGCCCCGTAGTAGTAGTTAAAAACTTCTTCGCGGGGGTAAAGGCTTAACAACTGAGAAAAGCCCTGATATGATTGAACATATTCTTCGTTAAAAAACTGATTTTTGCATTGCTCATATAACAGATTCTCGTCCTGACTAAGATCAACCGAAGGGATATATTGTGCAAACCCCTGAATTGACAAGCAAAACGCAATGGTAATAAAAAATACTATTTTAAAAATTCTCTTAATCAATGCAGCTAAAATAAAACTTAAAATTACTCAATCTTAGTTAATAATTAAACAAAATTAACAATTTTGCCAAGACTATAAAAAATCAACGAATTTTGAGATGTCCAAAAACGGGCAATTCCATGACATAATATACATTAAAGCATTGTAGCCTAATCTGTATCCGGCACTTTACGCTTGTTGTAATTATTAATATTGTGGCAGAAAAAAGTATGAATCTCTGCAAGCGCTTTTAATCTTTATTTGCTTATAATTACGCCGTAATTTTTCAGGCACTTTTTTTGATTGGGAAAAATCATTAAATTCGTAAAAAAATAATTATGAAAAATTTTGCACTTTTTCTGGCACTTGTAATATTTAGCGGCAGTCTTGCAGCACAAGTAGATGAGCCTCATAAACCGATGTCTAAGATCTCTTATAAAATTTACACTAAGAGGCTTGAAAAACCTAAATCGGAGGAAAGAAGAATGAAAAAAGGTGTGAGGATGATGAAAAGAAAATATATTTCATCCAATCAACTTTATAAAGCGGCTGAAATTTTTACTGATGACAGCCAGAGATTGATTTATGTGAAAAAAGTTTATCCTAAAATTTCGGATAAGTCAAATGCTATTATTGTTTGTGATGCTTTTGACAATTTTTCGCATTCTCAGATTCTATGGGAATATATAAAAGAGCAGAATGCTGTTTATGGTGTGCCTGAGACCGATATGGACAGTTATACAGAGTATCTTGAACTTAAAGACAGGAAAAAAGACAAACAGAAAGATGAATTGGTGTCTGAAACTGAAACAGATAAAAAGGATACTGTTGATGAGATAAAAAAAGAAGAAGTTGCTGTTAAAGAGGCTGAAGAACCTGAAAAATCCGAAGTTGTTGATAAAACTGAAAAGGTGGTTACAGAAGACAAGACACCTGAAGTAATAAACGGAATTACTTTTCCTTCGCCTGTCGGATATACAGGTAGTAAAGGGTGTGACGGATATTTGAACGATAAGCAGTTTCTGGCTTTTGCAAACAGCCTTGCCCAGTTCCCGACCGATGAGGAAAAAGCAAAAATATGTATGGAGTATGTTTATACTTACTGTTTTAATACAGCTCAGGTAATGAAACTCGGGATGTTAATGGACGGAGAAAATTACAGGTATGTATTTTTTAAGACTGCTTACGAAAAAATTTATGATAAGGATAACTTTTTGTACGTAAAACAATTGCTTACAAGTACAAAGTTAAAATCGGGAATTAACGAAATTTATATTGTTCCGGGAACAGAAAAACCTTATGCTGTTGCAGAAGTTGACAATAAATGCTTTGTTAGTGATGCTGATTTTGAGAAAATTAAAACAGAGATCAGAAAAGAAAGCTTTTCCACCTCCCGTTCAGAAGTTGCAAAAAGGCTTATTAAAGAATATTCCTGCATTTCATCAGCTCAGGTAAAAGGATTATTACCTTTGTTCTCTCTTGAGGCTGATAAACTGGACATTGCTAAGTTTTCATATAAATATTGTAATGACAGAAAAAATTATTCGGTAGTAAAAGACTTTTTCACTGCTCAGGCCAGTAAGAATGAAATAAACGAGTACATAAACACTTATTCGGAATAAAGTAATTATAACAATACTTAAAAAGCGGAATAACATTGTTTTCCGCTTTTTGTTTTTATGATTATATGCAATATAAAAAGCCATAACGATTACGCTATGGCTTTGTTTTGCGGCTCTTTGCCGGGATGCAAAACCTTAGTCAGCTTTGCATTTAAGGCGAAGACCGATATTTGCCACGACATAAATATCTTTTTTCCATGAATGAGTGTTGTAGGAGTTATATCCGATTTCGGGTTTGATGTAGAGATAAAATTTCGGGTGCCCGAGTTCTATAACCGGTCCGGCACTTGCAAAGAACGGAGTTTTGGTTGTGTCGGGATAGTTGCCTACAGTAAACCCGCCTACTTTCATTCCGGCTCCGAGATTTACAGGGCTCTTTTTAAATAATGTCCACTCGTAGCAGAAATAGAACTTGTGCAGGTTTACATTGTCTTTACCTAAAGTGAAGAGAAGAACCGCGAGGTTTTCTGGTGTTCCCATCAATGTGTTTGACATGCCGATTCCAAAGCGGTTATGTTTTGACTGAACCATGAAATCGAAGGTTGACTCGCCGATGAATCCCGAGTTAACAAGATTGGTACTCAAAATAGGTCCCAGTCCCAGGCTTCCGCCGATTATAAAATAATCGACCTGAAAATCGCTTGTCGTGGTTGTGTTGGTTGTAGTTTTACCGTTTGTATTATTTGAAGGACTAAGTGTCTTTCCCGGGGAGCTCTGCTGTGAATAAATATTTATTGTGAGAAGAACTGCCATGCTTATTAAAATTGTCTTTTTCATAATCGTATGTTTTAATGTTTATGACAAATTTATCACGGGCAGATCCGTATAGCAAGGCATAATTAGTTTGTGGTATGTTTGCCTGAGTGTGCGGCAGTATCAGGGTGTAAGTGTAAAAAAACGTTTCCGCAGGGAAGAGAAAAGCTGATTATAATATTTGATTTAAATATCCTTACTTAGCTTTTACAAACTTTCCCGTAAGCAATTTGCCGTCAGCCCGGATATTAACAGTGTAAATTCTATCCGGTAATGTAGTTATAATTTCAAAATCCTGCCGGCAATTTTCTTGCCGTTGTTTTCTGTCAGTATTATGTAATAACCAGATTTTACTTTTCCTCCAGAATTGTCGGAGGCGTCCCACATAAAACTGTTCTGGTTTGTGGATGTCTTAAAAACCGGATTTCCTTTGGGATCAAAAATGGTAATATGGGTTATGTTGCCGGTTTTAATAGAGTGGAAGTCTATTAATACATTATCGGTGAATGGATTTGGCGATGCATAAACATTAATATGATTTTGAGATGTTTGAGCACTTGTCGCAAGAGGATCATATTTATCATCACGCTTATAAAATATGTTGAAATTTTCGCCAGTGTTTTCAGACCAAATAAAGTCAACAACGTTAAAACGAAAATGTTTATAGGCTATTGATGGGTTGATTGGATTGGTAGTTACGGAATCTAAAAGGATATCAAAATCATAATTAATTCCATGCTCGTAGTCATCAAACCAATCAGCAGAACCATAAGAAAAACTGTGATATAGAATATTATTGCGAATAAAAAGATAGCTGTTTCCTATTGGTGGAGCGATGTCATCAATACAAAGATATGTAACCAACCCTGACTGCGCCTGACGATTATAAAAATTAAAGTTATTATTTTCAAATACTGACACAGCCTCACACAGCTTGTTTTGGCCATTTAGATACAAAACCTTTACAGATTGATCATATCCCAAATAATGTGTGTTATAAGTTATTGTTGGATTGTGTCCTATAATATTGTCAGCATTTTGCCAGGTTTCCCAATAATCATCTGTTGAAAACATAACAATGTCATAATCATCCAGAGTAGATTCCATAACCAGAAAAAGCTTTGTCCCTTCATATTTCAAATGATTGGCAATAGCAATATCTGATGCCTGACCCAAAAAGTATTCACGTTTTGTTACCGTATCGTTTTGAACAAGTGCGTAATTAATATATTTATGAGATGTACTTACACGATTTATCCAAAAAATGTTAACACTGCCAGATTGATCAACATCTGCAACAGGTGTCATACATGGGTAATTAGTTTCATCAACAGTTAAAGCAGCAGACCAATTAATGAAGTTAAGTGAACTTCGGCATATTATGTCTGGAATATTTCCAGAAGACTCATATATCAAAAAAATCTTACAATCGCTGCTTATTGCCAATGTCGGATTTTTCCCTTCACAAATCTGAAATGGTTCACACCATGTTTCCGTTTCGCGATTAAGATAAACACCCATTATTACAGTATCATTGCTCAAGATATTCTGATATACGACATAAATATTATCAGCAGTGTCGCGTACAATTTTACGCTGATTGTGGTTTGCCGTGGCTTCGGGATGCTTTGATGTTGCGATAAGTGTCTGAGCCTGCAGCACGAACGTTTGCAACAGGAATATCAAATTAATAATGATCAGATTTCTCATAATTACTTTATAGATTATGAATTAATTATTTCAGTAATTTTATTATCAGTTTCCGGATTATAACAAGTAATAAAAAGTATATTATTTCCCGGCTTTTACAAACTTTCCGGTAAACAATTTACCTTCTGCCCAGATATTAACTGTATAAATCCCCGTGGCCAGCCCCGAAATATCGAGGCTAAACTTAGCGGGATTATTAAGTTCACTGTTTTCAACAGAATTTATCCATAGACAAGCTTCGGCATCAAATACCTGGACGTTTACGGTTTTTGCAAAAGTGTTTAATTCAATATTAACAAAACCGGTTGCCGGGTTAGGGTAAATTACGGCATTTTGTGCATAAATAAACTGTTGTCCGATACTTACATTGCAAAGAGGATTACAGCCCTCTTCGAGGCAGCCGCAAGAATCAACCTTAATTGCAAGCCCTTTTTGAATGCCGCCGGGGAACATGGAGCTGTTAGAGCACTGATACTCGCCCCCCATAATAAAACCACCATCGGGAGTGTGAGTTAAGCCGTAAAGTTTTGTCTGTGCCATATCAGCGTCATTCTCAGGGAAACACTCGTACTCGCGGAACCAGACAGCATGTCCTTCGGGATTTATTTTTATAAGAAAGCCATTGTATGGATATGTCATTTCACCCATAATAAAAATGTTGTTGGAACTGTCCTGATAATAATCGTTTACATAGAACATTTTAAGAGGAAAACCTGCAATATCATCACTTATTTTATGTCTATCTGAAATAACACCATTATCACTCATTTTTGCAATCCATATAGTCATACTCGGATTAAGGACTTCTTCATATAGAAATGGATCGCTCCATGTAATAATATAGTCATCGTTTTGAGAAAGAAAAGCAAAAGGCCTGTAACACATTGTGTCCTGTGTAGAAGTAGCTCTCCTCCACAATTCATTTCCCTGATTGTCTAATCTTAAGAACCATGCTCTTTGTTCCTGATACATATATTGGCCTATCTCGTCTTCGCAACTTAAAATGTACCCACCATCCGGGAGTTTAAGAATTTGATAAGGTTTTACCCTTCTCCCTATATCATCAGTTGGTAAAAATGTGTATCGTTTTGTTGAAATCGTGTCGCCATTAAGATTTGCAAATATTAATAATGGATACTGATTATATTGAATGTAATTATACTCAGAAGCAATTAAATATCCGTTGTTAAATTCAGTTATAATATAATTCAAAGCTTGTTCGTCCCCACAATTATTAAAATTTACCAAATCACAAAGTTCTTTAGTCTGAATATTATACTTCATCATTATTCTGTTAAGGGCATAGCTTTTATAATAATCCACTGAAGAACCCACAATTATTAATGTATCTCCATCTTTGAGATAAGAATTGGCGCGATTAACAGTATATCCATCTGTTAAATCGGTGTGTTGAAAAGAATCAAGACATGTTCCGCTATTATCAATTAAGCTGAACTGAAGATTACTGGCACTTGTTGATGGATGAGGGCACAAGCCGCAATTTATATAGTTATCTTCTACCACAAATGATTTGTTAATAGTCCACCCGTCATATAGATAATAAAACCTTTCCTGCGCGAACAATGCAGAGCTTACCAGTATTAAACCCAATATCAGTAAAGGTTTTATCATATTCTTTATTTCTGTTGAAAATAATAGTTTTTTCAGGTGATTCTTTTTATTTTCCTGTTTTCACAAATT
>QKHS01000086.1 GCA_003249955.1 Bacteroidales bacterium | reverse complement strand
CGATACTGTTGTAAAAAATACCAGAATAAAAACAGTAAAATATAAATACGCTAAATGTCCTGTCAAAAAAGTATTCGAATTAAACACAAACAAAATTGCTGCATAAAACAATCCTGAGAGCAAAAAAACAAATGAATAGAATCCTGGAGATTCTACATAGCGGAAAGACCTTTGCCGTTTGGAGAAAAAAATCACCAATATTGACAATACAAGCATGCCGAATAACAAATGTATGCTTTGGGAAGAAGTAACCTTAAAGATGTCAGATATTACAAATGAAAAGCCTGTGAAAGAAATTATCCCTGGAACGATTAATTGATTTTTGTGAATTGAAAATCTTTGTTTTAACCAAAACACCAACACATAAATTACAGGAATCAGTAACAAAGCTGAAACAACAGACTTATAAAATAAATTTACACGTGCAGAAATATCAACCCCGTCTAAAGTTGCCTGACTAATATAAAGATCGGTATAATTATCAAGTAAAAATACCGGTGCTGAAAATAAATTGCAGATAATATAAGCCGTGATAAACAGCGAAATAATAAACAGCTCTTTTTCAAATTTTATGTTTTTTATAATCTTATTCATAAGTCTCTACATGCACTAATTCAGATATATTACCGGATCAATTGAATAAAGACAAAGATATTATAAAAATAAGAAGCTTTTATTTTTTATATAAAAATTCTAAATCACTCTTTTCTTCCTAAAAAACTTTATTAACTTTGTCTAAACTAAAAAGCAATTGTTATGAAGAAAACAGCTATAATATTTTCATTTCTTTTCTTTGCAATGTATATTAATGCACAAACTCCTGTTGCCAATGCTGGACCAGACAAACTTTTTTGCGGCACTTCAGGTTATTTAAGTGCTGTTCCAAGTGTGGGGACCGGAGTTTGGACAAGTATTACGCCAGATCACATCACGTTTTCAAATCCTGCAGATCCTAATACTGAAGTAATTTCTGACATTATTACTACAGGCGATCCATATCACCCTTATTTTTATTTGGTATGGACAGAAACATCAGGAGCAGAAACAGACAGCGATACCGTAAAGGTAACATTTGCAAGAATACCAAGCTCCGATATGGATATAATTCCTCCAAAATGCTTTGGAGAGCCAGCCTCTATATTTGCGTATGAAGACTCTTTACATCAATACATCTGGAATTTTTATGATGGTTTAATTGACTATGCATATCCCGATAATCCATGGGGCGGAAACTATGGGAACCGTGTTTACTGGACAAATGAAAACACTTTTCACCAAGTTAGTCTGATTTCGACTAATTCATATGGCTGTCAAAGCGTAATTACTATTGACACAGCTTTTGAACCACCTGTTCCCGTATTTGATATAACTATTATACCTGATACCTGTTCATCAGGTAAAGGCGCAATAATTTTCGGAAATACAAACGAAAACTACTTCTTCTGGATAAATCACGAAACAGGGCCTGAGCCTGGACCCATAATTGAAGTTCATAACCTTCCTGCCGGAACATATGACATCCGGGCGTCTTACCTGACACCAAACATTACCCACTATTCATATTACATAAACACCTTCGGGACAGCTAATTGCATTGACACAATTCATGTTCCCGTTGACTCACACAATTTATTTGAAATGTCTTGTCCTGCTGATATGGAAATTACATCTCATGATGTTTTTTCATTAAATACATTATCCGGAATATTTCCATCCAATGGAACATTTTTTATTGAAGGAGAAGAAGTTACTACCTTTAACTCTTATAATTTCGATAACGGGACACACAACGTTACTTATTTATACTATGATGAGAACACTGATTGTCAGGGAGAATGCGACTTCAATATTACCGTGAACATAAATTCCGGAATAACACAATCTGAATCTGATACATTCTCAATATACCCTAATCCTGCATCGGAAAAATTTTCTGTTGCATATGATGCTCCTGAAACAATCAAAATTTCTGTAATTGATATGAACGGCAAAACTGCCATAGAAATTCCTGACTATCATGGGCAGGAAATCAGTACAGGAAATATGAACTGCGGTATCTATTTTATAAAAATACAATCTCCGCAAATTAGCGTTTGTAAAAAACTGTTTATAAAATAATCATTCCTGCCTGCTGCGACAGTTTCATTTGTAGCCTCATCAACTAAAATAAGGCTCCCTGAAACCGGATTCTTTTTATAGTTATCAACAAATACAGGAGCGGTAGTTTTAATGCTGATGTTTGCAATATCATTCATTTTAACATCTTTATCGTCAGAGACTTCTTCCAGAGAATTGATGTTAACTTTATTGTTCACTGCCATAATCATACATTTTACCTCCGATGCTGAATGACGAAGAATATATTTACCTCTCAACATCATTGGTTTTTCGTTAAACCAGCAAATCATTACATTTATATCTTTAGTAACTTCAGGTAAATTATCGGATGGGACAATCATATTTCCACGCGACACATCAATATCATCTTCGAGAACAATAGTAACAGAATCACCGGATTTTGCAACTTCAAGGCTATTTTCAAAAACATCAATACTTTTAATTCTCGAAACCAACATTGAAGGCAGTATTGTCACCAAATCACCGGGATATATTTTACCTCCTGAAATGCGTCCTGCATAACCACGGTAATCGTGAAATTTATCGTTGTTAGGACGAATTACATACTGAACAGGAAAGCGTACACATTTATCCGAATAATCATCTGCAATTCTTATTGTCTCAAGCAAATGCAAAAGTGTATCTCCTTTAAACCACGACAGGTTTTCCGATTTATCCACCACATTATCGCCAAACTTTGCACTTATCGGAATAATATGAGTACTCTTTGCCCCTACCTGAGCAGACAATTTTTCAATTTCTGTTTTAATTTCATTAAATCTTTCATCTTTAAATCCAACCAGATCCATTTTGTTAACACAAAAAATTATGTGTTTCAGATTCAGCAAAGATGCAATAAATGTATGACGTATTGTCTGCTCAATTACTCCGTTTCTGGCATCAACAAGTATAACGGCAACATCAGCCGTAGATGCTCCGGTCACCATATTTCGTGTGTACTGGATATGGCCGGGAGTATCGGCAATAATAAATTTACGGTTCGGAGTTGAAAAATATCTGTAAGCCACATCAATTGTTATTCCCTGCTCACGTTCTGCACGCAAGCCATCAGTCAAAAGCGACAAATCCACATCTTCATTCCCCCTCCGCTTTGAAGTTTCTGTTATGCTGTCCAACTGATCTTCAAAAATTGATTTACTATCGTACAATAATCTGCCGATCAATGTGCTTTTTCCGTCATCAACACTACCTGCAGTTGTAAATCTTAATAATCCTATTTCGGGTTTTGTATTTTCCATATTTTTTTTTGTTAGCCACGAAGGCACTAAGACACTAAATTTAATTTAAATATTTTTAATCATAAACTCTTTGTTATTCATCTCTTACTATTTATAAATTTTTATCAGTATAACTCACGTCCAAACTTCGGACTCCGGACTAAAAATAACCTTCTTTCTTTCTGTCTTCCATTGCGGCTTCACTACGTTTATCGTCAGCACGTCCGCCTCTCTCGGTAATTCTTGACGCAGCTATTTCTGTAACAATATCAACCAGATTATCAGCAGTAGATAAAGTTACTCCTGTACATGTTATATCTCCTATTGTACGGCAACGCACATCCAATTCTACCACTTCCTCGGTTTCTTTCAACTGCATAAACGGAGCCCATGCGAGCCAGTTCCCGTCACGATTAAAAACCTTTCTTCTATGTGTATAATACAAGCTTGGCATTTCAATTTTTTCCTGCATAATATATTGCCAAACATCAAGTTCCGTCCAGTTGCTTATCGGAAACACACGAAAATGTTCTCCCATATTTTTACGGCCGTTGAAGATGTTCCACAATTCAGGCCTTTGATTCTTTGGGTCCCACTGACCAAATTCATCACGATGCGAAAAAAATCTTTCCTTAGCCCTGGCTTTTTCCTCATCACGGCGGCCTCCGCCAATAGCGGCATCAAGTTTCAGATCTTCTATTGCATCCAGTAATGTAACAGTCTGAAGTTTATTCCTGCTTGCGTTTACGCCTTTTTCTTCCACACAACGTCCCTTATCAATAGAATCCTGAACCTTTGCTACAATAAGTTCACAACCTGTTTTTTTTGCAAGATCATCACGATAATCAAGCGTTTCCTGAAAATTATGGCCTGTGTCAATATGTAAAAGCGGGAACGGAATTCTTCCCGGCCAGAATGCTTTTTTTGCGAGATGTACCAACACTATTGAATCTTTACCGCCGGAAAACAGTAATGCCGGCCTCTCAAATTGAGCGGCTATCTCACGCATTACAAATATTGCTTCATTTTCGAGTTGCTGTAAATGTCTTGTGTCAATTTTTAATTCGTTCATATTGTTTGTAAATTGTATTAAAATGAAATATAGCCGAGTTTATCTGCTGTAAACAAAAGCAATATTGTTAACAAAAATGATATCATCGGGGATATCGCCCACATTATAAAAAACCTGTTTACTTCTGTTTTCTTAAATATATTTTTGAATCCAAGTTTGGCTACTCCTATTCCTATTATTGCTGCAACATTAAGCTGAACCAGAGAGGTTGGAATACCTTTAATCACTGATGTGGCAAGCAGTAGACTTCCTGAAACGAATGCAATTATAATTGCTTCAAATCTGCCGAAAAGGAAAATCTCTTTGCCTGTATTATTTAAAATTTTCTTCCCGAACAAAGAACTTCCTATTCCAAATCCCGGAGCTATAATCAGAATGGAAATCAACATTATGAACCCGCTGTTCTGGTTTATACTTAATTTGTTCATTGTCATTGTAGCTATCGGACCTGCAGCATTTGCCACGTTGTTTGCCCCGATCGAAAAAGCAACATATAAAGACATCAAAAGGATTATCCCTTTCATCACATAATTTTCGTTTACCTTTTTCGACATTGTTATACCTGTCTTCCGAAGTGGTTTATAAATGTATTTCCCGGCCAGAAAACAAAGCACAAACGAAATAACCGGAGTAATAAACCAGGTTGGAATAATCTCATAAAACAGCTTTGTCGAATTAAATTCGTCAAAATAAACCGCCGCAGCCACAACAGCAAACACAGTTGCCTGACTTGTAGATTGAGGTATTCCAACTACATCAGCAACAAGAATTGCAATAAAAACCGAAAAAAGAATTATTGATATTGTGACGGCATTCATATAATCAGGACTCAGCAATCCTTTGCCAATAGTTGCAGCAGTTTCCTTACCTGCAATAATTGCTCCCAGAAATACCATCAATCCGAACAAAACAGGAATCCATTTTAATTTAATAATATTTGCTCCGTATGCTGCCGAAAATGCAGGTCCTGTTCCGCTTCCTCCCATTACAACACCCAAAAGCATCGCAATTATAAACGGTATAAGAACTGTATTCATCGAATTATAAGGTATTTAGTTTTATTTGCTGTGCAGACCACATTCCTTGCCTGAATTATTTTCCCACCACCAACGGCCGGCCCTGAAATCTTCCCCTGGCTTTACCGCGCGGGTGCAAGGCTCACAACCAATGCTTACAAATCCTTTATGATGTAAGCTATTATACGGAACATTGTTTTTATCAAGATACTCCATAACCTGAGCAAGAGTCCAGTCAAACAACGGATGAACTTTAGTCAAACCAGAAGAATGATCCTCTTCAATCATTTCCATAGTTGTTCTGTTCGGGGATTGTTCTGCCCTTATCCCTGTAATCCATATCTTTTGTCCTGACAATGCACGGTGCAAGGGTTCTACCTTTCTGATATTGCAGCATTCCTTACGGTTCTCAACTGATTCGTAAAAGCTAAATGGTCCTTTATCTGAAACAAGATTCTGAACAGCTTCTGTCTGAGGAAAATATACTTCAATTTTCTTTTTGTACTTTTCTATAACAGAATTAAAAACTTTATATGTTTGCTCAAATAAACGTCCTGTATCAAGAGTTGCAATTTTAATATCCAGTGAGTTACTAAAAATTAAATCTGTTATCACCTGATCTTCTACTCCAAAACTTGTGGTAAACACCACTTGTCCGGGAAACTCAGATGAAAGCACTCTCAGAACCGACAAAGCATCCTTATCTTTAATAATTTCCTCTAATCTGATTTTTTCCATTTTACTGTTATAATTAAAGCAGGACAAAAAAAATCAATTATTAAATAGAAATAATCAGGTAAAATACCTCTTTGCTGTCGTATTTATACCCGGATAATTTTCGCATTAACGCAATGTAGTACCATAATTCACTTTTGGGTTTAAACAAAAAAACATTTCGTCATCGGAATCACCGGTTCCTGATATGATTCTGTGTTTTACATGGTTTTTCTATGCACTACAGATGAAAAAAAACGATGAGAGATATTGTATCAGTGACTCATTTCTGCCTTAAATACTGAATAAATTAATTCATCAAAATACTCTCCGTTTTTAAACACTGCATTTTTAAGTGTTGCTTCAAGATTTAAGCCGGCCTTTTGCAATACTCTATGCGAGGCAATATTATTTGCAAACGGCCTTGCGAATATTCTTACAATGTCACAGTTTTTAAAACCGTAATCTACAATTTCTTTTACTGCCTGAGTAACAATACCTTTTCCCCAGAAGTCTGCGGCCAGCCAATAGCCTAATTCTGCATTTTTACGGTGTACATCGGTTTGAACGCTTATCCCTATTCCACCTACGGCCTCATCATTTATTGTTATTGCAAAATAATGATTGCAGGGATTAGCCGAAATGTTTTTAATAAAATTCAGAGCTTTTTCGTAAGTAAACGGGTTAGGGAAACCATCGGACATAAATGCTCTTATTTTTTCATTGTTTGCATACTTAACAATTGAGTCTGCATCCGATATTTGCCATTTACGTAGTTTTAAGTTTATCATAACAAATCTTTTATTGCCACTAAGACACTAAGACACAAAGTTTATTTTTCTTTCTTTATCGCCACTATGTTTTCTTTCTCTTGCAACTAAAACACTAAAGGCTCATTACCTTTTTCGTGATTTCGTGCTTTTGTGGCTAATTATCTTTTAATTTGCCTTTTAAACTAAAGTTTTTTTTTACCACTAACGGCTTTAGCCCTCAGCGAGACTAAAACACTAAGACACCAGGTTTTTTCCTTCTTTATTTTCTTTGTGTCTTTGTAACTTTGTGTCTTTATGTCTATACTTATTTCTTATTCTGCAAGCCCAATATTTTCAATAAATAATGTTCCTCTATTCCAAACATTTCTTTTATATCATCAATTTTTCGCAATACTTCCGGATTCTTATCTTTCTTAGTTGTCTTTTGCCCTATTATCATAATATTTTTATGGGTATGAGCATCGGAAATAAACTCAACAACTTTTGTTTTGTAACCGTAATATTCCATAACCAACGCTCTTATCCCGTCTGTGATAAGCTCGGCCTGACGTTCAAGAAAAATTCCATGCTTAATTACCGGGCTCAATGTATTTTCTTTTTGCGATTTTTCTATTTCCTGCCTTATCTGATGCTGGCAACACGGAGCTACCACAATTAATCCGGCATCAGCGTTTATTGCCTTGGCAATAGCATCATCAGTTGCAGTGTTACAAGCGTGAAGTGCTATCATAACATCAAGTTCTGCACATTCATATTCTTCTATAGTGCCTTCGACAAATTTAAGATTTGAGAATTCTGATTTTACTGAAATATCATTGCATAATTTCACAAGCTCTTTTCGGAACTCAACTCCGGTTATTCCGGCATTTAAATTAAGTTCATTTGTAAGATAATCATATAATGCAAATGTAAGATAGCCTTTCCCCGAACCCATATCTGCTATCCTGATTATTTCTTTTTGTGGTAAATCCTTAAGCAACGAACTAAGAATTTCAATATAATGATTGATTTGTTTGAACTTATCCTGAGATTTTGCATAAACTTTCCCGTTTTCATCAGAAATATCGAGCAAGTGAAGATATTTTTTCCCTTTAACCTCTCCTATTTTTCGGTTTTTTAAGTTATCATGGCTCATAGAAGGAAGCTCTTTTACAGAAGCCGTCAAAATTCTAAAATTCGATTTATTGCTGTTCACATTTTCAAAAACAAAATCGTTGGTAATTGTCATCAGCGTTGCAATACGAAAATCATTTTCCAATAAAGCGCTACATAATTCTATAGCTTCATTAACAGAGTAATTCTTAACGATATCTTTAGTTTTATAACGGTATGTAAAACTTATTTTATTTTCGTTTTTAATAATTATCCTCTTTGCATAAATATTTTTCAGATTTTCTTCTGTGCCTTTATAGTTTGAGAGTGTCAGTTTTACGAATCTGTTATCGTTGATACTGTTTGTCAATTCGGTTAAAAACTGATCTTTTTTTTCGTTTTCGTTCATTTTGATCTATATGTATTAGTGTGCAAAGATAACAAAAAAGGACGCAAAGTATTGCGTCCTTTTTTATACTGATTATATGCAAAAATGCATTTAGAACTTATAACCGCTGTTTTATTTAAATAACGAAACATTTACGGTAATTTCTTTAGAAACAGTACCGGCACAAACTTTAATTGTTGCTTCTCCCTGACCGGCAGCAACGATAAGCCCATCACTATCTACACTTGCTGCCATAATATTATTTGAACAGTAAACCAAATCAACAGCAACCGGATTATTCTGAGCATCGTAAGCAGTTGCATTTATCTGGAAAGTTGAGACTCCCATCATATTGAGATTAACTGTTGTCTGATTCACGGTAATATGGTCAACATTTGCATTTCCGGTTCCGCAGTCACAATCGTCAGCAACTGCAGCAATAATAGCCGAAGCTCCGCCAACATACATATTGTTTACATCATAAGCTACAACGTAAGTCATCATGCCAGGCATTGCATCTGATTTCATTGTAACAAGTCCTGAGTTATTTACAGTTGCAATATCAAACATTGCAAATCCATAAGTTGGAATTTCCCAGGCAAAATTCACACCTGTTAATTCTGTTGCTGTTGTTCTGGTAAGATGGTAAGCTTTTGCAGTAAATTGTTTTGTTCCACCAGCCGGAATATTTACATAAAAAGGCTCGACAACAACAAGTGTATCAGGGTTAACAATAAGACTTGCCTGTCCGATTATTCCGTCAACCATTGCATATACATTGGTTTCACCAGGATTTACAGGAGTTACCAGCCCCGAACTGCTTACAGTAACCACGTCAGTATTTGCAGAGGTCCAGACGGGAGTTTTCCCGCTTACCTGCTCACCATCAAAATTAAAAGCTTTTGCTGTTAGCTGTACGGTTTCATTCTGGAATAAATCAGCAGAAGGAGGATTAACTTCTACTCTTACAACAGGAAGCTCTATCACGTAAGGAGCAATAACTGTAACAGGCACAATGCTCACAGGATTTCCATTTATGCTGGTTGCGGTTACAGTAATATAACAACTTCCTGCTTTGTTGAAAGTCACAAGACCGCTACCTGATACTGAAGCGACCGTAGCATCGCTTGATTCATATGAACAGTTTGGTTCAACAACCCCCGAAGTAGTTAAATGAATTGCTTCCAACTGAATTTCTCCGCCAACTTCATAAAGAATAGCACACGGAGCTACCGTAAACAAAGACGGGGCATAAATTCCCAAAGGTGCTTTAGCTGTTAATGTTACTCCGTCAATTGTTACAGATGCTGTAACTGTGACCATACCCTCGCCAACCGCACTTATAACCCCTGTTGAAGAAATTGTGGCAATTGAAGAACCAGATGTTGACCATGTAACATTTGACGGTTCTGTTGAATTCCCGTCTTTATCTACCAATTTTGCAGAATACGTAAGTGATTGATCCGGGCTGATCTTTTGTGCACCGTTTTCAATAATCAAAACGTAATTTTTATCAGCAGCCTCTTCTTCTTTGTCTTTTTTACACGACCCGGTTCCAACAATAAGAAAAAATCCGAAAAGTGCCAGACACATTGTTGTTAACAAATTTTTGATTCCAATTTTTTTCATAAATGTTATGTTTTAGATTTTCCTACTCTTCAGGTTTTTCGGATTCACCCTGTTTTTTCTTACGGTTAACAGTTCCGTTTTCACGACGCATGCCATATTCAAAAAGCATACCAACAAACGACAGTCTATATTATAAATAAATAGCCCGAACCATAAAGATCCGGGCTATCTCATATATTAAGATTTTTTATTCTGCTTTTTTAGTTTTCCTGTCAATAGGTAAAACGCCTGCCATATCACCAATGATATTTACCAGATCAGATCCTTCAGGAATAACAATTTTAGCATTGTCTTTCAAAGAGATTTCCAAAGCTTCAAGCTTTTTCATCAACTGTGCATTTCCGACAAAGTACTTATCTGCAGCCTCGTTAACCAATCTGATAGCTTCTGCTTCCCCTTCTGCATGAAGAATTTTTGACTGTTTGTAACCTTCTGCTTCTTTAATTTTAGAACGTTTTGTTCCGTCAGCAGAAGTCTCAGCAGCAGTTGCATAGTCAATAGCAGCAATCTTTTCGTTTTCTGCTTTAACAACTTTATTCATTGTTTCCTGTACATCTCTCGGAGGATCAATTTGTTTAAGCTCGGTACGAACAATATCAATACCCCATGTTCTTGTTTCGTCACAAAGTGTACGGTGCAATTCAGCATTGATTTTTCCACGTTCACTGTTTGCTGATTTCAGTGTAAGGGTACCTATGATATTTCTTAAGGTTGTACGGGCTAAGTTAACAATCTGCCACTGATAGTTATTTACGTTGTACTGAGAATTTTTAACGCTATCCTCATCACTGTTTACCTTGAAATACACCTGTGCATCAACGCTGGCATTAAGATTATCATTTGTAATAATCTCCTGTGGCTGGGCATCAACCATCTGTTCGGTAATATTTACCCTGTATATTTTATCAATTACAGGAATAATCCAGTGAAATCCCGGATTAGCAAATTTGTAATATTTCCCAAGTCTTTCTATCAAACCTCTGTGTGTAGGACGGATAATTTTGATACCTGAAAGCAGGAACACAAGGAGTATTGCCCCGATAATGAAATAAAATTGAATTCCCATGATGTTAAAGTTTTAGTTAATTATTATTTAACTACAAAGATAAAATAATTATCAACATTTAAACGATTTATTACAGAAATTAACAATTTTTAACTTTCTGAAGATATTTTTACTGTTTTAATTATAAATCCCATTACAATTGTGCCTGCTATACCTGCCCCAATTACCACAATACGGACAATCAGACTTTCAATAAAAAAAATTGTTGATGCCAGTATCATAAACCACATAAGAGAGATCGAATATATCTTTGTTCTTCGGCTCATTCCTTTATCTTTCTTAAATTTGAGTATGTACCGGCCAAGAAACTTGTTATTAATAAGCAATTTAAACAGTTTTTCTGAAGAACGCACATAAAACCAGGCTGTAAGCAACAAAAACGGAGTAACGGGCAAACCCGGGATTACAACACCAAACACGGCAATAACAAGGGTAAGGCTCCCCAGAAAGATGTAAAGTATTTTGACAATGTTCTTCATTTCAGGTGGCAAAGATAGAACATTAGTCAAAATTTAAAGTGTTTTTCAATTAATTACAAAACGGCCTTCAAATCCGGACTTCTTCATTCTTATGAAATAGTTCCCGGGCATTAAGTCTGATATTTCCATTTTTATTTCACCGGGCTGAACAAACTGACTTTTAACCAGTACCCCGGCAGAATCGTAAATATCCAACTCATCGACCCCGTTTTGCCCCGGAATAAAAACAGTTATTTCCGTTTTTGCAGGGTTTGGATATGTTTTAATTTTCGATTTCATTTTTGGCTGATTTACGATCACCGGCATTTCAAACAGTTGTTCAGTATCATATTCAACCGGGGTATTTTCACACGCCTGAACTCCTCCGGTTGTATGATATGCAAGTTTAAGACTGTTATCTTCCGGCACATACTGCATGAACTGAATATTTCCGTTCCACCCGAAACTGCAGGAACTGCTGTAATTCAACATCAGCAAGTAATTTTCATGCTTCCCTATTAATGTCCCGTCTCCAATGTGTTCCATTACAGCATTGTAGCGTGAGCAATAGTGCAATTGATTATTTCTTGCAATTGTCCAGTTTGCCGCATACAGATTTTTGTCCGGAATACCGTCTTCGTAGCCGGTATTTCTTATCGTAATATAAGGTTCTGCAGGTGCTGTTTCAATAATTGTCGCTATTTTATCATCATCAATATTTGAAGACGGAGCCACTCCGGTAATAATATAACTGTCGGCATATCCGTTAAGGTTTTCGCTTATAACATCATTTATGTCAAGACAATTATTAATGCCATCATTATTGTAATCATTAATTTCTATTGCTTTGCGCATACTGAACCAAACCGGCTCATAACCCCTGTTTACCGAAGCTGCCGTGTATTCATCCGACAACATGTGCTGCATTACAGCCACACCTGATGAGTTAAACCCGGACAATACAGACATTTGACCGGCAAAACCAATAAGTAACCATGGTTGCTCGTTTTCCTCTGCCGGAATATGAATTATCATAACCTGATTTCTTATTATAACTGGCTGATCGTCCCAATCCATGTGCCGTGAGATTACAGATTTTCCGTCAAGATCTGTCCCGGCTGTTGCTGTTCCCCAGCTAATAAGACTAGAGCAGCCGTTATCAAGCCCCAGGCCTTTACCTAAAAAGTTCTGGAAATCCAGAAACGAGTTTGCAAGCAAAACATCAATATAATCAACAGTCATGCTCATTTCTCCGCTTGCATTAATCCCGTTTGCCATTCCCATAGCTTCACGGATATATACGGAATCAATTTTTATGTGGGCATCGGTTTGCATAAGATTTCTTGCCACAGAATAATAGGAACCGAATGCAGGCATGAGATAGTTATCAAATAAATCATCTATTCCTTCTACCAGTATGTAGCCTGCTGCATAACCACGTTCTTCATGTGTTCCCCACACTTTTACAACCTTAAACTGGTCATCGGAAAATATTATTATTCCATTTACCTGTTGCGAAAATAAGTTTGAAAATATGAGAATAAATAATGCAGATAGAAAAGTATTTTTCATGTTTAGTGGGTTTTTATTTTGCAAGATACAAAAATTAATTTATTCCTGTATTATTAAAACAACCCGAATAAAAACTTCCATACGCCCAAAAGATGTAATGAAAAAGCAAGTATTATCACAACCAGAAATGATCTTATAAATCCGGCTCCTCTTTTTATTGCCAAACCCGATCCTATTAAGCTTCCGATTACATTTCCCACAGCCGCAAACAAAGCTACCCATAAGTCTATCTGCCCGCTGATTAAATAAACGGTAAAAACAAACGGGGCATACATTAAAACCAGAAAGACTTTTAATCCGTTTGCATTTACCAAATCAAAACCGGCATTTAAGACCAATGCTGATAACAAAAAAATTCCTACCCCGATATGTATAAAGCCACCATAAAAACCAATAGCCAGAAATATCAGCAGTTGCCAGATTCCGGTTTTAGCCTGACGTTCTTTTGATTGTCCGTCTATCCATTTTTGTGGGTTGTAAAACATCAGAAAAAGCATAAAGAGAAGCACCAGAGCTACAATTTTTTTAAAGACTTCGATATTTATTGAGACTGCCAGTTCTGCACCTATAACAGAACCGATAATCATGGGAATACCTAAAATCAGCCCTTTTTTAAGTACAAGTTTTTTGTTTTTATAAAATTTATAGGATGATGTTGCTGTTTGAAATATTATCCCTAATCTTACTGTTCCGTTTATAACATTTACAGGCATACCCAATGCGGACAAAAACGAATACATAAGAACTGTACCTGAACCTGCAACAGTATTTATTATTCCCTGAAGAATGCCTAAAAAAACAATTACAGCGTAAACATGCCAGACTTCCAGCCCGAAACTATGAATAATATCTGTTGACATTATATCGGATTGTTAACTATATTTTTGAAACGGATTCTTTTAATGGTTTAAAGCCGTGTCCTAAAATCTCATGTGTATTCATAACTGAAATAAATGCATCCGGATCTATTTCGTAAATGTATTCTTTTAATATTTCGAATTCGCGACGACTTACTGTTGTGTAAATTATTTTCTTTTCATCCGCACTATACATACCTTCACCGTTAAAGACTGTTCCTCCGCGACTTAAATCATCTATTATCTTAGACCTTATTTCTTCATACTTGTCCGATACAATAAACAATGCTTTATCGTAACTGGCTCCCTGAAGTACCAGATCTACAACTTTTCCTGTAATATAAATTACAATCCACGAGTACAAAGGAATTTTCCAGTCTTTAAAAGCCACAAGGCCAACAAGCACAATAACAGAATCTACATAAATCATTAATTGTCCCAACGGTATTTTACTGCGTTTGTTTATCATCATTGCAATAATATCGCTTCCTCCCGATGTCGCTTTTGATTTAAACACAAGGCCAAGCCCAACACCAAGTAAAACGCCTCCGAAAACTGCCGATAAAAGTGCATCTCCTTCAACTAACGGAACATCTCCCTGAAAATAAGTCAGCAGATCGACAAAAACTGCCATTGAAACAAATCCCAGAACTGTTTTCCAACCGAAACGCGGACCAAGAACTTTTATTCCTATCAGGGTCAGAGGAATATCCATTGCAAGTGCAGAAACCCCGGTGGGAAATCCGAATAAATGATGAAGAACTATTGCAATACCGTAAACTCCGCCCGGAGCAATTTTATAGGGAGAGATAAAATACACATATCCGGTAGCCATAATAAAAGTACCTGCAAGAATGTATATAACTGCCTTGAACCATTTTGCCGAGAATATTTTTTCCTTTGTTAAAAAACTCATTTTTATTTAGTTTAATTGAACATTTATATGCTGCAAAATTACACTATATACTGTTAAAAAGACTAAAAAAAGGCAAAACAATTTAATGTTATAAAAGATATAGTTTAAAAGGATATGGTTCCGGTATGTTTTATGAATTCTTTTACAGTTTTATACTGAGCAGAGCATAGAAACAGCATTTTTACAGGCTGACTCATATTCTTAGGGCCTCCGGTTTCAGCAAAATAGACTACTGATGTTGTATTTTCCGTAACCGCTGTAATCTCCCATACTGCTTTAAATCTTGTAATACGCTCGTATTTGTCATTAAGCGGGGCATAATCGGGCAAACACTTTTGATACAACTTCCACGATTTGCCATTGTCCTGCTCTTTAAAATAATACTGCATAAAGACCTCATTATCTTTAAACGGCCACGGAGCTCCGATAATGCTTCTATAAATCCCGGAATACTTGCTTTCATCTGATATTTTTACAGCACTCCTGCAATTATATACCCAATCTTTATAAGACGGAATATCCTGCAAATTTCTGATTACATCTTCTATAGGGTAGTTTACAGTAAAAGCAGCTTTAATCTGAAAATCCTTACCGGTTGAAAGTTCTTTATAAAATATAACCGGCTCATTACATGTTTTACATTTTTTCCATGACTCAGCCTGCGAAAAAACCTGAAGACTGAATATTAAAATACAGGTCTGGATAAAAACAGTTCTTCTCAAAATTCAAAGTTTCGGATATTGTCATCTACAATCAGATCAAAATCTGACATTAGTTTTCTCAATAAAATATTATTCACATCAAATTCTGTGGAATTTATCTTTTTTAACGGCAAAATCATAGGTGATGTGCCTGAAATAAATGCCGATTTAAAGTTTTTTATGTCTTCAATGTGAATACTTCGTTCAATTAACCGTAAACCTAACGATCCGGCAGTACTGATAATATACTTTCTGGTTATTCCTTTTAAAATGTCTGATTCAGGTGCTGAAATCAAATCATTTTCATTTATAAAAAACAAATTAGACCGGCTTCCTTCTGTTAAGCAATCGTTTTCATTCTGGTAAAGCACCTCATAAACATTTTCAGAAGCAATAATATTATCTGTAATTTCTCTTAAAGTCTGGTTCCATATCTTGCTGTTGGGATTCTCCCTCACGTATTTATAAGTGACTGTATCAACCCCGTTTTTATAATCCTCAGATGACGGGTAATGATGTAAAATATGGATGCACGACAGAGTTATAGCTTTTGTCTGTAAGTCGATTACCGCTTCTGTCTTAATATTTCCGTTTACAATTTTATATTTTGAAATAGTAAACAAAATAGATTTAAAAAATCCATGCTCGGACAAATACAAATCCTTATCAACTGATTGTACGGAATTTAACAATCTCTGATAATGATCTTTTGCAAATAAAGGTTTTGATCCTATAACACGTAAGACCTCATATGCAACAATCTTTTTATTCATCCTAAATATATTTAACGGTTTTCTCCAGTAACAAAATCAGCTTATCTACCGATTTTCTGAAGTTCTCCAGGACGATATCAATGGATACAGGTTCTTCATCATTTTTCCAGCAATCATAATCAGTGGAAATTGCAATAACTGCATATGGAATTCCGGCCTCATTAGCTAATGCTGTTTCCGGAGCGGTACTCATATTTATAAGATCGGCTCCCCAAAGCCTGAACATGTTTGATTCTGCACGTGTTGAAAACCTTGGACCTTCAATAGTAACAATTGTTCCTGAAGTATGAACATTAATTCCCAATCCTTCAGATGCAGAGTATATTTTATTTCTTAATTCTTCCGAATAAGGATCAGACATAGGGCAATGCTGCATAACTCCCGGCTCAAAACTATCATAAAATGTAGCTGTGCGGTGTTTTGTAAAATCGATAAACTGATCTGCAAGCACAAAGTCCCCGGGTTTTACATGTTCACGTAAACTGCCGCAAGCCGTAGTAGCAATAATATACTTACACCCCAGACTTTTCAGTGCAGCTATATTTGCCCGGTTATTTACGTGTGAGGGGGTTATCGTATGATCTTTCCCATGACGCGAAATTAAAGCTACTTTTTTATTACCTATAAATCCTGTAAGAATTTCCGAGGACGGATTACCGAACTCTGTTGTTACAGATAATTTTTCCGGGTGTTTAAAAAGATTACTCTTCTCAAGCCCGGTACCACCTATTATTCCAATCATTACTATTCAGATTATATTATTCGTCATCGTCTTCTGTATCATCATCGTCATCATCCGGCAGATTTGTGGTAATCTGCTTAAGCATGACTTTTTTCTTCGCGTTTTCAGGTTTTGGAATATCGGTACCAGGATTTTCAATAAGTTTTAAATCGTATTTTAAAAGTTCATCTCCCGGGAAATATCTCAATCCGCGATTAATAACGTTTCTGGCACTGTCTGTTAACGGGTTTTCTCTTTTTATAAGAAAGTTTACATACAGGTCAAAAGCATCTATCATTATAAATTCTGTATTAGCAACATTTTTTGGACGCGCCTTATCCATAGTGTAAAAAACGCTGTCTATAACCGGTCTGCCGGTAACTGAATCGGCAGACATCAAAGACAGGACGCCGTGCATAAAATATATATTTACATCCGTATATGTTTTCATAATTTTACGCATATACGAGTTAGCTTTTGTAGGTTTGTTTACTGATAAATAATGATCTACATAGTAAATTCCTGCAATTGAAATCTCTTCAAGCATATTATCATTTTTAGGAAAATATAACTTTGCCTTTTTATCTTTTTTCTTAGCCATTACAGAATATTTAAGGGCATATTTATAAGCATCGGCATATTCCGGCACTTTATAAAGCAATGTAGTGTCTTCAAGCCCCATGAGAAAAATCTTATTGTAAGATGCCGCCAGATAAAGATACACCTCAGCATCATTCTTGTATTTCTCCTGTAAAATCATCCTGTCCGCCTTAAACGCACAATCTTCCCATCTCTCTTCAGAATAATAATCAAACAGTTTATCGTGAATCCCGCCGACAACCTGAGCATTCATATAAGTGGCCAAAACCAACAATCCGGTAAATAAAAAAAACTTTTTCATATTCAAATAATTACGCGATGAAAATATAACATTTTTAAAAACTCACAATGAGTATTTTTTCTAAAATTTAAAAAACTTATTAACCATTTTCAAAAAGTGTTCCGAAAACAAAAAAGGCAAAAACAAAAGCTTTTTTTAACTTTGCAAAACATTTGTTATCAGAAACCGGATATGAGAAAAGCTGGCATTATAATTCCCGTGTTATTTGTGGCAGTATTTATATTACAAGCCTGCAACACTTACCGAAGTCTTGATGCAGCCCTTGCCAATCCTGACAAAGTTGAAAAATTAAAAATATCTTACACAACAATTGACAGCTTACCTTCTGAAATTGCAAATCTTAAAAATCTTAAAAGTTTATACCTGTTTAAAAACAAACTGACATATATCCCTCCTGAAACAGGACAGTTACAAAATCTTGAGACATTGGTAATAAGCAGCAACCGGCTGAATTATCTGCCTGAAGAAATCGGGAATTTAAAGAACCTTAAAAAGTTATCGCTGAGAAACAATCAATTGGTTACCATCCCTGATGCAATAGGAAATCTGTACGAATTACAGTCTTTGCATCTGGAACACAACAAAATAATTTATCTTCCTCAAAATATAGGAGATCTTGAAAAACTTGAGTTTCTGTATGTTAATTACAACTGTCTTAAATATCTTCCCGTGTCAATTACGGATTTAAACATGTTAAAATTTCTGGATCTTAGCAACAACAATCTTGAAGAGCTTCCCGAAAACTTCGGCGAGCTTATCTCTTTAGTTGAGTTAAATCTTTGCAAATCGGGAATATCATACATACCTGAATCAATTCAATATTGCAGGGCTATTGAATATCTTTACATAGACGAAACAATACAACTTCCTTACTCTGTTGCAAAAATGAATCCCCGCATGCGTATAATATACGGTAAGCCCGATACAAGTTACTAGGCTGTAGTCTTTATATCATGATTATGTATGATATGAAAAAAGGTGTGTAATAAACGCTCATACAACCCGACATACAACATAGCATTTTTTTAGCAATTAGGCCATTTATATAAATTTAAAAGCATTTAAACTTGCTTTTATTATTTATTTTCATTATCTTTGGAGGATAAATACACAACAGGACGCGGAATACTGTTCACTCTCTCAGAAAAAATCAGGCATGTGTATTTTCAGAAATTTTGTTAATAGTTTAACTGATAATTCAAAATAAAAAAGTCATGAAAAAGTTTACAACTCTGGTAATAATACTTTGCTCATTATACCTGCAAGGATTTAATCAAATCAGTTTCACAGAACACGACATATCTGCAAATGCAAGCGGAATAAATGCTATATCCGCAGCAGACATAGACGGAGATACAGATATAGACATTATTTCATCTTCACTTTATGATGATAAAGTATCATGGTATGAAAATGACGGCTCCGAAGTCTTTTCTGAACATATTGTATCTCTATCAGCAGACATGTGCAGCTTTTCAACTGCTGCGGATTTGGATTCAGACAATGATATTGATATTATTTCTGCTTCATGGGGAGATGATAAAATTGCATGGTACGAAAATGACGGGAATCAGAATTTTACGGAACACATTATTTCAACAAGTGCGGACGGGGCATATGACGTTATTACAATTGATCTGGACGGTGATAATGATTTGGATGTAGTTTCGGGATCGGCTAACGATGACAAAGTTGCGTGGTATGAAAACGACGGGAATCAGAACTTTACCGAACATCTTATTTCTACTACTGCAGATGCTGTTCATTCTGTTTTTGCAATTGACCTCGACAATGATTCGGACATTGATGTCCTTTCTGCTTCTTTTTACGACGATCAGATTTCATGGTATGAAAATGACGGGAGTCAGAACTTTACCCATCATTGCATATCCGGCACTGCCGAATATGCATTATCGGTTTTTGCAATTGATATGGATAATGATACGGACATTGACGTTCTTTCTGCTTCTTTCGACAGCAACGAAATAGCATGGTATGAAAATGACGGCAATCAAAATTTTGCCAAGCATGTAATATCTGTAAATGCAAACAGGGCAACAAAAGTTTTTGCTGCCGATCTGGATAAAGATTCCGATATTGACGTTTTTTCATCATCATGGGGGGACAATAAAATATCATGGTACGAAAACGATGGCAGTCAGATTTTCGAGGAACATATTATTTCGGCAAATATTACCGGGGCATCCTCAGTAATGGCAATTGATGTAAACAGTGACTCCTCAACAGACGTTATAGCTTCTTCATCAACAGACAATAAAATAATATGGTTCGAGAACTGTACTGATTTTGTCACAATTTATCAAACTGCCTGTGGCAGTTATGAGTGGAACGGCACAACCTACACTTCTTCTGCAACTCCGGTACTTGTTTTTACCAATTCGTCCGGTTGCGACAGTGTTGTAACATTAAACTTAACAATAAACAATTCTGTTACCGGTACAGATGTGTTAACAAAATGTAATTCCTACACATGGATTGACGGGAACACATACACAGAAAGCAACAACACTGCAAGCTTCAATATTGCAGGCGGTGCAGCAAACGGATGCGATTCTTTGGTAAACCTTGACTTAACTATCAACAATATTGATAACGGAGTTTCTCAGGACGGCATAATTCTCAGCAGTAATGAAAACGGAGCTGTTTATCAATGGCTTGATTGTGAAGATAATTACAATCCCATTGCCGGCGCAAACAATCAGTCATTTACAGCCGTAACAAATGGCAGCTATGCTGTAAGAATAGAAAAGAATGCTTGTATTGACACATCTGTTTGTATTGTAGTTACTGCAATCAAAAATAATACAACCCGTTTTTATGATGATTTAAATATATACCCCAATCCTACACAAGGAAACGTTATTATAGAGTTTAAAAATAATCAGGAGTATGTAAACATCAGAGTCATTGGGATAACCGGACAGGTTTTAAAAAACGAAACTTTTACAAACACCTGTAAAATCAGTCTTTTTATTTATGAAACTCCGGGAATTTATATGATTGAAATATTGTTCTCTACAGGCATAAGAACTATTTACAGTGTGAAAAAAGAATAAGTAAACTCCTTGCGCAACCCTGAGAAAAAAGCCTGCACATATTTTTGCTATAAACAGCCTGGATCATTTTTATTTTAACAATTTCAAAAACCTGCACTTTTTTTCATAAATTGCAATCAAAAAAATCAATCTATGAAAAGAGGACTCAAAACATGTTTAGTTGTAACATTAATTATTCTTTCAGGTACAACAATATTTGCTCAGGTTAATTTTAATGCAGAAACACTCAGAAAGTCTCGCTACACTGTACAGGAATTCAGCAATATAACAAACAATACTCAATCAGAAAACATTATTGAAAGGCATAACAGGTTATTAAAGGAAATATGTCTGTTCTCTGATAATAATTCAAAATCTGCCGACACACTATATGTCGGAGATACTCCGGAGGACTCTTTGTATATTACAGGCTTTTACACATTTAACGGCACAATAGCAGTAGTGGGCGACGGCAAACTGGTTTTTGAAAATGCAGATGCTATGATAAACGGAAATTTGGTTGTTTTTGGCAATGATGCTAAAGTCTGGATTACAAACTCGACAATCCGCTTTCCTCAGAGTTTTATTTACCAGCGTGCTATGATAGCTGCCGGGAATGCAGAAATAAATGTAACAAATTCTACTCTTGACTATTACGGATTATCTCACGATTTGGTAATTACTGACAATGCAATTATTAATTGGAATGATGTAACAAAGATAGGTTTTACAACCTGTGGTCTTTCTTTAAATGCAACAATTAATATTGACGGAGCAAATCAGGCCGGAGAATTTGTTATGACAAACAATGCCACAGCTAATTTTTCAAATGCTGCAACAATATTAATATGGCATCATGTTCCGGCAGCAGCAGAACTCGATTATGTTTTTCCTGACGGATTAAATATCAACACTTGTGATTTCGACAATAGTATCTCCGGAGTTACCGGTATTGACTACTCCTACTCCATCAGCAATTGCAGTGATGTTATGTGGGGACTAATGCCTGAGCCATCATGCAATGTAACAATAAGTGACAGTAAATTGAGAACAATCGGAGTCTGGTTCAGAAACACACCAACCTATTCTGTTTCCGGCCTGGTAAACAATTCGCACTACAACGACTTCACAGCTCCGCTCAGCGAGCACAATATTCATCTTGTAAATACAGATGTTCAGACATGGAATTTATACATGTTTGAAGGTGCTGAAGGCAATGTAAGCAGTTGCATTCTCGGCGAAATAGGGACAATGGGAAATTCCGGATGTACAATTCAAAATTCATTTATTGATGGCTCCGGCGGATATTTATTTGCTACAGACCAGAGTATGTCAAGTCTTGGTTTTTCTTATCTTAATGCGAATTTTCAAACCAGCGGAGAGGCAATCGGAATAATGGCATACAGTTCACAAAATATGGGGCGTTGCATTGCTTTCGAAAAATCTATATTAATAATTGTTCAGTCAAATCTCACAGAAAATCCTGAATATATTGATGATGCAATGGTCTGGTATCTTAAAATTGATGGCAGCACAAATAACTACACTAACAGTTACATTACGATAAACGGTTCGGCATGGATGGAAAAAGCTTCTGACTTTTATCCTAACGACATGGCCTGGTATGTAGCCGAATATCAGGTTAGCGGTTCAGGTTTGTGGTTACCGGCATGTGACACAGTCTATAGCGAAGTGTTTAATGATGAACTTTGCGTCTGGAACACCGAAGGGCTGACTCCCGGAAGCTATAATATAAGAATAACCATGTGCGACAACACGCCGGAACAAAATAAAGTTGAAGCAATAAAACAGTTTATTTTAAGTGATAATTTAACCGGAACTTATGACGAATTAAAAAATAATAATTTTACAATTTACCCGAATCCTGCAAGTATGAATTCTGAAATAAACATAAAGTTTGAGAACTCTGAATATTCTGATATCGAATTTTACGACAACAAAGGGACTATGATAAAATCGGTAAAAGTCATGAATAATAATAACCGGATAAAAGTCTCTGACATCTTTGGTTCTCCGGGAATTTATCAGGTAAAAGCTATTAACTATATTAACGGAAAAACACAAAACGGGAGAATTGTTGTTTTATAGTAATCTTCTGTAAGACATGAACAAACAGCAGGAATAACGGTTAAAAAGGATGATAATAATCAAATAAAAAAGCTATGAGTTACTATTTCAATAAAGTTTTAAAAACGAGAGATTTTAATGATGCTGTCGTTCATGTAACAAACGAACTAAAAAAAGAAGGGTTTGGAGTATTAACCGATATTGATGTAAAAGAGACATTAAAAAAGAAAATTGACGCAGATATAAGGCCATACAGAATTCTGGGAGCCTGTCATCCTCAGTCTGCATACAAAGCATTACAAAGTGAAAACAAAATAGGCACAATGTTACCCTGCAATTTTATTGTTCAGGAACTGGAAAACGGAGACATTGAAGTTGCAGGGATTGATCCCATAGCATCTATGAGCTCTGTAAAAAATGAAACGTTAGGTGAAGTAGCTGTCAATATTCGCGAAAAAATAAAAAAAGTTGTTGATAATTTATAACAATCTTAACTTCTTTCTCAAATTTAAAACTTGTTTTGCAGGTGTTACCTATGTCATCCTGTTCATCATTAAATATCCGCATATTCATATTTTCTGATTTCCAAATATGATAAAAAAAACATACATATTATGGCGAATACTCAGAAAATCAAAAGCACAATATTATTGAAATATTTATTATAGTAAAAAAATACTTGAATTAACTTAAATTAAACTACCTTTGCCGCGACAATCAGAGACAATTCTGATGGTTCAAAAAAAAACTAAATGATACAATCATTAAAGATCGGAAATCTTGAAATCAGGATTCCGATTATTCAGGGTGGCATGGGAGTAGGAATTTCTCTTTCAGGGATGGCCGCAGCAGTCGCAAATCAGGGAGGTGTAGGAGTAATAGCAAGTGCCGGGCTTGGAATGCTTTACCGGCAAGCCGGAGTAGATTTCCTCGAAAACAGTATAACAGGTTTGAAAGAAGAATTGCGTAAAGCAAGAGAAAAAACGCGTGGAATTATTGGAATAAATGTCATGGTAGCCATGTCCAATTTTGCGGACATGGTTAAAACTGCAATATCAGAAAAGGCCGACATCATTTTTAGCGGTGGCGGGTTACCATTAAACTTGCCGTCATTTTTAACAAAAGACAGTACAACCAAACTTGTCCCTATAGTTTCTTCTGCCAGAGCTGCAAAAGTTATTTGCGGGAAATGGAAAAGTGAGTATGATTATTTGCCAGACGCTATTGTGGTAGAAGGTCCAAAAGCAGGCGGACATCTCGGGTTTAAAGCCGAACAGATTACTGACGACAATTATTCTCTGGAGCATCTGATTCCTGAAGTTGTAGCAGTAGTTAAAGATTTTGAGAATATTTACAATGTTAAGATACCGGTTATTGCAGCAGGCGGGGTATATACCGGCCAGGACATTTCTGATATTATAAAACTCGGAGCTTCCGGTGTTCAAATGGGTTCGCGTTTTGTAACCACTACAGAATGTGACGCTTCTGATAGTTTTAAGCAAAGCTATATTAATGCAAAATCAGAGGACATAAAAATAATAAAAAGTCCTGTCGGTATGCCGGGACGTGCAATTATGAACTCCTTTCTTGAAAAAGTTAAATTAGGTCAGAAAGTTCCTGTACGTTGTCCTTTTAAATGTATCAAAACATGTGAAATATCTTCAAGTCCTTATTGCATAATAAGTGCTTTATACAGTGCTTTTAAAGGTAATTTCAACAGCGGATATGCTTTTGCCGGTTCAAATGCTTATTTATCAGAAAAAATTATTTCTGTTAAACAGACTTTCGACGATATTCTGCAAGAGTATGATCTGAGGAAAAATAACGAATAGCATCTGATTGCAATTATATCCGCTCGTAAGCTTAAGAATACCGGGATATTAAATTCAGGCCGGTCAATACCTGGTTTAAAAAACTTGTATTAATTAAGGTTTAAACAGCCAGATTAATAAATATCCAATCTTTATAATTCTTATCTTTGCTGTATTTACAACAATACTGTTTTTATGAAAAACTTTCTCTATACAGCAACTTTTATTATTCTGCTTACTGCAGTTTATTCATGTAATAACAATTCAAGGTCAAATCATCCTGAAACAAAAACAAAAGAAACTGACTTTGCAAAACTCGTAACGGAATGGAATGATGCCCATAATTCAAAAGATATTGAAGTATTTAAAAAATTATATGCTGATGATGTTGTGTTTTATCAAACCGATCTTAACAAGAATAAATGTGTGGAAAAAAAGAACATGTTATTAAAGAAATATTCGGATTTCAGACAAACAATTGAAGGCGGAATAAAAATAGAATATATAAGCGACACTGAGGTAAAGTGCAGTTTTGTAAAAAAATCAAGATGGAACGGAAAAACAGAAGAATATCCATCTTATCTGATATTTATAAAAGTTGGAAAAGATTGGAAAATCGGCACAGAAGGAGATTCTGTTACAGATGAAAATCTTAAAAGTATGAATTCATCAACATCCGAAAAAGTAAATATTGTTCTTGGTAAAGAAAAAGAAACAATGTGGTTAAAATTTCCTGCATTCCCTAAAAACCAGACAGAAGATAATTTTGGTGAATGCGACGGTCCTTGTGACTGCTATATTCAATTCTCAGACCCGGCTATCCCTGCGATAAAACTTGAAAACTGCATAGGCGGAACACCTGTAAATGAAGGAGATCTTAACAATGACGGATTTGACGAAATAGGTATTTTACCTTCGTGGTGGACCAGTTGCTGGCATGAGTACAAAGTTTATACTTATAAAAACGGACAGTGGCAATATCTGGTTGATCCGATAATCACACACTGTGATCAATGGGAAGAAGGCGTTGATGCAATATCCAAAGACAAATCAAAACCCGGATATGTAACCATAAGATACAGTGAATTTACTGATGAAGGCATAGAAATAAAAACCAAATCAGTAAAACTAAAGTAAGTTATTGATATTTGTATTAACAGAATTAAAGAAGACAATCCGGTTTTTGTAATATCTCAATAAATGATTTAGTTCGTTCCGGCGCTAACAATAAGTTAAGTCTTCTGTTTATTAAATAATTTGAATTAAATAATAAACAAAATGAAAACGATATTACATAAATCAAACACCCGTGGTTATGCCGACCATGGATGGTTAAAGGCTACTCACAGTTTCAGTTTTGCAAATTACTACAACCCCGACAGAATACATTTTGGTGTGCTAAGAGTATTAAATGATGATATAATTGCAGGCGGAGAAGGTTTCGGGACACATCCTCACGACAATATGGAAATAATTACAATCCCTCTTTACGGAGCATTGGAGCACAAAGACAGTATGGGAAACCACGGAGTAATTAACTCGGGGGATGTTCAGGTAATGAGTGCGGGGACAGGCATTTATCACAGTGAATTCAATGCGAACAGCGATATTGATGCTAATACTCTTCAGATCTGGATTTTTACAAAAATAAAAAATGTCACGCCACGTTATGACCAGATTACACTTGATAAAGAAAAAATGAAAAATAATTTTCTTCAGATAGTATCTCCTGATAAAGATGATGACGGAACATGGATTTATCAGGACGCGTGGTTTTATCTCGGTGAGTTTGACGAAAAGAAGTCCGTTAAACATAAACTAAAAAAGGAAACTAACGGAGTCTATATTTTTGTAATTGAAGGCAATGCTGTGATTGAAGGAATAAAACTTGAGAAAAGAGATGCTCTGGGCATATCTGATACCGGGGAAATAGAAATAACGGCGGAAGCAAAAAGCAAAATTTTATTAATGGACATTCCTATGTTGTAATTATAATTATACGCCATAATTATAAATCAGGCATTTTTGCTCATCTTCAATATTTTACTATTTTTGTAAACATGAATTTGCCTGATAAAATATCACAGGAATTTTATTCTGAATTGGTAACCACCAATACAAGAATGCATTCGTCATTGTTGTTTTTTAAAGGCTCTGAGCTTGACACATCAACAGTATCAATGACCAGACTGTCAAGAACGGTATGTGCTGTAGCGAATTCAGGTGGCGGCGACATTATTTACGGGATATCTTCCAGGCGTGGCAGAGCCGAAAAAATTGATCCGGTTACAAAATTTCATAAAACATCAGACTGGTTATTTCATGAAATACAGTCTCAGATTGACAGGCCTGTAAAAGATCTCAAAATTGATATTTCTGCTGCCGGCAATGATGATATTTCCAAAATAATTCACATACAGATTCCTGCCAATAATGAACAGCCGCACATGTTCTCGGACTCAAGGTATTACAAATGGCAGAAAACAAAAGCTGTTATACTTGATGAAGCCGAAGTAAGAATGCTATACGGCAAACTAAGTTCATGCGAATTAGAGTTTCTTGGCATTTACAACACCAACGGGTTGCCGGTTTTAAGTGCAGGGAAGTTCTCGGCAATGAGTTTTTACCCAAAAATACTTATCCGCAATGCCGGAAATATTGTAGAAAAAGACTATAAAACCGAAATTTCATTTCCTGCCGGGTTATACGAAGAAAGTTTCCAGCCTTTGCAGGCTTTATTTATAAGACATGAAGGTTCACATGTAGTTTTCGGGAATAAAGGAAATCATCCTTTGTTTCAACAGGAAATTGCAACTATGATAGAAGCTAAAATTACCGTAAATGCTGAAAATCTTGAAGTCTTTATGAAAGAATATCTTAATGTGACATTATATTTCAGTAACGGGATAAAAAAGCACAGTCTTAAACTAAGCGACACATTGACTTATAATGGCAAAATCCTCAGAAAAGAAGATTTTACTAATGTTCGGACTTTAACTATGAATATTTAATTTTCTTTAAAAAATTATCCAGCCAACACTTAATTTCAGCATAAACAGGTTATCGGAAAAAAGTTTGGATTCCGCTTTATAAAACAGAGGATTTTCATACTCCCCATCTACCTTTGCATGAAAACCGACTTTATTATAACCTAGTCCGAACCTGAAGTCAACTGTAAGGTATTTGTAATAAACATTCTGTACCCCCCATCCTATTGCAAACGTTCTGCTTTTAACAGAATGTAACAAAGTAATATCTTCATTATTAAAGTACCTGCCGTCATCTTTTATATTTGTATTATTAAAAAAATATTCCATAATAAAATATTGTCCTATAGGTGCAATGGCTCCCAGTTTCTTATTCTTGTAAAACTTAACAAACATTCCATGGTTATTTCCACAAAAAAATGCTGCTGATTTAAGGCTCTGCACCGGGTTATGTTCGACGTCAGATGTATAATATACTATAGGTAACTGCTCTGAAACTGACATATTATCCAGAAATATTTTATCGCTGACTCTTTCAAAAATATATCCGGCTGAAATTTGCTTACTAATTACAAACTCGGCATTTGCAGACCATCTAAGATTAAAATCAAGATTATTATCTTCTGCAAGGAGCTTGCCTACAAAAGGCATTCCTCTTACGCCTGTAGAAACTATAATCCTCCGGCCTAAATAACCGGGATTTTGAGCATTACAGAAAACAATCAAAAACAGAAATGAAATAAGTAAAATATTTTTTATTGAATTCATATTAAAGATTTTTAATTTTCATAAAACTGTAATACATAGTGGTATTTACCACACCCTCATTTCCATTCATCTTCATATACTCCACTTCATAATAATCTACCTTTTCAGTCGAAAGATTATAAAGCAAAACATATGTAAAAGTGCGGAATTCGGGCGTAATTGCATGCCATATTGCAAACGGGATGGCCGGAGGTAAAAACAGAGAGATAAATACCATATAAATTTCGGAACCCACATCCCGGCTCATATGAAACGAATAAGTCCCGACAAATACAATTTTATCGGTATTATATTTTGAAATAAGATTCTGAATTTCTTCTTTTTTTGAACTCATTGTCCATGGCGAATTATTGTTATGCTCATCAACAAATGTGTTAATCAATGAGATATCATTAATTTGTTCAACATCAGCAGCCCCCATATTCAGAGTAGAAAGCATTACATGATCTATTTCCAGCAAATCTGCATTATCCTCTATTTTCTTTTGATAGCTGTTCAAAGCTTTTTCTGATGCCTGAAATTTATATGCCTGATTTTTTCTTAAGTCAAACTTTCTGAATTCGGGGGTTACAAATAATATCCGGTCTGGTTCAGCTTTTAACTTCTTTTCTTTCTTGTCTTTTTTTTCATTTTTATCCGAACCGGTATTTGTATTAACATCTTTAGAAGTCCCGGTTTCTGCTGTTTCTTCTTCTTCAGATAAAGATTCTTTTGATTCTGTCACTTCTCCATTTTCTTCTCCGGAGGCGACATCATCAGTTTTATCTATTGATGAATTTTTAATAATTCTCGTTGAAACAATAATGCTTTTGGATTCGTCTTCTTCCCTGTATGAATTTCTCAATTTTTTTATCTCTGATCTGGAAATTTGTTTTTCATCATTATATATTCCGGCAAAAACGGAATCTCTCTCAATCAGGTTTTTAATTGGTTTACTATCGGAATAATACGAAAGGTTCATTTTGGTAAGATCTCTTAATCTGAGCATCATTGCATCACTATCACCTACATTGTTATCAGAAATAAATGCCAATAATTTAACTATAGCCAGGCTGTTTTTTTGTTCATTTGACATTTTATTCAAAAACAGATATAATTGTTGCATATCAGCACAACTATATTTTAAATCTTTATGATAATCCCGCTGAGAATGTTTAAAATCGGCTATTTCATCCCTATCCGGATAATTCTTTAGGCATGTTGAATTTTGAGATATTGCATATAGTATATTACAAAGCATTCCGTTAAGATATTTATTATCCGGGTTTTCTTCAAGTAAAGACATTACACAATATAACGCATGAATTGTCATTCCTTTTTCAAGATAAAGATGTGGCATTTCAAACTGTGCCAGTTTCTGAAATTTATTCGGTAAAGTTTTGGTCTTTATTGAATCTACATCATATTCAGGTTGAGATAACTGATCGGCAATTTCTTCCATTCGTTCATCTATATCCGGATGTGTGGAATTGTTATCATCATCATATTTCTCAACTTCAATTGAATCGAGAGGAACAATGTTTATGTCGGGGAAAGAAATATTGCTGCTTTCAAAAAATGATTTTTGAATATCCAATACTTTTGAGAAAGGTGAATTATAAGTTTTTAAATTCCCCAGAGCCTCTACAGGAGAATTTATACAATAATTTGTATTAGAGTACATTATTAATCCAAGACTATCTGCAATCAGTTCATGTTGCTGTGAATAGTTGGCTTTTGAAAACATTTTTTTCTCCCATGACGTTCTTCTGTATGAACCCTTGTTCGAGTCAATTTCATCATTATATGTGTATTGATTTATACTGTGATCCTCAATGTAATGAGAAATTTCATGACACATAATATAGGCTAATTCATCTTCTGTTTTAATTTTCGCAACTAACCCGATATTGATGAATATTATTCCGGCATGTGTTGCATATGCATTTATAATAGTAGATTTACAGGTATAAAACCTCAAATCTTCGTCATTTAAAAAAGAATTTGAGAGCTTAATGTTATTATAAATTTCATTCAGATAATTTGAAACAGGATCATTAAATAAAACATTTCCGCTTTTCAAAAACTCACTGATAGAAAAATTACTCTCAAGATAAAATTGTTCCTTAACCTTTCTTTTATGTCTTTGCTCATCCTCCGAAATTTTGGTTTTATCCTGCTCAAACTTATCGTTGGCCAAAGTTATAAAATCCATAGGAATGGTTCCGTCCGAAGATAACTCTTTATAGTTTTCGAAATCCTGTGCAAAAACAAAACCTGATAAAAGTAAAAATACCCCGGAAATTAATATCTTATTTTTCATATTCATAACTATCTGTTTATTCTGACTTGTATAAAAGCATTTCAATACCAATGTACGGATTCCACAATCTCAGCGAATAATCTGTAAGTTTCTCGACATTAAGTTCAAAAGCATCCTCCCACCCGGAGCCATAATCATCGTAATAGGAATTGCTGTAATACATTCCAAAAAACAGAAGCGGAGAAGAATAATCCGATATTTCAGAATAATAAAATTTAAGTAGAATTACCTCATCAGTAGCATAATAAATAAATCTGGCTGTTGTCCCTTCGTATGAATATTCTCCCTTACCGTCATCGTAGAAAATAAAATTTCCGACATTCGTGTAATGATCATAATCAGTGGAATATAAATCAATCTTATGGGTATATGAGGCTAAAGTCCAGCCATTGGGATTACTTACCAATTGTTCATTAAACGTAAGAGGAGTCTCTTTCTTACAGGAGTAAATTACTCCAAGCACAAGTATTGCAATAATTATTTTTTTCATTTATTTATTATATATAATTCTACCAGATAATGTAATATCTGTGTTTTGAGCCCCGTATCTGGGAACTAATTCAATTCCGCACAAACTAATAATTATCTGAGATTTTGTATTTTCGACATAGATATAACAGTTTTCTTTCATCACATAAGTATCTGTATAATACGATTCAGTACTTGACAGTTCTACAGAAGCCGGTTGTGATTCAGAAATATACGAAGGCCCTGCGAGGAATTTTCCTATGCAATACAGATATTCAAATTCCCACGAAAAACTGACAGTAACAGTAACTCCTGCATAATAGTCCTCTGCAACAATCTTAGTATAGCTGTAATTATCCAAATTGCTAACATCGTATGCGTAGAATGTATCGCTACCGTTCAGATAAATATCAGTAAAAAACACATTGTCCTCCAGCTCAGATTCGCATGGGACAGTGACTTTTTCAAGATTACCCGGCTCTGCAAATAAAGTTTCATAATTATCAGGTAATGGAGGTAGCTTTCTGCATGAAAACAAAACCACTCCTAAAATAAAAGTAACCAACAGAATAATAATACCCGACCTTTTCATATCTAAAAAATATATAACGTGCTGACTTCTAATAAATCAACCTGTTCAAACCAGCCAAAACAATACTTATTTAATAAAAACGCTTACGTCCAACAAAAATAATATTATTTTATAATTACGAAAACATATGCATCTAAAATATTATAAAAAAAGCCCCCCGATAAAAACCGGGGAGCTTAATGTAAACCGTAAGTTAAGGATTTAATTGCCCGTACTCCTTTTCCGGACTTTTAAATTCTACAAATTATTTAATACAAAGTTAGTCATTTTTTTGTAAAGATGGTTACGTGTGTTTCCGCCATAAATTCCATGATCTTTATTCGGATAATACATTGTTTCAAAAGTAACATCTGCTTCCACCAGTTTGTCAACAAAATCGACAGAGTTCTGGAAATGTACATTATCATCGGCAGTACCGTGAATCATAAGGAATTTTCCACTCATTTCCCTTGCATGGTTTATAGGAGAATTGTCGTCATAACCTTTGGCATTATCCTGAGGCAGTCCATTATATCTCTCGGTATAAATTGAGTCATAATATCTCCAGTTTGTTACAGGGGCAACTGCAATACCAAGTTTAAACCACTTTGCTCCTATTGTAAGACAAAGGCTTGACATATAACCTCCGTAACTCCAGCCAAATATCCCGATTCTGTTACTGTCAACATATTTAAGGCTTCCTAAATATTTTGCAGCTTCAATCTGGTCAAGTACTTCGTATTTCCCTAATTGTCCGTAGGTTGTCTGGCGGAATTCTTTTCCTCTTGCCCCGGTTCCTCTGTTGTCAACCGAAACGATAATATAACCATGCTGTGCCAGCAACTGCCACCAGCCCATATCTCTGTCCCATGAGTTTGTGACAGTCTGAGAGCCCGGGCCTCCATAAACATACATAAAAACAGGATTTTTCTTCCCGCCTTTCATCTTTGCAGGTTTTATCATCCAGCCATTAAGTTCGGTTCCGTCTTCGGTTTTAAAAGTAAAGAATTCTTTTTTGCAAAATTTATAATCCTCTGTAGCCTTTTTAACCAGAGACTTGTTTGTCTCAAGTTCACGGATCATTTTACCGGTATTGTCATTAAGCGTAATAAGGCTTGGTGTATTGGCGTCGCTCCAGTCGTTAATAAAATATTTACACCCGTTACTGAACGAAGCATCATTTGTTCCTGTTTTCTCAGTGAGTAATTTTAAATTATTCCCCTGTAAATCAATTGAATATACTTCACGGTTTAGCGGCGATGTTTTTGCTGCCTGAAAGTAAACCAACCCGTTAGCTTCATCAACACCATAAAAAGCTGTAACTTCCCAATTCCCAGAAGTTATTTGTTTTACTTCTTTTCCGTTCATATCATAAAGATAAATATGACGAAAACCGCTTCCTTCATGAGAATAAATAAAATGTTTGTTATCGTCCAGGAAAGTAAGATCATCATTAATTTCAAGGTATTTCGGATCTGTAAGTGTCAGAACTACTCGTGATGTTCCGGTTTCAGCATTCACAAAATACAGTTCATATTTATTCTGTAACCTGTTAAGTTTGACTGCAGAAAGCAGATTGGCATCATTGGTAAACTTAAGACGCGGGATATACATATCGTTTAAATCGCCCATATCGGCTTTAATAGTTTTGCCTGTTGCCACATCAACAATATGAAGACTGACTTTTGAGTTTTCTTCTCCTGCTTTCGGATATTTGTAATCGTAATTTACCGGATATAATTCTCCGTATTGAGCAAAGCTGAACATCTTTACATTTGATTCATCGGTTTTAAGAAAAGCTATTTTAGCTCCGTCTGCCGACCAGTCATATGCTTTATTGTAACTGAACTCTTCCTCGTAAACCCAATCAGGAGCACCGTTTATTATTTTATTCCATTCCCCGTCTTTTGTAAGTTGAATTTCTGCTGCATTTTCGACAGTTATGTCTTTTACATAAATATTATTTTCGCGAACAAAAGCAATTTTACTTCCGTCCGGAGAGAATGAAGCCAGTTGTTGTTTACCGTTTTCTGACAACCTGACAAGAGATTTTGAAGCTATTGTATAAATAAAATATTCTGCCTTGAAAGAGTTACGGTAAATCGGTTCATATTGAACGCTTATCAGAATTTTTGACTCATCTGAACTGAATTCATAATCAAGAATCCAGTCAAAGCCTTCAACCTTAAAGTCACCTGCATTAAATAAAGTTTCGACCTTTTCTCCGGTTTCGTAACTGTATTTAATAATAGAGTTGCGTGCCATGTTTAAATTAGTGTAATGAACACCATCTTTCATAGAGACCAGTCCGTAAACACCGTTTTCTCTGAATGTACCTTTCTTATAAAGATCTTCTACAGTAATCTCTGTCTGGGCAAAAAGACCTGAGGGTGTAATCATTATAAATGTAAGGAACAGTACACTTGTAATCAAAAATAGTTTTTTCATATTATGCAGTTTTAATTATTCGATTTAACAAATTCTTCAATAAAAGGCTTCACTTCTTCAAAACTTTCTTCAAGTTTCAACATTTCTATTGCAAAGAAATCAAAAATTTCTGTCCAGTTATCTTTTTTATAAATATTTACGCCGTCAAGTTGCTTATACAGGGCGCAAACTTCTTTTCCTGTCTCCAGAGTAAGTTGTTCGTCCCATATCCAGCCTTCTCCCAGAATATCGTTATACAACAACTCATACTCCTTCAGTTTTACAAAAACATCAAATCTTTTGTCTTCACTTCTGTTTTCAACCGATAATAACACACGTGCAAAGCTTCGGTTAATTTCAAATTTGAGTACAAAATCTTTAATTCCGGTGTCGTACAACAACCACTTGCGATAAGCCCCGATGTACTTTCTTGAATAAACATCAAATGCTATCCAGAACTCTTTGCGTATTTTTGCAGCTTCGTCTTTGCTGTACATCAGTAAATTTAGTTTAGGCAAAAATAAAAAATCAATTTATAATAACTATAGTTTTGGCTTAAAGAAAACTTAAAGTTTATGAATAAAGTTTTTAATCAGAATGTTTATTACAGACAATACTGCTTATGAAATCTGCTGAACGATTCCATGTCCGGCAAAGAACATTATAAATAACCGGATTAATTATCTCAAATTCTTTTTTCAAAATTCAATTTATTATATCGCTTTGTTTATTTTTGACAAATAAAATACCGGTTTGAAAAACAAAGCCAACATAGTTCTGTTTTCTGCAATCAGCTTTTGGGTGATTGTATTGGTTCTGTTTATTTTTTCTTTGCCTAAACCGCTGTTTGACGATCCGTATTCTACTGTAATACTTGACAGAAACGGAGAATTGCTTGGGGTTAAAATTGCACCTGACGGGCAATGGAGGTTTCCCGAAACGGTTGAAGTAAGTGACAAATTCGAAACATGCATAACTACATTTGAAGATAAACGATTTTACTACCACCCGGGCATAGATCCTGTTTCTATGTTACGTGCAATAAAACAAAATATAAGTAGCAGGAGAATTGTGAGCGGGGGTTCTACATTGAGTATGCAGGTAATCAGGCTTTCGCGGAAAGGACAATCCCGTACTGTTTTTGAAAAAGCAATTGAGGCTATTCTGGCATTAAGACTTGAACTTGGTTATTCGAAAAAAGAAATACTTTCGCTGTATGCTTCGCATGCTCCTTTTGGTGGTAATGTTGTCGGAATTGAGGCTGCTGCCTGGCGTTATTTCGGACGCAGTCCATCGGAACTTTCATGGGCAGAAAACGCGATGCTGGCTGTTCTCCCAAACTCTCCGGCTATAATCCACACGGGAAAGAACAGGGATTTGCTTAAAACGAAAAGAGATAATCTGCTGAGAAAGCTTTATGCAAACGGCAAAATAACAAAAACAGAACTGGAATTAGCAATAGACGAAGAAATCCCGGAGCACCCTCTGCCCTATCCAATGTATTCATATCATCTGGTAAACAGGGCGGCTTCTGAGTTTTCCTCCGCAACTTATAAAATACAGACCAGCATAGATCTCTCACTTCAGAAACAGGCAAACGAAATTGTAAACATGTATAACCAGCGCTACCTGAGAAACAACATAAACAATATTGCCTGTCTTGTAATAGAAGTTGAAACCGGGAATGCCGTTATTTATACCGGAAACGGAGACATAAATTCTGATATTCCCGAAAAAGCAGTTGACATGATTACAGCCAACCGCAGTACCGGAAGTATTCTTAAACCTTTTCTGTTCTCGGCAATGTTGAGTGCCGGAGAAATACTGCCAAAGACATTACTTAAAGATATTCCGACAAAGATGGGCAGTTTCTCCCCGGAAAATTTTGATCGCGAATATACCGGGGCTGTTCCCGCAAACGAGGCTCTTGCCAGATCATTAAATATTCCGTTTGTATATCTGCTTAAAGATTACGGCATAATGCGTTTCCTTTATATTCTTAGAGCACTGGGGCTAAATACAATAAATAAAAGTTCCGAGCATTATGGGTTATCTCTGATTCTGGGAGGAGCAGAATCTAACCTTTGGGATATTTGTGCTGCTTATGCGTCTATGGCCAGAAGCCTTAAACACTTTAACGAGTCGGAATCACGCTATAATACCGGCGACTACCATTCCGCCGGGTATTTAAAGAACAAAATACCCGATAACGGAAGTTCTTCGGTTAAAGAAACAGGGCTTTTATCGGCTGCATCCATCTGGTTTACCTTCGAGGCAATGAGCTCCCTAAACAGACCGGGGCAGGAAAAACAATGGCAGACATTTTCTTCCAAACAGAAAGTATCATGGAAAACAGGTACCAGTTTCGGATTTAAAGATGCCTGGTCTGTTGCCGTAACTCCCGACTATGTAGTCGGCATCTGGGTGGGAAATGCAACAGGTGAAGGCCGGAGCGGAATCACAGGGATAAAAGTAGCGGCACCGGTATTATTCGATATTCTCAACATCTTACCCAACTATAAAAGCTGGTTTGAGATACCATATGATGAAATGGTTTATGCAGAAGTATGCAACAGAAGTGGTCATATTGCAGGCCCGTACTGCGTCGAAAAAGACTCTGCATGGATTCCTGCCGCAGGTATTAATTCTGATGCCTGCCCGTACGATAAAATAATAAATCTTGATGCCGGCGGAACATATCGTGTAAATTCGGATTGTTATCCTGTTGATATGATGCAGCAACAATCGTGGTTTGTGCTGCCACCCACAATGGAAGCATATTACAGAATATCCAATTCATGGTACAGGACACTTCCTCCGTTTATGGAAGACTGTTCGGATAAATCGTTTAAACCGGGAGAAATAATGGAACTTATTTATCCAAGTCAGTTGTCCAGAGTCTATATTCCGGTTGATTTATCGGGCGACACGCTACCGGCAGTATTTAAAGCCGCCCACCGTGACGACAACTCAACAATTTACTGGTATATCGACACTAAATATTATGGCAGTACAAAAGATTTTCACGAAATGGGATTTAAACTGCCCCCGGGAAAATATTCTCTCACATTAATGGATGATAAAGGGAATAAAATTTCAAAAGATTTTGTTGTAGTGAGCAAAGATTAAACTTAAAACTACTGTATTTTTTCTTTTCTTAAGTTTTACGGCTACAAAAATCTTTTCTCTACAAATTCCTTAAAGGCATCCCGGTATTGTTCACTAACCGGAACGTATATTTTATTGTAGAAAATTATTCTGTTTCTTTCTATTGTGGTAATATTGTCGAGATTTACAATATATGAGCGGTGTACCCGCATAAATTTATCGGATGGCAAAGCAATTTCCAGGCTTTTCATAGTCATAAGGCTCATAACAGGTTTTTCCCCGGCTACAAATATCTTGACATATTCGCTTGCACTTTCGACAAAATCTATTTTTGACAATTGTACTTTAAGAATTCTGCCATCTGCTTTAACAAAAATATAGCCTTCGCTGTCGGGTGATTTTGAATTTTCCTTACCTGCATTTTCCCAACACAACCGTGCTTTATTTGCAGCACGAAGAAAATCAGAATAGGCAATTGGTTTGAGTAAATAATCCACAGCATTAACTTTATAACTTTCAACAGCATACTCACTATATGCGGTGGTAAAGATTATCATAATATCTGAAGATAATGATTTTACCAGATCCATCCCGCTCATCTCCGGCATATTAATATCAACAAATATCAGATCAGGTTTATTCCCGGCAATTACATTGAGAGCTTCAAAAGCATTACGGCACTCTGCTTCGAGTTTCAGAAAAGGAGTTTTTCTTACGTAATCCGATATTTGTTTAAGAGCATAAGGCTCATCGTCTATTGTAATACATTTTATTTCCATATCAGTGGGATGCTTATTTTAACAGTAAAGTTATTATTTGTATCGGATATTTCAAAACTGTAATTTTCTCCATACAAGGCATCAAAACGGCGTTTCGCATTTTCAAGCCCGATCTTTTTGTGATTTCCTTCTTTAACTTTAGCCGGTTTTGAATTACTGACACTGAAAAAAAGTTTCTTATTGTCTGATTCTATTTTTATAAACACATAAGAATTTCCGGTAGTTATTACGCCATGTTTAAATGCGTTCTCAACAAAGCTCACAAATAAAAGCGGAGGTATTTTATAATCTGTAATATTTAAAGGGTATTCAAATTTTATCTCGACATCATCATGCACTCTTATTCTCATCAGACCCAGATAATCGTTTAAAAACTGTATCTCATTTTTAATACTGTAATTTTCATTGTCGCTGTCGTAAAGTAATACTCTCATCAATTTAGAAAGCATAACGACAGACTCTTTTGCCATTTCTTTATCATAATCAATCAAAGCATGAATGTTGTTAAGGGTATTCATAAGGAAATGCGGACTTATCTGGTTTTTAAGTGCTTCCAGTTCTGTTTGCAGTTTTTCTTTTTGCAAGGCCTCGTAATTTCTTTTATCCTCGAACCAGAATGTAAGAATTTTGAAAGCATTATTAAAGCCAAGTACCAGCACAGAAAAAATAATATTGTAAAAGAACTTGCTGAAAAACTCCATATAAAA
>QKHS01000081.1 GCA_003249955.1 Bacteroidales bacterium | reverse complement strand
TCTTATAATCGCACCACACTGGAATTGAAACTTTTACGCAATTTATTTGTAATTCTGATTCTTTGTGCTTATAATCGCACCACACTGGAATTGAAACGTATTTTTGTTTCATCACGCTCAATGTCGAATACTTCTTATAATCGCACCACACTGGAATTGAAACTGGCATCATACAACCTGTTAGCCATGTTTTCATATTCTTATAATCGCACCACACTGGAATTGAAACGCTAAGGGAACAGCAACATTCTGGATTCAAAGCGGCTTATAATCGCACCACACTGGAATTGAAACGCAGGCTACAGACAGAATTGACATTGACTTTTCTGAACTTATAATCGCACCACACTGGAATTGAAACTTTTTTTAAAACTGGATTCATAAATTGTGCGTAAATCTTATAATCGCACCACACTGGAATTGAAACGTATTTAGACCTGTTATAAGGCCCATGACTGTTAAGCCGCTTATAATCGCACCACACTGGAATTGAAACACTTTATCGGCTACGGAAAGTTCAGCCCATAAACCCTTATAATCGCACCACACTGGAATTGAAACTTAACAGACGTTGCGGCATCAAAAGCGATTGTGGCTGCTTATAATCGCACCACACTGGAATTGAAACATGAGAGGCTTTAAATCGTAAGGAATTTTATTGCTCTTATAATCGCACCACACTGGAATTGAAACGTAAATATTGCGCTGTCTTCGCAACAAAATAAAATACTTATAATCGCACCACACTGGAATTGAAACTTGTGTTCGAAAGAACCAATACAATTGACATATTGACTTATAATCGCACCACACTGGAATTGAAACAAACTTTTCGTACCATTTCAAAGTAACCCCATCATCTTATAATCGCACCACACTGGAATTGAAACTACAAAATAAATTTAAATTAAACAATAAAAAACTACCTTATAATCGCACCACACTGGAATTGAAACAGAATTAACATCGAAGTATAACCAAATAAGAATACTTATAATCGCACCACACTGGAATTGAAACGTACTTTAGGTGTTCAAACTATTGTTGAACGTTCGCTTATAATCGCACCACACTGGAATTGAAACTTGGCTACTAGCACAATCGCTATTAAAGAGGTTAAGCTTATAATCGCACCACACTGGAATTGAAACCTGACTGAGATTTTGCAACATCTGATTGGCCACCTTTCTTATAATCGCACCACACTGGAATTGAAACTGCCTTTTCCTCTTTGGTCATTTCATCTGTTAAATCTTATAATCGCACCACACTGGAATTGAAACTGTCGTTTTCCCATCTGAGATACACACCTCCGGACTTATAATCGCACCACACTGGAATTGAAACTGAATTTACAATTACCGCTAACAAGGCAATGGTTTGCTTATAATCGCACCACACTGGAATTGAAACCAAGAAAAAAGCCTCAAAGCCCGTGGATGAAATTCACTTATAATCGCACCACACTGGAATTGAAACGTGGGTAAAACTTCTACAGCAACAATATATTACATGCTTATAATCGCACCACACTGGAATTGAAACAATGAAACTTTGACAAAAAAATTGATAAATATGATGCTTATAATCGCACCACACTGGAATTGAAACACTGTTGAAAATTACACAACAGCACCGGCGGCACAGGCTTATAATCGCACCACACTGGAATTGAAACAATCATGGATGGCTTGAGCGTCTGTTTATAAAATCACCTTATAATCGCACCACACTGGAATTGAAACTGAAAACCCAATTCTTCCAAGCCTTACCAGACGTACTTATAATCGCACCACACTGGAATTGAAACTGAAACTATTGATATTAGCCTATTTTTAGATGTTTCTTATAATCGCACCACACTGGAATTGAAACAACCGATTGTTTGAGTGTGTTTATTTCATTTCCGCTTATAATCGCACCACACTGGAATTGAAACTCAGAAACCAAAGGCTTTAAATACTTTCTCGCAAAACTTATAATCGCACCACACTGGAATTGAAACATATTTATATATAGGCGATCCATACGCTCCTTTTTCTTATAATCGCACCACACTGGAATTGAAACATAATCATTTTTTAATAATACTTTACATACTCTTCGCTTATAATCGCACCACACTGGAATTGAAACGACGAAAAGTTTTGTTCAACACCATTTCCCCAGTTCTTATAATCGCACCACACTGGAATTGAAACTTTCCAGCCAAATAACCTGCGCCTTTCGGCATATACTTATAATCGCACCACACTGGAATTGAAACGTCTGACGGGCGTGTCCATTCGCCACCACCACCTTCTTATAATCGCACCACACTGGAATTGAAACTTTTTTTGGCCAAAAAATCATGACTTAAGTAGAAAGCTTATAATCGCACCACACTGGAATTGAAACTTTCTAATTCTTTTTCTAATTCAGATATCTTCAATTCTTATAATCGCACCACACTGGAATTGAAACTTGCTTTCAAACGGAAAAACAGTAAAATTTCTATCAGCTTATAATCGCACCACACTGGAATTGAAACGCAGTTGCATCCTGGGCATTATGATGAAGAGATATATCTTATAATCGCACCACACTGGAATTGAAACAAAGAATTTTCCGACAAAATAGAGCCCGATCAGATCCTTATAATCGCACCACACTGGAATTGAAACGGGGATTTTTAACGGGCAAATTTCTGATATGCAAACTTATAATCCCACCACACTGGAATTGAAACCCTTTTGTAAATCCTTTGATTCCATAACTATCTGTACTTATAATCGCACCACACTGGAATTGAAACGCAGCAAGATAGAAAGCTTTTTGAGTTTTATGAATTCTTATAATCGCACCACACTGGAATTGAAACCACATAAAAAAATGTGGAAACCGAAAACAAACAGTGCTTATAATCGCACCACACTGGAATTGAAACCATATAGCCGGTAAGTTGCCAGCCATAATCCTGATCTTATAATCGCACCACACTGGAATTGAAACCCAATTTAATTTTTTAAATAAGTGTGGGTATTTTTCCTTATAATCGCACCACACTGGAATTGAAACATAATCGTTTCTAATGTGATCGTTTATTTCAGTCAGTCTTATAATCGCACCACACTGGAATTGAAACTTGTGTGCTATAGATCTGTTTCCAGAAGCTATGCCCTTATAATCGCACCACACTGGAATTGAAACAACTGGAATTTGAGCGTAAAACAGAACTTGAAAAGTCTTATAATCGCACCACACTGGAATTGAAACTGAGGTGTTACATATTCCAATTTTAGGTTAACCCCCTTATAATCGCACCACACTGGAATTGAAACAATCATTCATAAACGTATGCTAACCCTAACCTTTGCTTATAATCGCACCACACTGGAATTGAAACAAGCCTGGGCATTGAAATTAACGGCAAATATAAGACTTATAATCGCACCACACTGGAATTGAAACAGCTGATCAAGCGGGTAAACAACAACGTAAACGATACTTATAATCGCACCACACTGGAATTGAAACGAGCTTTAACAACAGTAAGGTAAGCAAGAGCAGCACTTATAATCGCACCACACTGGAATTGAAACGTGTTTTTACAAAAAACTGATTTATTGTCCTCATTCTTATAATCGCACCACACTGGAATTGAAACTGGTCAGAATTTTCGGCACCAGGTACGCGTTTACGTCTTATAATCGCACCACACTGGAATTGAAACTAGGACCATTCTATTCTGAAGCTTCAATGGCAGGACTTATAATCGCACCACACTGGAATTGAAACAATATTTTGTTATTAAAAGATTTTCCGGGATGGGACTTATAATCGCACCACACTGGAATTGAAACTGCTTACTGCTCCGGCTAAAGCTCTTCTGATGCCTACTTATAATCGCACCACACTGGAATTGAAACGAAAAATATGGAAGTCTCATAAAAAAAGACTATCGCTTATAATCGCACCACACTGGAATTGAAACTCCTGAAGCCACGATCGTGGCTACAACAATACGGTCTTATAATCGCACCACACTGGAATTGAAACGACGGAACGATATATCAGGTAAATACTTTAGAATCTTATAATCGCACCACACTGGAATTGAAACCATTCCTGATCATCTTTTAATAATGTTCCTTTAATTTCTTATAATCGCACCACACTGGAATTGAAACTGGGTTAGGTCTTGTGGTTGTAAAAGCTCCTGAAGCTTATAATCGCACCACACTGGAATTGAAACTGTCAATATCATAATGATAAACATCGTAGAAACAAGCTTATAATCGCACCACACTGGAATTGAAACTAGTGTTGAGCCTTTTTTGAGAGAAAATAAAATAGCTTATAATCGCACCACACTGGAATTGAAACGTTATCGACATTGTGAGTACGTTGTTTTTGTAAGTATTCTTATAATCGCACCACACTGGAATTGAAACATGCCAGCAGGGTCTTATCATTATTTGCGACACGAACTTATAATCGCACCACACTGGAATTGAAACGTTGGTAAAACTTCTACAGCAACAATATACTACATGCTTATAATCGCACCACACTGGAATTGAAACTTACGTAAAAAGCAGTCTGTAATTAATTTGGGTATTCTTATAATCGCACCACACTGGAATTGAAACAGAATTAAATATAGCTTATTATTTAGGTTTAATAGGCTTATAATCGCACCACACTGGAATTGAAACTTTGATAATGTCGCCGGTTGGAAAAGTAGATCAGTCTTATAATCGCACCACACTGGAATTGAAACGTGATGTTTATTTACGTTTCTATGATAAGTCGCTTGCTTATAATCGCACCACACTGGAATTGAAACACAGGTTAAAAATGATGTTAACAAACGGGCGCACACGCTTATAATCGCACCACACTGGAATTGAAACTGAGTAATGTGATAGTTAAGATTAAGAACCCAAGCCTTATAATCGCACCACACTGGAATTGAAACGGAAGATTACTCATAACACCTAATCCTTTTCGAAGCTTATAATCGCACCACACTGGAATTGAAACGAAAAATACGAAAGCATAGTATCTTTAATAGTGTCTTATAATCGCACCACACTGGAATTGAAACGCCCATAATCCCAAAATAACAGAAAATCCTTTTTTGCTTATAATCGCACCACACTGGAATTGAAACGGGGCTTGCAAGCATATCGCGTTGTACTACTTCACAGTCTTATAATCGCACCACACTGGAATTGAAACAAAATCACGGCTTAGAAAGTTCTGTTATAAAATCACTTATAATCGCACCACACTGGAATTGAAACTATAATGCGGACGCGGAGCCTGATTACATGCTGGCTTATAATCGCACCACACTGGAATTGAAACGAATGAACCGAATCACGATTTTTTTTGACGAAAAGCTTATAATCGCACCACACTGGAATTGAAACCTGCAAGTGCTATTAATCCCGCTTTAGGTAATGCTGCTTATAATCGCACCACACTGGAATTGAAACTAGGTAAGCATGATTCTCCCTGGGTCCCTGAAAACTTATAATCGCACCACACTGGAATTGAAACGGAAATTATGTAAGTATTATATTGCCTAGAACTGACTTATAATCGCACCACACTGGAATTGAAACAGCTATCAATGCCCGCTTTTCAGAATCAGTAGATCGCTTATAATCGCACCACACTGGAATTGAAACGTGGATATCTTCATAGAGCAGATCCCGGAGTCGATACTTATAATCGCACCACACTGGAATTGAAACTCCTTATCTTTAGCCGGAGCTGCTGTCCGAGTAACTTATAATCGCACCACACTGGAATTGAAACTCCGTCAGGCCGATGTATGGCATATAGGCACTTCCTTATAATCGCACCACACTGGAATTGAAACTAATTATTTGTTCAAATGATCGGTGTCCATATGACTTATAATCGCACCACACTGGAATTGAAACAGATAAATGGCCTGCGAACTGCGGTAGACAGATACTTATAATCGCACCACACTGGAATTGAAACGTGAAAAGAACCAGTTGAGTTAAAAAATTAAAATAATCTTATAATCGCACCACACTGGAATTGAAACCTAAAAATAACGATAAGAACAGTAATTATAATCACCTTATAATCGCACCACACTGGAATTGAAACGACGTTGTACCGCTCCTGCAATTTCAGTTAACAGTCTTATAATCGCACCACACTGGAATTGAAACATAATAGGTCTGCCGAATTTCCAACCCTGTAATAGCTTATAATCGCACCACACTGGAATTGAAACGGATTATTTAAGCGCAAAAGGAGACATGTTTGAGCCCTTATAATCGCACCAAACTGGAATTGAAACTTTTTAATCTCCATAATTTGCCTCTATTTCTACCTGCTTATAATCGCACCAAACTGGAATTGAAACAAACACTTGCACAAACAATAGGTATCGGGAGCGAAGCTTATAATCGCACCAAACTGGAATTGAAACGCTACCTTGATTTGAGGATGTTTGCGAACAAACTCTTATAATCGTACCACACTGGAATTGAAACTTTGTAAGAAGAGAGAAAAATAGAATTGATGGTGCCTTATAATCGTCCCACACTGGAATTGAAACGACCGGCAGCGGTAAGTTTTGAAGCAAGGTCATAACTTATAATCGTACCACACTGGAATTGAAACAGAACTTAAAAGCAGTTTTTAAATGGGCGAGAGCTCTTATAATCGTACCACACTGGAATTGAAACTTCTTTATCCTCAATCGGAAAATCGGCAATATGTGCTTATAATCGCACCAAACTGGAATTGAAACGACTGCTGCTGTAATAATTGAGCAAATCAATGCTGCTTATAATCGCACCAAACTGGAATTGAAACTAGTATGTTACCGGCGTTTTCATGTTTAATTTTTCACCTTATAATCGCACCATACTGGAATTGAAATGCCGGTGTTTCAGCTATTTTTGCAAGCATATTGTCTTATAATCGTACTATACTGGAATTGAATTCTGACAAAGGCAAGGGGAGAGGCAATTGCGCATGTCAGGATCGCGAACAGCAAGGTCTTTGTAGTGGCGTGAGAAAACAGCAATGGTAATTTATAGCCCGAAAGCCAGTTATTATAATCGCACCACACTGGAATTGAATCCTGACAAAGGCAATTAGGGAGAGGCAACTGTGTGTGTCAGGATCGCGAACGGCAAGGCCTCTGTAATGGCGTGAGCAAACGCATAATGACAATTTAGAGTTTGAATGCTGCTTATAATCGCACCAAACTGGAATTGAAACACTGCATGGCATCGTATGCTCTTGCTTTTTCTTTTCTTATAATCGCATCAAACTGGAATTGAAACGGCAAATTGCCGGGAATCATTTTCGGCAGCTTCGTACTTATAATCGCACCAAACTGGAATTGAAACGGTGTTATCGTGTATAAAATATTGTCGCTGCTGAACTTATAATCGCACCAAACTGGAATTGAATCCTGACAAAGGCAATAGGAGTGGCGACTGCGCGTGTCAGGATCGCGAACGGCAAGGCCTCTGTAGTGGCGTGAGCAAACGTATAATGACAATTTATAGTCTGAAAGCGTGTTCTTATAATCGTACCACACTGGAATTGAAATAACCTAGAAACTGATCATGATTGGTGGTTGAAAATGCTTATAATCGTACCACACTGGAATTGAATCCTGACAAAGGCAATGGGAGTGGCGACTGCGCGTGTCAGGATCGCGAACAGCAAGGTCTTTGTAATGACGTGAGCAAACGCATAATGATAATTTAGAGTTTGGAAGCTGGTTTTATAATCGCACCATAGAAGAAATTACAATTATTTTTTTCTTAAAAATCATAATTGTCTTTAGAACCAAGCCCTATGCAAAAATTTATACCCCAGGAAACAGCATTAAAATTCATTTGCTCCGTACTGTAATCTTTTGCAAAATCCTTGTTAAGGCTGGTGTTTAAACCGTTCACACTAATCTTCCAAAAAGGGATTTGGTAAAATACACCTATGTCCATATTGAATTTTGGACCTCCGACAGATATATTATAACTTATTTGTCCCGACATTAAAGCTTTGTTGGCAGGAATCATGGTGTTTACCGACGGGTCTTTTGTAAAGTTGAGCTTTGTTTTTAACTGTTCCACTTTAAACCCCACTCCGGAGCCTGTTCGGAAGTAGTTGGTGTTTATTATCAGAATTCTGTAAAAAATAAGAAAGCCGTTGTGCGAAACTATTATTTTGTTGTAATATTCGGTACCATCAGAGGCTGTCCCTTGTGAAGCAGTTGAGAAACTGTTGAAATGAACATTTCCTCCAAACTCACTGAAGCGTACATGTATTTTTGTGCCTACAGAGAAACCCTGAGTGTAATCCGGTATTATAAAACTATGCGAGGTATTTAAATCATTTTTACTATGAAATTCATTGTAGTCATCAATAATAAGGTTTAATGGTTCCGGCTTAAGAAAACTTTCAAATTCCATCCCTGGATACAAATATTTACGATCCTGTGATAATGCAGAATTGTATATGCAGATAATAAACAACAATAAGGCAATTCCGGTAAGTTTCATTTAATAGGTTTTTACAATGCTTAAATTTAGCTTTTTTGCATAGAATCAAATCTTTGTTACGTAATTATTGTTGCAAAGTTTTAAAATTAATAGATAATATTTGAAATATAAGCAAAGAAGCTTTTGTTTTATTTTTTTGGAGGTAAATAATAAAATTCTGCATCTATATCTTTCATATTGGGAACAGGATATGCCTGTGATGATTTTGTTACAATCTCGTTTTCTCTGTTCTGCGGCAGGCTGAAGTCATCAGGTTCAAAAACCAGACGATAAAGATTATACAGAAACATATAATCCATGCCTGCATATTCCCAAACATTTTTCCGGTTATGGTTGCCTTTATTGTTAGGCCAGTTAAGCCTTGACGAAGAAGACCAGAAAGGATGATAATCAGGCCTGCTGTCATCACTTGAAGGTCCGTCAAAAGGAGCGAAGCCCAGTAATTCACGGTAGTACTTTTTATCGTTTTCGTAAAATTCATTTCCCGGTTTGTAAATTTTACTGTATTTCGCATTATGCAATAATACCAGAATAAGCGGATTGTGCTCATAAGTCCACACTTCACGTTTGTCCCCAAGCAAATAAAGCAAGTCAAACGAATTTTCTTTCCGGTTTATATCAGCTATGCTTGCCAACGCTCTGAACATATAGTCGTCAATATTGTCAGGAACGGGAAAACCGCCCTGTCCAAGGAAATTAAGACTTTTAAACAACAGAGATTTAAATAAATAAGCCGAAAGACCTTTATCAGAGCCATCTGTGTGATAAATTTCCTTACCGGTTATAAAATTTGCAGCCTCAGCTATTCCGTATGAATTCCCCCAGACTCCCATATCTTCTCCGTTTCCTTCTGCTACCAGGTCATTGGTGACAGGATTCATAATATACCAGTAACTGGACATTATTCCGCCGAGATGATTTTTTGACGGTTTAGCCTTCATTTTTTTTGGCTTTAAAACTATCTTCTGTTCAGGATAATCATGCCTGCATCTGTTTACTAATCTGTCGGTCAGATCATCTACCCATTTGCCGAAAAAAACAGTATCTGCTTTGAGTATATTTTTTGACTTCAGGTAGTCGGGTATGTAGTTGTTTATAAACTTTAATTCAATATTGCTAATGTTTTCATTGTCAACAAGTTGTTTTGTAATGGCAAGTGATTGAAGTAAATAAATAATATTATCCTGACTCATACCTTGTTTAGCAATAACACCTTTACGAAAAACAGATAAATAAGTACTTGTTCCGTCTTTTGTATCGATGAGCCAGCCGTATTCAGAATTAAAATGTTTGCAGTATTGTAGCCAGAAGCCAAGAGAAACATCATCGCGCAGCAAAAATCCGTTTATATCATCAGGATATTTTATCAGATCAGCTTCTGTTTGATAAGTTTCAGTTTTGTGATATTTTCTTAAAACATACTCAGAGTACAAATCCAGCCTTTCAAGAGCAATCATTGAATATAAAAGCATGGAAAGAGTTTCCTGATAGTCCTGTCCGTTATTTTTCAGTAATCTGTACTCCGTTGCCAGAATTCCCAGCCAGTGATTAAAATTACTGTTCCCGTCGCTCCAGCTAACCCATATAGGTTTCTCCAAACTATCGATTCTGCGGTCAACAGCCGGAATATTCACTCCAAACTGCTCGACATCAGAACTCACAACAATCCATTCGTTTAGAAGCCGGTTACGATAATTTACGTATTTGTCCGACAGAGACGAGTGATCCTGAGATAAACACGTCATCAGAGATGTTGTCAGCAATACGATTGTTGTTATATATTTCTTTATGATGTTTTTCATCCACATATTTTTTCCAAAATAAATAAAATTTCTGTAATTATTTAACCGGTTTTTCAGTAACAGTTAAATAAAGCCGGATTGTAAGAGGAAAAACAGAATTATAAACTCCAAAAACAACAGAAATTAATCGCCGTAACCGATTTTAAATAACCGGAAATATTGAGCCAGCCAACTTCCGTCTTCCAACTTCTGACTTTATGCTGATTTAACAGCCAGTTGTTGAAATATTGTAGCGATTGTTATTCTCCGGACATATTTAAAAGAGATATTTTTACGTCAAACATATTCTTTTATGAAAAACTTTTTGGTTCTTACATTTTTATTGTTGTCAGTTTCTGTTTTTTCTCAGATGACAGCCGAGCAGTATATTGCCAAATACGCCGGTATGGCTGTAAAAGAAATGAAAAGGAGCGGGGTTCCGGCGAGTATCACGCTTTCGCAGGGAATGCTGGAATCAGGTAACGGAAATTCATATCTTGCAAAGGAAGGGAATAACCACTTCGGAATAAAATGTCATACCTGGACCGGGGATAAGATTTATGCAGATGATGATGCAAAAGGAGAATGTTTTAGAAAATACGAAAGTGTGGAAGATTCGTACAAAGACCATTCTGATTTTTTAAAGAACAACAGCCGTTACCATTTTCTTTTCGAGTTAAAAATTACTGATTATGAAGGTTGGGCCAAAGGTTTAAAGAAAGCCGGCTATGCAACAAGTCCGACTTATGCTGAGAATCTTATAAAGCTTATTGAAAAATATGAACTTAACAAATATGATTCCGGCGAAGTAAAACAGACTGAAAGTGATAAAGCAGAAAGACGTCGTAACCGCAATAACAATCAGACTGCTGATGATTTTAATATAAATCCTTACATTAACGAGATTCTGACTAATAATAATGTCCCTTATATTCTCGTAAAAGATAGTTTGCCGTTAAGAGAATTGTCGGCGCAATTGGATCTTATGAACTGGCAGCTTGCAAAATATAACGATCTGGATAAAGATGCCGGAGTTGTAACAGGGGAGCCGATATATATCAAACCAAAGAGAAATAAGGCGGATAAACAGCACGAGACATACATTTTACAATCAGGAGAGACCTTGCGTGATGTATCTCAGAAATTTGCAGTAAAATTGAAAAAAATATATAAATACAATAATCTTGAGATTGGCACAGAGCCTGCTCCGGGCACAGTCCTGAATTTAAGAAAGAAGAAATCTTAAATTTATTCAACAACAAATTTTGTGCTTTTACTCCCGCATTGAAGAATATAACTTCCTGCGTTAAGATCAGAAATATCAATTTTATTGTCTGTAATTATTGACTTTAAAACAATTTTTCCCTCACTGTTAAAAATTCTGCAAACAGATTTGTCTGCATTTTCAATGCATATAAGACCATCTTTTACAGGGTTTGGAAATATTGTGAATGATTTTCCGGGCTCTTCACTTACGCCGGAAATGAAGATATAACGTGTTTTGCATACCATGTCTTCATCGCAGCCTTTATAAGCAATCAGGCAAATTTCATATTCTGCTTCTGCCGGATATTCATGTGTCATCATCTGATAATTATTATCCAATGAAAGATATTGCATTTGCTGGGTTCCGTCACCAAAAATCCAAAGGCAGGAGTCCGAATTTTCAGAGTAATTCATCAGGTACGCGGTAACAGACTTTGTGAGAAATACAGGTTCAAAATCTGCTCTTACAGTTGTTGTGTCAATTCTCCAGATATCAAGAGAGTCGCTTACAACTGCCCATGCTGCATTTTGTAATATTGCAGCTTCATCAGCAGTAATTTCGGTCGGGATGTATGCGCCTGCAGCACTTTTGTGATAAATTGATGAATAAAAAGTACATGCTGCAAGATATGTTCCGTGTATTGACGGGTGACTGCCATCGGTATAGTAAAGTCCGATTTCGGGGTTGGATTCCCTTACTGCTTTTACTGCCATTCCGCATGGGACAGCCCAGGCATTGTTGGCTTCTGCCATTTCAACATAGCTTTGTCTTAAACGCCATTGCATTCCTTCGTATGTGCAAAGAGGAGTGTAGTACGGACAATTTGATGCATCTCCGTTTTCGTATCCCCAAGTCATAAAAAATAAAGGTTTGGTGCAGGTGTTGTTGCTGTATATGGAGTCACATAAAACTGTTGAATAAGGGTAAACTTCTGTCTCTACCTGAGAAGGAGGAAACGATGGTTTTTGACTTTGTTCCTGTAAAACCACATAATCCCAATTCCGGGATGCAATTAATTCAAGGCTTGTGGAATTGGTTGAGTGATTCTCAAGAGTGTAGCCTCCCAGAGCATTTGACTCAACTTCAATAGTCTCGCCCAACGAGTTTGCAATGTTTTTTAGCATTGTTGGGAGTCCGCCATTGTAATAAGTGTAGCTGTTTCCAAGAAAAAGAATTGATTTTGTTTGCGAAAATGAATTTGAAACAAACAAGGTTAATGAACACAATGTTAAAATAAAATAAAGCTTTTTCATATTATGTAGTTTTTACACAAATCAGAACGCCGTTTACGATTTATGGTTGCCTGAGGTGTAAATATAAGCCTGATCTAACAGTATTGTTTAGTGTTTTGCAGATCTGAACCTGTTTTTAAGTTTTCCGGCAATATTAAGGTCTGTAATAAGTAAAAACATCATACACAGCATCCACGGGATAAATGTTGCAGACATTTCCTGAGGTAACCAGAACCAGTTTATGAAAATCAGCAGCATTATTGCCAGATAGGCATATCTTACAAAGTCTGCAAGCTTGTTTTTTCTTATTATCAGTATCAGTAATGCCGGGATGGTCCAGATGATGTTCATATTATGACCGAGAGCAGGATGAAGGGAATATATTCCCAATGCAAGTATCAGCAGGCCAATTAAAGAAAATACAACGGATACAAAATATAAAACAATTTTACGGGCTTTTTTCCATAAACTCAAACCGGCTAAAAATATTACTATCAGCCATGGCGCAAGATAACTAAAGTCAAATGATGCTTTTTTATCCGGAGTGGCATCAACAATGATGACGCTTTTTTCAGCCATGTCGGAATTCTCCAGAAAATCGAAAATATAAAATGGTAAAAACATGTATTCTTCAGGATTGGCAACTTTGTCTGTTTCCATACCCATTAAAAGGTTTATCCCTAAATCTATCCAGTAATTTCTTGCTACATAAGGTTTTAATAATTGTCTGAAAGTTTCTCCGCCAAAATCTGCTTTTGCAAAATTACTTCTGTTATTTGTTGCATCGGCAATAATGTCGCGTATTTTGGTAGAACAGTTATTCTTCAGAAAATCGTAGCGGTAATAACGGGCAGGGGTATTGTAACATGTCTCAAGCAGACTTACAACATTATATCTCTCTTCATAACTTAAATCAAGAACCTGTTCATGTATTGTCCTTTTTGTAAATGCAGAAAACTCTACAAAATAGTCATAATCGTCTATTGAAAGACAATAATCAAGATCGCCTTTAATAAATCTGATATAGAAATTTTTGGTGCTGAAATCGAAAGTCCCGTAGTTGTAAACCTGGTCTATGTTTAATGAATCATCTTTTACTCTTATTGCAGTGTGGCCGAAAAAAGCATACATTTCATCGCCCGGGTCCTGTGTAAGTAACGAAATCCGGACATCCTGAGAAAGGGCAGAAGCTGTATTGCTGAAAACATTGCATAATAAAAATGCAATAAAAACAAATGAAACCAGTCTTTTCATAAAAGATTCTCTAAACGTAAAATAAATAAAGTGACACACTATTCATATAAGAACCTCTTAATGCTTTTTTTAGGTGTCTTTTCAAATTCAGTTTCTCTTATCTCAATTTTGTTCACCTGCATGTAAGCCGGAAGTTCTTCATTTACTCTTTTCTGATAATGGAAAAACACTTTTTCTACCTGCTCAGGTTTTAGGTGTTGATTTTTAATTCTGTCCTGATCCGGATATATCAATGCTGTGATAAGATTATTACGACTAACGACAACAACTTCGCTTACAAGCGGGAAATTATTGAATTTTGATTCAATTTCCTCAGGATAAACATTTTGTCCGGAGCCTGTAAGTATCATACTCTTGCTGCGGCCTTTTATGTAAAGATAGCCGTTATTGTCTATTACACCGAGATCACCTGTATGAAGCCATCCGTCGGCATCAAGAGCTTTGGCTGTTTCTTCCGGATTTTTGTAATACCCGAGCATGACATTTTCTCCGCGAACCAATATTTCTGCAACTTTTCCGGGTACATCAGTGTCAATTTTCATTTCAAGGCAATCAACAGCTTTTCCGGTTGAGTAAATTCTGGTTGTTTTCCATCCGTCATAGGCAACCAGCGGACCACATTCAGTCATACCATAACCTATGGCAAAATTAAACCCGATAGCTCTGAGGAAAGTCTCAACTTCTTCGTTCATCTTGGCACCGCCAATAACAATTTCTTTGAATTCTCCGCCAAAAGCAACTTTTAAAGAGTCGAGTACTTTTCTGTATAAGAATCGTCTAAGTATAGGAATCTTAAGTAATACTTTAGATATTGGTTTGTCAATGGTAGGCTTTATTTTGTTTTTATATACCTTCTCAATTACAAGAGGAACAGATAAAATCAAACGAGGTTTTATTTCTCCGAAAGCTTTTAATATTACCTGTGGAGAAGGCAGTTTCCCGAGAAAAATAATTGTACATCCTTTTGAAAAAGGGAACAGGAATTCGAAAGCCGCTCCGTAACAATGAGCCAGAGGTAAAAATGAAACAATTCTGTCGCCCGATTCCAGAGGCATATTTGCTCTTGCATAGCGAATATTTGCAGCCAGAGAATTATGATTAAGCATTACACCTTTAGGTTGCCCTGATGTGCCTGAAGTGTACAGAATTGCAGCAATTTCAGAATTTGCAATATGCTCAAGCTTAAAATGTGCCTGATCTACAGGGCTGATATCATTGTTAAAAGCGATAAAATCTGTAGTATAATCATGAGCAACAGCATAATCATCCAGATAATATACGGTTCTTAAAAATTCAAATTTGGTAAAATCAAGTTTTTGGCAAATGAACTCAGATGCAAACATTAATTTTGAATCTGAATGATTTACCAGATTATAAATATCTTTTGGAGTGAAATCCTGAAGCAAAGGTACTATTACCGCTCCGTAAGTTACAGTTGCAAGATATACGGTCCCCCAGTATGCCGAATTTTTACCGATAAGGACAACTTTGTCGCCGCGTTGCAGTCCATGCTCTTTAAACAAGCTGTGAAGCCTTAAAATCTGGTTGCCGATTTCTCCAAAAGTGAGTCCGCCATTGTCATAGTCCTGCAACGATAGTTTATCCCAATTTTCAAGAATAGCATTTTCAAAATAAGCTGTCAGGTTTTCTTTAATCATAATCCCAAAATTTTGAACCTGTAAAATTAAAATTAAAATATTGATATTTATCATTTATTGACTTTTTTTTACCATGACGATAGCTTTTATACTGATAATGAATTACTTAATAACAAAATCATTTCACATGGTAAAAACTTTCTGTTTTTTGAAAAACAGATACAATATCTTAGCTCATATTTCGTATCTTTGTATAAGATGATTTTGAATTTAACAAGTAAAATAATGAAAAAAATAATTTTATTAATTGTCGTTTTTTGCGGGGTTTATATGTCTTCGCTTTATGCTCAGAACAATTATAATTTTTCTTACAATCCCGAAGTTTATCGTGCCGGTTTTGATCCTGTAAAGATTAAACAGGATAAGAATATTGCAAAGGTAAGTTTTGTAAGTACGGATAAAAAAGGTAAAGTAACTGTTCAGGAAAAAACTTTTGATGAAGCGGGAAGAGTATTAAAACATGATAAATCTGATAAAAAAGGTATTTTAAAAACGGCATTTGCATATGAGTATGAGAATGACACTGCTAAAAATCCGGGTAAAGTATTTGTTTATTCAAAATCAGGAGAACTAAAAACAATTGTTGAGTATAAAATGACCAAGACAGGAAAAATTTCGGAATACACAACTAAGTATGATGATGGTAATATTATTGAAAAGAACCTCTGGTTTACAACGGTGAAGACCAAATTGTCAGATCTGAAAAGTACACAGGAGGCGAAAAACTGAAAAATGTTTGGCTATATACATATAACCAGAATGGTAAAATGGCTGAAGCAAAGCTTACAGACGGGAAAAATAAAACAGAGCATATTTGGACGTATGATTGCAATGAGGAAGGAGTGGAACTTGAGAAAGAAAAAGATATTACTCAGGTCTGCAATTGGAAAAAAGCAGATGAGAGTTACTACATTACTGTTTATCAGACATTTGATGATAAAGGAAAAATACGAAAGTATGTTTCCAGGTTTTCTGTTGCCGACAGTCTGATAATGGAATCTTCTACATTTGATGAAAATGATAAACTTATAAGTAAGGCTGTTTATGACGGTGATTATCAAAAAATACTCAGCTATGAATATTTTAAGAAAGGAGTGATGACATATAAAAATGTTAAAACTTATGACGGAGATTTGATTAAAACTAACGAGGTATATACAAAAAAAGGTTTTGCCGGAAAAACAGATTATATTTATAATGACAAAAAATTATTGACTGGCATAAATAAGTATGATAAAGAAAACAAGCTTGCTAACAGTTTGGCAATAGAATATGTTTTCAGGTAAATATTTTGCAGGAGATTACTGCTGCATAAAACTATAAGTAATTTTTCCGGTTTCTGTTTTGCCTCCTGCTATAACGGTGAATTTTGATTTAAGTGCGGCATCTTTTGCAGCATTGCTTATGCAGGTGGCATCGCCGTTTGATTTTGCTGAAACCACAGTCGCAGATTTAACCGACCCGTCGCTGGCAATGGTGATGTTTATTACAACATTTCCTCCGTCTTTACATGTAAAAACAGGAACGTGGATATATGATTTGCCGCGGTTCGGGTTTTCGAGTTCTACATAAACCAGTGCAGGACCTGCGTATGAAGAGGAGCTGTTATTATTGCTGCTTTGTTTGTCAGGTTGAGTATTATTATTTTCAGGTTTCTCTTTCATATAATCCTTATAGGTACTGTTACGCATTTTTTCGTAATCATCGCCGTACTTTTCTTTCAGCAATTCGGCTTCATATTTTTTTTGTAATTCATCCTGAGACATTGCTTCCATGTCGGCATACTGGGTATTGTTACGGTTATTTGATCCGACATTGCGTATTTCGTTAAGATATTTTTCAATTTCAATATCATCAAGTTCTTTTTGTGTGGCTTCATCAGGTTTTTCCTGTTCTGTCATTTCTTCCATAAATTCAGGATCTATTATCATGTAATCTTCTTCAGAACTATGTGGGGTCTTTATCTGAAAAGCCATTGCTGCTACAATAACAATAAGGTGAAACAGTATTGTTCCAAGAATTCCGTTAATATTTCTTTTAAAAAAGCCAGACATATTTTGCAAAATTAGCTAATATTTACGGAGTTGAAAATTAAAATTTTAAAAGAATTCAACATCCGTTTATTAGTAAAACGGAAGGGAGATACATTTTTAATGAAAAATTCATATTTTGTTGTTGTGTTCGCCACTAAAGCACAAAGTTTATTTCTTTTACTTTTTTATCACCACAAAGACAGGAAGACACAAAGTCATGTTTTTATTGCCACTAAGGCACAAAGACACTAAGGGAGATTCTTTTTTTGTGCTTTTAGCTACGCTGAGCACTTCGTGGTTGTGATTTTGTGGCTATTAAATTTAAATTCTATTGCTACTTTTATGTTGCCACCAAAACACTAAAGGGATATTCTTTTTTTTAGTGTTTTAGTGCTTTCGTAGCTGTTTAATTTTACTTTTAATTGTTGCCTTCGACTACGCTCAGTCAACGGATAGTCAGGTGACTGAGCGTAGTCGAAGGCACTGTAATCCATTATTTATTTTTTACTTTTCTTCGTCCTTTCGTGGCTAATTATTTTTATTGCCACAAAGCGTGTACTTGGAAAAGCCCCCAAAGCACCAGATTTATAATTTATTTTTTAAGTGTATTTAGCTGTGCTGAGCACTTAGTGTTTGTACCTTGGTAGCTTAACGTCAGTGCGACAAAATATTTTTAATAAAACACCTTTGTAATTAAGAAAAAAACACTACTTTTGCAGCTTGAAATTTTTATTAACATAATGTCCAACAAAATTAAAGAAAAAAACAAGTAAAAAACATGACAGAACAAGAAAAAAACGGGATTTTGAATGAAGAAACTGAAAACGTTCAGGTCTCAGAACCGACAACAGAAGTAGTAGCAGAAGTTAAAACTGCACCTAAAAAAGAAGCTGCTCCGAAAAGAACCGGAGAAATTAAACCAATTGAAGATTTCAACTGGGAATTAATCGGTAAAAGAGATGAGTCTTATTCAAAAGCTCAGCGTGCTGAATTAGAAGATCTTTACAACAATACCTTTAAATTAGTTGAAGAAGGTGAAGTTGTAATGGGAACTATTGTAGCTATCAACAAACGTGAAGTTGTTGTAAACATTGGTTACAAATCAGAAGGTATCATCAACGCTAACGAATTCCGTACCGAAAACGAAATGAAAGTAGGCGACAAAGTAGAAGTCTTTGTTGAAAATATGGAAAGTATTGACGGCCAGTTGATTTTATCACACAAAAAAGCTAAATCACTTAAATCATGGGAGCGTGTTAATGCAGCATGTGATAATGACGAAATCGTTAAAGGTTACATTAAATGCCGTACTAAAGGCGGTATGATCGTTGACGTATTCGGAATCGAAGCATTCTTACCGGGATCTCAGATTGACGTGAAACCTATCCGTGATTATGACATTTTTGTAGGTAAAACTATGGAATTCAAAGTTGTTAAAATTAACGAAGAATTCAAAAATGTTGTTGTCTCTCACAAAGCTCTTATCGAAGCAGAACTTGAAGAACAGAAAAAACACATTATTTCAAAACTTGAAAAAGGTCAGGTTCTTGAAGGTACTGTTAAAAATATTACAAGCTACGGAGTATTTATCGACCTCGGCGGTGTTGATGGTTTAATACACATTACCGACTTATCATGGGGAAGAGTTACTCATCCTGAAGAAATCGTTACTCTCGATTCAAAAATTCAGGTTGTTATCCTCGACTTTGATGATGACAAAAAACGTATTGCTTTAGGTCTTAAACAATTAACTCCTCATCCATGGGATTCTCTTAGCGAAACACTTCAGGTAGGTGATAAAGTTAAGGGTAAAGTAGTTGTTCTTGCTGATTACGGAGCATTTGTAGAAATTGCTACCGGCGTAGAAGGGCTTATCCACGTTTCAGAAATGTCATGGTCACAGCACTTACGCTCTGCTCAGGAATTTATGAAAGTTGGTGACGAAGTTGATGCTGTTATTCTGACTCTTGATCGCGAAGAACGCAAAATGTCTCTCGGTATCAAACAATTACACCCGGATCCATGGGAAGAAATTGAAAAGAGATACCCGATCGGTTCAAAACATCACTCAAAAGTTCGCAACTTTACCAATTTTGGTGTATTTGTTGAACTCGAAGAAGGTGTTGACGGACTCGTTCACATTTCTGATTTATCATGGACAAAGAAAATCAAACATCCGGCAGAATTTACTTCTATCAATGCTGAATTAGATGTTGTTGTTCTGGAAATAGATAAAGAAAACCGTCGTTTAAGCCTCGGTCACAAACAAATCGAAGAAAATCCATGGGAAGTTTTCGAAACTATCTTTACAGTTGATACAATTCACGAAGGTACAATCGTAGAAATGAACGATAAAGGTTCTATCATCTCTCTTCCTTATGGTGTTGAAGGTTTCGCTACTCCTAAACATCTTGTTAAAGAAGACGGAACACCTGCTAAAATTGATGAGAAACTCGAATTCAAAGTTATTGAATTCAATAAAGATGCTAAGAAAATCTTTGTATCTCACTCAAGAATACATGAAGATATAAATAAAGCTCAGGCTCAGGAAGAAAAACAAGCTAAAGGTGAAAAATCAGCTTCTCCTAAAAAAGCCAAAGCTCAGGGTGACAAAATCGAAAAAACAACTATCGGTGATGTTACTGATCTTGCAGCTTTAAAAGAAGAATTACTTCAGCAGGAAAAGAAACAAAAATAATTTGTTTTAAATATTATGAAAAAGCCCCGTGAATGCGGGGCTTTTTTTATGGCATAAATTATAAAATGATTACTCAAATTTATTTTCTTCGCAGTCTGTAAGTTTACTGTGGTAAATTTCAGCCATTTCATCTTCAAAGAAAAACTTATCACTGAAAGCAGGCTTTAACTCATTTATCCAGCTTGCATTTTCATCGTATTTCGCAAAGAAAGGTTTTGCAACCCAATCAGAATTACGTGCCTGAATAAATCTTAAAACAAAAACTTTTTCGTTGTGGATTTCAGAAATACCCGAAACCATTACTTTTCCCGGGGTACATGACATGCTTGGGCCTCTTACTGTACGACAAATGCCGCTTACCGAAGAGTAGGCTTCTTTAAAAATGCGGTGTGCTTCCGAAATTGAAATTTCAAAATATTCTTTTGCTCCTGTATCTCTGGCCATGAACATATAATATGGTATGCAATTAAGATTTACCTGTTTTCTCCACATTTCAGCCCATAGTAAAGGATCGTTATTAATGTGTTTGAAAACCGGAGATTGAGTCCTGATTTGAGCTCCGGTACTTCTTATTTTCAGAATAGCCTCTTTTACAATATTTGTATCTAATTCCCGGGGATGGTTAAAGTGTGCCATAATAGCAAGATTTATCCCTTTTTTTACAATTGATTCGAATATCCTGAGCATATCTTCAGAGTCCTTATCTGTAACAAATCTGTATGGCCAGAATGATAATGCTTTAGTGCCTATTCTTATGGTCTGAATATTGGTTTCTGCCAAACTGTCCAACACCGGGTTAAGATATTTGGAGAAAACATTGGCCGACATTGTCATCGGATCACCACCGGTGAATAATATGTCGGTAACTTCTTTATGGACTTTCAGATATTTTATTAAATCGTGAGATTCTTTACCAGCAAATCTTAATGACTTTTTCCCTACAAACTGAGGCCACCTGAAGCAAAAACTGCAATAAGCATGACATGTCTGGCCCGAACCAGGGAAAAATAAAACAGTTTCACGATATTTGTGCTGAACTCCGTTTAATCTGTTCCCGTTAAAAAACGGGACGTTTAAACACTGTTGTCCGGACGGATGCGGATTTAATTCGCTCCTTATAGCATTACAAACATTAAATACTTCTTCGGCAGAGCTTCCGTTATGCAAAGCCTCTTTTACCATATTATAGTGGTTTTCTCTAAGCATTTCTTTTTGAGGAAAACAAAGGTGAAAGAGAGGATCATCAATATAATTATCCCAGTCTATAAGTTCATTAATTATATAATTATTGGCTTTAAAAGGTAAGACATTTCCAACTACTTCGATACTTTCTTTTGCTTCCTGAGGTAAATTTTTTAAAATTTTGTTGGTTTTGTAATTTGTAAGGTTATAAGATTTGTATTCCATCAACATTTAATCAGTTTTGGAACAAATGTAAATAAAAAATCAAGAAATATTTTAGAAATGATACATTAAGTAACTATAGTTATACATTTAAGATTGTAAGAAAAGCAGAAAAAAATGAATTTTATAATTCAAAAATCTTCCATATTTTCTCGTCAGGCAATGGAGCTTTAATTGTAAGAAGTTCCTTTTTTACAGGGTGAATAAAACTTATTTCAGAAGCATGCAGGTTAATTCCGCCATTGTCATTTGAGCGCACATATCCGTATTTAAGGTCGCCACGTATAGGGCAACCCATATGTGCCAACTGGCAGCGTATCTGATGATGCCGTCCTGTATGGAGATTAATTTGTAATAAATAATATCTTTCTGATTTGGCAATAACTTTATAATCAAGTATTGCAGACTTTGTTTCTGCGGATTCTTTTTCCCGCATATATGATTTGTTTTGTTTTGTGTTACGGAAGATATTTCCGGTTAATCTGTCACTATCTTTGGGAGGTTTGTTGGAACAAATTGCAAGGTATGTTTTTTTTGCTTCTTTGGTCCGGAAAAGTTCATTAAGGCGGGTAAGAGCTTTACTGGTTCTTGCAAACAGAATAACCCCGCTTACAGGCCTGTCCAGTCTGTGGGTAACACCTATATATACTTCACCGGGTTTATTGTATTTTTGCTTAATGTATTGTTTAACTGTTTCAGAGAGTGGAATGTCTCCTGTTTTATCGCCCTGAACAATTTGTCCGGCTTTTTTATTAACAGCAATGATGTGATTATCTTCGTATAATATTTCGGGAAACTCCATAATTGTTTTTTCAGAAGGAACTTGCTAATATTGCTCTGTTTTATCAGGGAAATCACAGTTTTTAACATCTTCAATATATTTTACTACAGCGTCTCCGATAATTTTATCAAGGCTTGCATATCGGCGTAAAAATCTTGGAGAAAATTCCTGGGTAATACCAAGCATATCGTGCAATACCAATACCTGGCCATCAACGCTGCCGGCACCTATTCCTATGATAGGTATTTTAATTTCAGATGCTATCTGAGAAGCAAGACTGGCCGGGATTTTTTCAAGGACAATAGCAAAACAGCCCAAATCTTCCAAAAGATGAGCATCCGAAATAAGCTTTGATGCTTCTTCTTCTTCTTTTGCCCGAACAACGTAAGTTCCGAATTTATGAATGCTCTGCGGCATAAGCCCCAAATGTCCCATAACGGGAATTCCGGCAGACAGAATTCTTTTAACAGAATCTTTAACTTCTTCGCCACCTTCAATTTTTACTGCTGCGGCACCGGTCTCTTTCATTATTCGTATAGCCGATGATAACGCAAGTTTTGAATTGCTTTGGTAAGTGCCGAAAGGTAAATCAACAACAACCAGTGCGCGGTTTACTCCACGAACTACCGATGCGGCATGATAAATCATCATGTCAAGTGTAATAGGAAGTGTTGATTCATAACCAGCCATAACGTTAGAGGCAGAGTCTCCGACCAGAATCACATCTATTCCGGTACTGTCCAGAATTTTAGCCATACTGTAATCGTAGGCAGTTAGCATTGCAATTTTTTTCTTATTGCGCTTCATTTCTAAAAGGACATGAGTGGTAATTTTGCGAACTTCTTTGTGTACTGACATTTTTTTATTTTTTAATTGCCAAATATTTTTTTAATTTTGACTTTTAATTTAACGCAAAGATAATAAGATGAATTATATTACTTTAATATTCCTCGCTTTAATTTCAATTTTCATTTCTTCCTGCAGTACCGATGTTGAGGTTAATGGCGAATGGAATGATATTCCTATAGTTTATTGTGTTCTTGACCATTCTTCAGAATTTCAGTATGTAAAAGTCAATAAAAGTTTTTTAGGTCCTTTGCCGGCTTCTGTAATGGCACAGGTAAGCGACTCTTTGTTTTATGAAAGTGTAAATGTTGTTATTAATGAGCATAAAAACGGCTACATTTCAAGATCATGGGTCTTTGATGCTGTTGACACTATTCAGAAAGAGGATGGATATTTTGCCTCTGATAAAAATACGATTTGGGTAAAAGAGATGAACATGGATGTTGATGCAACTTACGAACTGGTTGTAAGCATAAATAACGGAGAACATACTGTAAAAGCAGAAACGAAGTTGATTGACGATGTGTCAATAACAAGTCCGACCAGCGGGATGCCTGTAGTTGAAATATACAATTATAATGGTAATGGGCTGTATGAATATTACAATGGGAATAATGCCAAAGTGTTTCAAATGTCAATTGTTTTTAATTATCTTGAAATTATTAATGGAGATACTTCGGATGTCTGTAAGTCGATAGTCTGGGATCAGGGAAAAGAATATAAAACTACTGATGCGGCAACTAAAGTTACAGGAAGATTTTCAGTGCTTGCTTTTTATAATCTGTTGTCGGCTTCGATTAAACCTGCCGGCGATAGCATAAAGAGACTGGTTAAAATGCCTAACAGTATTGAATTTAATCTGGCAGCTGCAGATGAGAATTATGTTACTTATATGGAAGTTACTGCACCGTCTAACGGGTTGGTACAGGAGAAACCTTCATTCACAAATCTGGAAGGAGGTTACGGGCTTTTCGCAAGCAGGTTTAATTCTAGCATAATAAAACCTTTGGGAAGCAGGTCTCTGGACTCTATCAGCAGAGGAATATACACCAAAGATCTCGGTTTTGCAAATCGTTACGATCCTTATTACACATCATCAACTACAAATTGAAATACCAGATAACATAAAAAAAGCAGGAATTATTCCTGCTTTTTTTATGTATTTAGTTAAACCTGTTATCTGATTTTTGCTCCGGCCTGATTTTCAAATGCCTTTACCAGTTTTTCCATTGTCTTTTCAATTTGTTTATCGGTCATAGTTTTTTCTTTGTCTTCAAGTATAAAACTCAAAGCATATGAAACTTTTCCCGGCTCAAGGTTTTTACCTTCGTAAACATCAAAAAGATTTACTCCCGTTAGCAATGATTTTTCTGTGTTAAAAGCTATTTCTGTCAATTGCTTATAAGTAACGGATTTGTCTATTAATAACGCAAGATCACGCTTTACTTTTGGGAATTTAGAAACCGGAACATATTTAATTTCATTTTCTCTTACAAGTTTTATTACTAAGTCCCAGTTAATTTCAGCATAAAATACATCCTGAGGTATGTCAAACTTTTTTGCTAACTCAGAACTCAATAGTCCTGCAGTGCATAAAACAGAATTATTTGAACCGAATTTCTGAGCATAGGCAAATTTTGAATCTGAATAAACTTCAGAATCAAGACTTTCAATATTTATATTCAGTTTTGAAAACAGAACATTGATATGCGATTTCAGAAAAAAGAAATCAGTAGGATTATCTTTAAGATTCCAGTTTAGTGTATTTCTTTTACCGCTTATCCATATGCCAAGGAATTTAGATTCATAATATCTCTTTATATCAGATATTTCAGGTATGTCCTGATTAGCATGATAAGTTCTGCCGAATTCAAAGAATTTTATGTCAGAAGTTTTGCGGTTAATATTATATGCAATACTTTCCAGGCCTCCGTAAATAGGAGAGGGGCGCATTACACTTAAATCATTGCTTAACGGGTTGTGCAGTTTAACAATGTTTTTTTCATCTTCACTGGTGAATAGGTTTGCATTTATAAGAGAATTACACATTATTTCATTATATCCCAGCGAAGCCAGTAAATCAGAAACAATATTCACAAGTTTTTCCCTGTCAGGCCTTTCGGAATTATTTATTGAAATTGAGATTTTCTCAGGTACCTCAACGTTGTTATAACCATAAATTCTTAAAATATCTTCAACCACATCGGCTTCACGGTAAACATCTACTCTGTATGACGGGATTTCCAATAACAGATCATCTTCATTTCTTTCAATTATTTTGATTTCAAGAGCGTCTATTATTCTGTCTATTTCATTTTTCGGAATTTCCTTACCGATAAGTCTTTTACATCTGCTGTAATTAAATTTAACTTTCTTGTTATCAGCAATCTGAGGGTAAATATCTATAATTCCGGAAGCGATTTCTCCGGCTCCGATCATTTCAATAAGAGTAGCAGCACGTTTTGCGGCATATAATGTCATATTTATATCGGCACCTCTTTCAAATCTGAATGAAGAATCTGTTGATATTCCATGTGTTTTTGCAGTTTTACGAACCCATGTCGGATTAAAATAAGCAGATTCAATAAATATTTTATTTGTAGAATCTGAAATTCCTGCATCAATACCACCGAAAACTCCTGCAATACACATAGGAACTTCGTTGTTGCAAATCATCAGATCTTTTGATTTCAGTTTTCTTTCAATGCCGTCAAGTGTTACAAAAGCCGTGTTTTCAGTAACCGGTTTTACAATTATCTTGTTTCCGGCAATTTTATCTCCGTCAAATGCATGCAAAGGATGACCCGTTTCGTGAAGTACAAAGTTGGTGATGTCAACTATATTGTTAATCGGGTTAAGCCCTATTGCTTTTAATCTGTTTTTGAGCCATTCCGGCGACTCTGCAACTTTAACATTATCCATACAAATACCTGAGTATCGCGGACATGCATCTTGGTTTGCAACTTCTACATCAATTTTATAAGTGTTTTTTGATACTTTGAAGGAAGAAACATCCGGAAATCTGTAAGTTATATTTTTATAAGCTGCAATATCCCGGGCAACACCTATATGACTTGCTGCATCAATGCGGTTAGGAGTGAGGTCAACCTCCATTACTATATCATTTTCAATTTTGAAGTATTCCGATGCAGGAGTTCCGGGAACAGTATCCTTAGGTAAAACCATTATGCCGGCATGTGATGTTCCTATGCCCATTTCATCTTCAGCGCAAATCATACCAACAGATTCTTCACCTCTGATTTTTGCTCTTTTTATTTCGAAAGAACCCTGATCGGAATAAATAATTGTTCCGACAGTAGCCACAACTACTTTCTGACCTGCAGCAACATTAGGTGCCCCGCAAACAATATTAAGGGCTTCTGCTTCGCCGATGTTAACAGTTGTGAGACTGAGTTTGTCGGCATTAGGATGTTTTATGCAGGTGAGGACTTCGCCTATAACAAAACCTTTGAGTCCGCCTTTAACAGATGAAAAATCCTCTATACTGCCGGTCTCGAGACCTATTTGGGTTAGAATTGCTGCCAGTTCCTCAGGACTTTCAGTAATATCAATATAATTCTTAAGCCAATTGTATGAAATATTCATATATGTAAATTTTTAAAATGCAAATTTAGAAAAAGAATCTGTTTTATTAAAAATTTGGGGAGTTTTGAGTTAAGAAAATATCATGATTTCAAATAAGCAGCATTTTAAAACTATTTATCTGTATCTTCTCCGAACATTGATTCGAGTTTTGAATAATATAAATCAGTATAATCATCAAGGTATTCCATGTAGTCATTATACAGATCGGGACATTCTTTCTCAACGCGTTCAAATTCAGGTTCAAATATTTCAGTAAAACCTTCCATCTTCTTAAGATTGCTTATTGATAAAGTATCTGTTAATTCAATTTTGCTTATAACAATAAAAAATCTGTTGGTAAAATCTTTTACAGCCGTTTCAAATGAACTGCAATCATTAAATTTTGTACTACTGTATGTATTAAGCAAATCAGTTAAATGAGAAATTTCTTTTGACAGATCTTCTTTGATTGTGATGCTGTCAGGATTTATGTTAACCGGAGCAGGGTTTTTTATTTCTGTTTCATGCTTGTCTGTAGCAGTAATATTATAATCAGGGCTTACAGTTTTATTTTTATTTGGTTTTGCATCTTCATCCGGGGAATAATAATTAGTATCCTGTATTGTTTTATTTTCGGTTAAGCTATCAGTATTTGTATTGTCGTTTGTTACGGTTTTCTTAACAGGTACAGTATCCGGGCTGTTGCAGGAATAAAATAAAATTGCAAAAGCAATTAAAGTTATTATAGGGCTAAAAAACTTCATAACTTTTTAACATGTATATTACAAAAAACAGTCCGCTTTTAAACAAAAAAAGAGACAGCCATAAACTATCTCTTTTTTACTGTTTTATAATTCAAATATTATTCGGTAACTTCCTGAGTAACATCTTCTTCAACTTCTTCCCAGTCTTCGTTCCAATCGTCGCTGTTTACATCATCATACAAGTCTTCCAAACCGTATAATTTCATAATTTTTGGCATGTATTCGTCCATTTCCTTTTCGAAGTTGTCCTCAAATTCTTTATATTTATCAGGACATTCTTTTTCAAATTTTTCTGCCTGGCTTTCGAAATCCTGCATGAAGTCATCAAATGCCTCAACATCTTTTTTTGCCTGTTCGTCGCCTTCAACGGCTTTATCAACAGTAGCAAAATATACCTCCATCATTTCATTTGCTGCTTCGATAAACTTGTCACAATTTTTAAACTCTTTTCCATCATATTTTTTCTTTAGTTCTTCAAGTGTGGTAGCTTTTTTATTTCCACATGAGAACATGCTTAACATTATCAATCCTGAGATTGCATACACCAATACTTTTTTCATAATGATAAATTTAAATTCGACAAAAATATTTTTTGTAAATATAAAGAATTATGAAATATCCGGCAATAGTTGTTAATAACTTATTGACTCTTGTCGGGAAAATCGGGGATGGCAGGTTTTGTTTTTTCAAACTTTATAAGCTCATTTATTATAACTTCTATAGCTTTGTCAAGTTGATAATCTTTTCCCATAAACTCCTGATAAGGATCGTTATTAACAACTACATCAGGTTCAACGCCAACGCCTTCTATGATCCATCCTGATTCGTCATAGTGTGCAAATTCGGGTTTATGCAGTGTTGCCCCGTCAATAAACGGAAGGCTGCCGCGTATTCCTACCACACCGCCCCAGGATCTTACACCGATAATAGGGCCAAGATTATGTTTTCTGAATTGATAGGGGAAAAGGTCTCCGTCAGAAGCAGAATACTGGTCAATAAGTAAAACTTTTGGCCCCAGAAGCATTCCGTCGGGTTTCATTGTTGGTTCCGGTACATCTCTCGACATTGCCATCATAGACATTTCTCTTCTTAACCTTTCAATAAGCATAGGACTTACATTTCCGCCTCCGTTTCCGCGGTCGTCAATTATAAGTGCTTTTTTAGATAATTGAGGATAATAATATTTTACAAATTCGTTAAGTCCCACAACAGACATGTCTGGAATGTGTATGTAGCCTACCTGGCCGTTTGTAGCTTCGCTTACCTTGCGTATATTAGACTGCACCCAGTTAAAATAAATTAAATCTGATTCGTCAGCAATTGGTTTTACATAGTATTTCTGAACATCTTTATCATCCGGTTTTGTTGATATCCCTATTTCGATAATTTTGTCTGCCTGATCAACCAGTAATGAGTAAATATTATTGGTTTTGCTTACGTCAATACCGTTTATGGATATAATATAATCGCCGGCATTTATATTTAGCCCTATTCCTTTAAGCGGGGACTTAAGATTTTCTTTCCAGTTTTCACCTTCATAAATATCAGTTATTTTGTAATAACCTGATTTTTTGTCACGCTCGAGTTCCGCTCCCAGAAGGCCTGTTTTTATCCGTTTAAGCTCTTTACGGTCTCCTCCGCCGACATAGGCATGACCGGTGTTGAGCTCGCCTATCATTTCTCCGATAAGGTAATTAAGGTCATTTCTGTCATTAACATATGGCAATAATTCGGCATATTTATCCTTTTGCTTTTTCCAATCTACTCTGTGCATCATAGGATCATAGAAAAAATCACGCATCTGTCTCCAGCTTTCGTCAAATATCTGAGCCCATTCTGCTTTAAGGTCAACATTTACCTGAAGATTTGACATGCTTACAGGTTGACTTAAAGTAATACCGTTTTCTGTTAAATCAGTAACATACCATGAGTTCCCATCTCTGACAAGTATCTTTTTAAAATCAAAACTTATCAGGTACGAATAATAGTTTCCTATGTCTTTGGCACTAAGGTCTGTAAAATTAAACATTCTCAGTTTTGCACTTTCTCCCTGACGGCTTTCAACAAAATATAACCTGTTGTTGTTGTAATTCAGACTGTGATAATTACCTGCAGCCATAGGCAGTACGCCAATCCTGGATTCTATGTTGTTAATGTCTATTCTGAATAACTGCTGAGGCTTCTTTTTAGAAGTATCCTGTGAAAAGACTTCTGTGTTAACCGGTGCAAAAGGATTTGGAGTTTCCTTTGTTAAAGTGAGGAAATAAACTCTGCTCATGTCTTTGTAAGCAATATTCCATTCTGTATTTGAATACACAGGGTTAAAGTCCCGGTTCGAAATAAAAAACAGGTATTTCCCGTCATTACTGAAAACCGGATTGTAAGAATCGTACCAGGAGGAAGTGACACATGTTGCTTTATCTGATTTTAAATCGTAAAGGTAAATCTGGGATACCCTGTTGCTGTCCTGATCTGAATATGCTATCCAGTTGTTATCAGGAGACCATGAATAATTATTTATTTCCCATATTACAGATGTGCAGACATTCTGAATTTTTTTAGTATCAATATTTATAAAATTCAACTCAAGTTTTTTATTATGCCACAAAATATTTTTACTGTCAGGAGACCATTGAAGGCTGTATATGTAGCCGTCGGTAAAATTGGTAAGCTGAATTTCAGAGTCAGGCTTATCTGGAGCCTGAATGTAAATCTGATATTCGCCCGATTTATCGGATATATAAGCAATGTATCTGCCGTTTGGAGACCACACCGGATTTCTGTCATGAGCCCCGGATGAATTGGTAAGGTTTCTGGTAATTCCTTCTTTTACCGGGACTGAAAATATTTCTCCGCGGGCAGACAATATCAGTCTTGATCCGTCAGGAGCGATATTAACATTTTCAATATCTTTAGAGGCATCTTTATAAACTGTTCTGCTTGCGGATAAATCTTCCCGTATGCGTATGGTCATCTTTACAACTTTGGACTGAGCCAGATCATAATAATAAATATAGCCTCCGTTTTCAAAAACAATTTTATCGCTTCCCAGAACAGGGAATTTAATATCATACCGGACAAAGTTTGTGAGTCTTTTTGTTTCTTTTTCATTAATGTCATAAACAAAAAGGTTCATAATTTTATCACGGTCGGACAGAAAATATATTTTATCCTGATACCACATCGGGAATATGTCCTGTGAAGGATTATTGGTGATGTTTACAGTTTCTTTGCTTTTAAAATCATGAATCCAGATATCATCTGCCATTCCCCCTTTATAATATTTCCATGTTCTGAATTCTCTGAATACCCTGTTGAATGCCAGTTGTTTGCCGTCGGGAGAGTAGGAGCACCAGCTTCCGGTGGACAAAGGCATTTGTTTGCTTAGCCCTCCGTCAACAGGAGCCAGAAATAAATGGCCTTTGAAGTCGTTAAATGATTTTGATCTGGAGCGGTAAATTACATTTTGTCCGTCATTAGTCCATCCCATAACAATATTATTCGGGCCCATTCTGTCCGAAATATCGTCGCGTGAAAGTGTGGCAGTGTATGTGATTCTTGTTGGCTGACCGCCTGAAACAGGCATTGTGTAAACTTCTGTGTTGCCGTCGTATTGAGCAGTAAAAGCAATTGTTTTACCATCGGGAGAAAAATGAGGAAACATTTCGTAACCTTCGTGGGATGTTATTCTTGTGGCAATACCTCCGTTTATAGATACTATATATAAATCGCCGGCATAACAAAATACTACAGTATCACCATAAACAGCCGGAAAACGCAGAAGTCTTGTTTCTTCAATCGAAAATGCTGATGCAACAATAATCATGAAGAAAAAAGAAAGTAATACTTTTTTCATAAAAAATTCTTTATATATCTACCTCGAGCTTGTATCCCATACGTCCTGCAAGCATTGCATTTTCGTATGAATAACTGACTCCTAAAACTTTTGGAAGATACAAAGAATTTACAATATTGTCTTTAATGTCAGAGGTTTTTAGACGAGATGCCTGTCCGACAGATAACATGAATTTAAATAAATACTTTTCGTCGAATTCTTCTGAAATGCCTGAATCGCAAAAAGCAGATCTTAGATAAACAGTTCTGATTCCGGATTTAAAAAATTCGCCGCTTGCAGATGCCAGATAACCGTGAAAAGCTCTGTTTGATGAAATCCATTCGTTTGCTCCGTAAAGCTCTATATCTTCTGCTGCAGTACCGAGATTGAATATTGTCTCTGTTATTAAAGGCAGTAGTGAACCTGTTATTTTTACCGGAGAACTGAAGTTTACATCAAAACATTTGTCAGGATTTGTTGTTCCTGCAAGATTTATAAGGTAATTAAATTTAATTCCGGATTTATTGAGCCTGTCAATAAATTCTTCAACGGAACTATGATCTGTAAAATCACATTTTAATATCTGATTCTGATCGAAATTTTTAAGTTTATCTATATTGTTGTTAGCCTGAAGCCAAAGGTTTGCACCTCTTTTTTTCATTTCTTCGGCGACAGCATATCCCAAATGTCCCGAGGCTCCTAAAATAAGTGCATTTTTACCTTTCAACTCATTTGCATATAAATAATATTCTGAATTATTTTCCGGAATGGTCTTGTGAATGTAAGTAAATGCCCCGAAATTGCCTCCGACACCTGCAGTAGCACTTAATATCCGTGTTTTGTCCTTTAATTTTCCGCTTTCATTCATTAATGCAAGACTTAAAGGAACGGTTGAGCCGGAAACATTTCCAAACTTGTTTTGAGCTTCAAGAAATACCTTTGATTCGGGTATGCCCAGAGATTCTGCTGCCGGCAATAAAATAACGTTTCCGGTCTGATGCGGAACCAGCCAGTCTATATCTTCTTTATTCCAGGAGCTTAGAGCAAGGCATTTTTCGGAAGCTACGGGAATATTTACAGTCGCTCTGTCTTTTATTATTCTGTCGTCCATATAAAGATTCCTTTTGTGGTCAACGCCCACATAATCCAGCATGTTTAAGTCGTGAAGATTTAAAATATCAATCAACCCGTACTTTTCATCATCATAATATCTTGATAAAACAACTGCTGCTGCTGCATCTCCGAATGTTACAAAAGGAACGAATTTTATTCTTTGAGTCAGAAAAGAAGACATCGTTTCTGTATGTGCAATTATAATATGTTTTGCTTCCGGATTAGATTTGAAATAGCCCAGAGCAGTCTCAAGATTTATGTTGAATCCGGCACATCCGCTGGCAAGTGTAAATGCCGGACTGTGACAGGCGAAGGGAACAAAGAAAGATTTTACAGTTGCTGCAATTCCCGGAGCCTGTTCGTGAGGAGAAACTGTGCTTACATACCATGCATCAATATCTCCGGCCTGAATTCCTGCATTTTCCAAGGCATTTTTTACTGCTTCAACGCATAATTCAAGAGAAGTTTCCGCGTAATACAATTTTTTTGTTGTCGGTGGAAAAGGAGTGACGTGATGCCTTTCGTAAAACCCCATTACATGCCCTGCAAAATAATCGAAAGGAGAAGCTTCGGGATTATTTTCTTTAAATTCCCGGAATTTATTGTTATTCTGAATTTTTTCTTTGCTGAAGCCTTGAAGAAAACCTTTTTCTATTGCTTCGGATATGTCCTGATTAGTAATTTTGTATTTCCCGTACGAGAAACCAAATCCTGAAAATATATAATTGTCGTTTTGCATAATTTTGTCTAAAAATTTAAGTACCCGTCTTTAATTACCTTTAAATTAGATTCATAGCTCATTCTTACTTTAGGGATTTTAATCCTGTAAACAGATTTGAGCATTCTCTCAGCAATCTCTTTTACCGGGATAAGTTCTTTTTGACGGACCATACTCATTGAGGCCATAACCTGTGATTTTTCAAGCTTTCCCATCATGCCGGAGTCTATGATGCCGGGTAAATAATAAACACAACGTGTATTTTTCTTGTAAACCTCAGAAGCCAGACTTACAGAAAAGCCACGTAAGGCTCTCTTCGAAGCGACATAAGATGCTGATCCCGGAAACTGAGCGTCCTCACCAACAGAACCGGTAATTAAAATACATTCACTTATGTTATCTTTTAGTTCGTTACATAAATTCTTGACAGACAGGTAGTTTGACTTTATAACATGATTAAACTCTTCATCTGAAATCTGACTGGCTTTTCCCAAAGATCCTGTGATTGCATGAGTATTAATCAGGTAATTTATTTGCTTAAACTCTGATTTAATTTTATTGCTTATTTCAGAAAGCTCTTCATTATCGGATAAATTTGCTTTAAGAAGTTTTACAATTGTTCCGAATTCTGATTCTAACTGCAATTTAAGCTCGTCAGCCAGTTCTTGATTGGAATTGTAATGAAGTAAAAGTGTGGCTCCTTTGGCAGCGGCAGAGCGTGCTATTTCACGTCCCAGGCCTCCTGTTGCTCCGGTAATCAGTATTGTTTTACCTTCCAGTTCCGGTTTTGTGCAGTAAACCGGTTTTTCGTCAGGGACTTTATATGCAAATCCTCCGAATTCACCGCCAAGACCGGCGACAGATGTTATAATTTTACCTCCCGGGGTTAATCTGTCGCTTTTTTCAAGTACAGAGAAACATGCCGGAACTGATGCTCCTGAAAGGTTTCCGTAATTTATCTGAACTTCCTGAAATACCTTTTCCCGGTTTATTTCCAGCAGTTTTGCCACAGATCCTACAATTGCATTTCCTGTCTGATGCGGAATGAAGTACAATAAATCTTCATTTGTCCACCCGCATTCTTGCATAAGCTTTAAGGCAGTTTCTGTAATATTGGGTACGGCCCGCATTTTAACCATTCTTGGGTTCATGTACAGGTTTCCTTTTTTATCTGCCCCCAAAAAATCAAGCATTCTTGTGTCTTCGTTATTTGAAACAGCTAAAACACCTTGTTGCGAACTTGTTTTAACTCTGCTTAAAATTACAGCAGCTCCTGAGTCTCCAAAAGTAGAGAAAGGAACAAAGTCTTTCTCTTCGGGCAGTAATGCTGACATTACTTCGGCATGTGCAATTACTATATGTCGGGCTTCGGGATTATTCTTAAGATAGCTTATAGCATTGGCAAGATTAATATTAAATCCTACACATGCCGATGTAAGCGAGTAAACAGGAGTTTTATTGTCAATGTCGGTAAAATAAGCTTTTGCAAATTCTCCGGTTCCGGGTGCAAACTGGTGAGGGGTTGCAGTTCCAACGAACCATGCATCAATATCATTTCCGGAAAGACCTGAGTTTTTTAATGCAATTTCAATTGCTTCCACACATAAATCAAGAGAATCGGGAGCTTCTTTGTAGTTATGGGCGACAGGAGGGAACGGAACCACATGAAAACGCTTTTTAAAGCCCATTATATGCTCAGTCATGTAGTTAAATGCTGTTTCTCCCGGGTTGGATTTTAAAAACTCTTTAAACTCATCGGAAGATGCTATACGCTCTTCGTTAAAGCCTTCGAGATATCCCGACGAAGTATATTTTTCAATATCTGCATTGTTGACTTCGTATTTGCCTGTAACAAAGCCGGTTCCCGTGAAAATAAAACTGTCAGTCATAATTTACTTTTTACTTCTGGATTCAAAAAATGTCTTTATTTTTTCTCTGCCGCTTTTTTGAAGTACAGAGCTGAACTCACGTGTTTCCATAACGAGAGTATCGTCAAGATTTCCAAACATGCCGGAAATAAGTACTCTCTTGATTGCAGCCAGAGATTCACTGCTTTTCAAAGTCAGTTCTTTAGCGAATTTAAGTGTTTCATCATATATTTCATCCTGAGTATATATTTTTTGAATCAATCCTTTAGCCAGAGCGTCTTCTACCGGAATCCGGTTTCCTGTAAACAGGTAATATGCGGCATCGCCGGGGGTGAAGTATCTTGAAAATATACTGATTCCACCAGCTCCCGGGATTAATCCCAAATCAGATTCAGGCAACCTGAGTACAGCATTCCCGGAACAAAATCTGATGTCGCAATGTAGTGATAGTTCCATTCCTCCACCAAAAACAACGCCGCTTAAAGCCGCAATTACAGGAATCGGCAGGTTTTGCAATGATCCGAAAGATTTTTGAACACGCATGCAAAGCAATAATGCTTTTTCATAATCAGCAGTCCCGATTTCTTTCAGGTCTCCTCCTGCAGAAAAAACTTCGTCTGTTCCTCTGATTATCAATACTTTACAGATTGTGTTGTTAAGTATTGATTCAATTGCATCATCAAATTCATCAAAAAACAACTGACTGAGAGAATTCAGTTTCTGAGGATAATTCATTTTCAGAATCCCTGTATTTTCAATGATCTCAAGAGTTATCGTTTTATAATCCATCGAATAATAATTTGATGGTAAAAATACTAATAAAGTTTTATGATAGGGAGTAAAAGCAAAAAAAAGGACAGTGTTAATGCGTTAAAATTGAATTAAACCAGATTTTTAAAGGGAATTAATTTTTTAAATCATATGTTTTCATTGCTTCAAAAATGTCGAGGATGTTATCTCTGCTGATTTTGCGTATTTTCAATTCTTCCAAATGAGAGAAAATAAAATTGATATTTTCATCGGAGTAGGCAGAATTACTTTCTTCAAAATATAAGTCCTGAATATCAACAATTATGTCAATGTCTTCTATACCAACATTTTTTAATGTTTGCCTTGAAGTATTCGCATAAATAAAACTGACTTTTGAATCATATTCAGTAATGTTGTTAACAATATCAGGATCTTCGCCTCCTTTGAAATTTATTGACAGAGCTTCAAGAGAATTGCTTATTCCCTGAAAATTGTCAACAATGCTAAAGCCTAAAAAACCAAAACAGATTGTCAGCAAAGAAATAATTACCCCAGTAATTACAGTAATAGGCCCTTGTGGCAGTTTAAAAACAATAGTCTCCCCATAGTATTTAAATCCGCCTATATTTAGTGATATTTTATATTGTCGATTTACTAAATTCATATTTTTTACTCCGGATTATTTGTCTGTTTCTTCTATCTCAAAAATTGCAGAATCACCGGTATATGGCCCGCTGAAAAATAAAAATATTCTACCGTTTTCAGGTGCAAGCATAGAAATACTTTTATTATAGCATAATTCCGGTCTGTTGTAACAATAATCAGTTGAATTAAAGTATGCTGTTGTTACAATTTCAAGGGCTGTTCCTGCATAATAGCCTGAAGGTGTTATTTGAGTGCAGAAGACTTCATAGGTTTCATATTTTATTGCATTTATGCAAAAAATCTTTGTTTCGCATGCATTTACTTTAAACTGTTCTGAATTATTTACTTTTTTTATCGTTTCCGGTTTCATAACCAGATGATTGGCATAAAACATAAATTTTCCGCTCATTCCTGAGTTTGTTTCAGTAATTTTAATATAAACCTTTTCGTTGGACGAAGCTATTATTGTTTGGTGTACAGAGGCTTCTGCCGAAATAATTTTTTCATCAGTAAAGTATGCATCTGTTTTGTTTTCGTGAAATGCAGATACAAAAATACTGGCATATCTGTTATCCGTTGAATAAGAGGACTCAGAAAATGTTAAAACTCTTTCGTACCAGGATAAATCATATACTTCGCCGGCAACAGCATCAAATTCATACCAGATGATTTCCCCATCTGAAAGAGTGTCCGAAATATTTAATATTGATTCTGTATTGTAATCATAAGTAAAAAGCACACCTGTACTATTGATATCAAACTTATCTGCCTTGTTTTTATCGCAGGAAATTAAAAACATAAGCATTGTTGCTGAATACAGGATTAAACTTTTTTTCATATTGTTGAAAACATTTATTAAAATCTAATACAATTGTAAAGATATAAAAAAACATAGAATAGGGATACTTTATATTTATAAAAATTAAAACACCACTGTTTATTTTTTGCATTGTTTTTTTGAGGTATATTGTCGTTAAGTATCCGGATTTTAATAAATTTGCAATTACAAACCAAACACAATTAACGAACATGAAGAAATCAGCGGTTTTATTATCAGCACTGTTTTTAAGTCTTTCGGCCTATGTGCAGACACAGATCGATATTGACTTCGGAATTACACAAAATGGTTCACAGCTTGTTCTGGACAGTGTATTGATTGAAAATACCACATCGGCTTGCGACACTATGATTTATAACTATCAGGCCGGATTGGTTATTAATATGATATCAGGAATAAGCAGTGAGGTTGCGAAATCCGCTCAGTTGTGTGTGAAGCAAAATTATCCTAATCCGTTTTATGGTGAAACTAATATCGAAGTGTATGTTCCCGGAGAAGAAATATCTGTAAAAGTATTTGATACAACGGGGAAAATTCTTGTTAGGGAAAGTTTTAAAACCGGGCAGGGGTTACACACATTTCGCTTTAAGGGAGGTTCTGTTTCTCAGTATTTTGTGAATTTCTACTGTAACGGGCAGGAGCAGGGTCTTAAACTTACAAATCAGTCAGATTCTGAATCAAAGGTATCAATCGTGTATGTGGGAAAAATAGCAGAATTTTCTTTGAAGTCTGCAAAATCTGTGAACTTTGTCTATAATCAGGGAGATGTCCTTAATTTCACAGGTTATGTTACGGCTTGTCATTTGCCTGAAAGCACTTCGTTTTCCGATAGCCCGGTTGTGTCACAAACTTACAATTTTGATTTTACGTATTTAACAGATATCCAACCAGAGGCTCCTGTTGCCGGAGAAATTACCACCACAGAAACATCTGTAAACTGGAACTGGATGCCTGTTGCCGGAGCTACTGGATATAAATGTAATATCGGGAATGACTATGAAACATCTACAGATCTTGGGACAAACACTGATTTAACTCTTAACTCTGTCGCCGCAGGCACACACTATGATTTGTTCGTCTGGGCGTACAATGATTGCGGGGAGTCTTTCCCTTTGCATATGGATACCTGTACCCGGGCTTTGCCGTTAACACAGGACGAAATTGACCTGATTCTTGGAGGAGCATCTACAAGTGCTATGGAAGTAATGGATATTTGTGAACAACCCGATTCGGTAATCCTCAGAACCCTTTCTTCTAATGTAATAATAGGAGAGGAAAACCTTCAGCAATTAACCGACAGAATGAAAGTTACTGTTATTGCCGAAGGAGGGGTAGGTATTGCGGCTCCTCAGGTAGGAATAAACAGAAATATTGTCTGGATTCAGAGGCAGGATAAAGGAACAATTATTAACCGCCCGTGGGAATTATATTTTAATCCCAGAATAGTTGCTTATTCTGATATATACAACCTGAGAAGTGACGGTTGTCTCTCAGTATCACAGTCCTGTTTAAGTGCTAACGGCATTGCGGGGAACTCATACCGGGCATCATGGGTAGATGTTGAATATTATCTTGCAGACGGAACTTTTGTTCAGGAAAGAATAAATCAGGCATATACTGCTCATATCTTTCAGCATGAAATTGATCATTTGAACGCTGTCATGTTTTTTGATCGTCAGGAAATGCCGGCTCCGGAAAAATAACACATTAAGACACAAAAAAAGCAGGGGTAAAATATTTTTACTCCTGCTTTTTTTGTGTCATTCACCTGTTCTATCCGACAGCGCCGACAAAAGCCATACTGTCTTTGGATTCGGTTTTCAGATGTATTCCTGATGTGATTTTTGTTCCGTTTTTAAGAACAATTATGAATGTAATTTCAGCACCGTTATCTTCTGATAATGATATTTTTCCGGTTTTAATGCTTTTTATTTCTTTGATTGAAGGAGTTGTGAAATCCCCTTTTTTATCTTCTCCGGCAAGTAATTCGCTGAAAAATTGATCTGTCCTGCCTTCGAGAAATTCGTCATGTTGTGTTTTAACATAATCTTTATCCAGAAAGTTCATAGCTTTGTTAAGGTCTCCTGAGGCTATAACAGATGAAAAATCGTTGCAAAAGACTTTGATTTCTTTTTTAGTTACATTCTGACCAAATACATTTAATCCTGTCAGAATTGCCAATACAATAAAAGTTGTTCTCATAATTAAATTTTTTAGTTTTTATTTAAGTTGTAATTTTTTATAGTGTTTGAAAAGTAATTGATAATGTCTGTAAATATAATTTATTGCCATGTCTATTTTTCATGTTTTTTAATCAATCTGTAAATATCTTCAATCAAAATAGGCTTGGTAAGGTATTCATCAAATCCGCACTGCATATATTTTTGTTTTTCGGTTGCTCCGGCATAGGCTGTTTGAGCTATAACAGGCAGTGATGGCTTTAGTTTTTTTATATTTATAGTTGCATCATAACCATTCATAACAGGCATTTTTATGTCCATTAAAACAAAGAGCAGGTCGTTGTCTTCCGATACAATTTCAATTGCTTTATTTCCATTTTCTGCTCTTAAAGAGTTATATCCGAAAGATTTAACAATTTCGTCCAGATAAGCAAAATTGTCATTATCATCTTCGCAAATAAGAATTCTTTTTTCAGTCGCTTTTGTTGTTTCAAATTCTTCTGAGAATTCTGAATTTTCAGTATTATTCCCGTGAACCGGCGTATATGGTAATTTAAAATAAAACTTACTTCCCTGTCCTTGTGTTGAATCAAGGAATATTTCTCCTCCCAGCAGGTTAACCAAGCCTTTTGTAATTGCAAGTCCCAATCCTGTTCCTGTGCTGAAACCGTTTATCTGATTATCTGCCTGCTTGAATCTTCCGAATATCATTTCATGACTTTTTGATTCAATGCCTGTTCCGGTATCTTCAACATATATTTCTATAAAATCTCCGATAATATTGTATCCGACTTTTATGTAACCATTAGATGTAAATTTAATAGCATTAGTAACCAGATTAACTATTATTTGCTTAAATCTGAAACAATCTGTTATTAAATAAAGAGAATCACGGTTTGCAGGGTATTCAAATATAAAATCGATTTTTTTCGCATCTGTTTTAGCTTTATACTGAAGATATATTTCGTTAAAAATATTATGGATATTGCAGGTTTTTAGTTCAATTTTAATTTGATTGGCTTCTATTTTAGCAATATCGAGGATGTCGTCAATAAGTAAAAGCAGTTGATTTCCGCACTTTTCAATTATGCCGATAAACTCTTTTCTTTTTACATGGCTGAGATTTTCTTTTTTCAAAAGACTTGTAAAACCAAGAATTCCATTCATCGGAGACCTGATTTCATGACTCATATTTGAAAGAAATGCGGATTTCAATCTGTCGCTTTCTTCGGCTTTTTCTTTTTCTTTTATAAGATTGTTTTCGGCTTCAATAATATCGTCAATGTTTTTTACAAATGCCGCGTAAAGATCCTGGTTTATTCTTACAGTGCTTACAAGTGCGTTGCGTATTTTGCCCGGTTTGTCAATATATTGTATTTTTGTCCTGAAATTCTGACCATTGCTTATAAGACTGTCAATCTGCTTATCTATTCGTAGCATGTGGTTAGTATGTACAATTAAATTGACATTTTTTCCGACAAGCTCGTTTTTGCTGTATCCTGTAAGCCTGGCCCCGGAATCATTAACATCAAGCACAATCCCATCGTAATTAGTAATAAAAATTCCGTCAGGCGAACTCTCAAGATAGGTTTTTAATTTTTGCTCGCTGTCTTTAAGATTCTCTTCTGCTTTTTTTCTTTCCAGAGCATTTGAAGTAATTCCGGCAAATGCAAGTAAAACCTCATTGTCAGGGACTGTTGTATTTTGTTCTCCTATTATTACAAAAGTACCAAGTAATTCGTTGTTTTGAATTAGTGCAATTCCGATAAACCAGCCAACATTGAAAATTTTCTCTAAAGCTCTGCCGGCAAAATCAGGAATAATTCCGAATGAGAGTTCATGTATTGAATGTACAGTGGCAATTTTTTCAGTTAATATTTGTTGATACTTTTTTTCATCAGTCTTAAAACGCATTCCTATTAAATCTTTTCCGACAATATTTTTTATGATTTTAAGATTTCTGGGAGACAGGGACGTTTCTTTAAGTACAAGTTCTTTTGTTCCTTTGTCATAAGTTGTGTAATGAACGGATTTTGCGTCGAGAAAATTTTTTATTTTTTGTAAAGCGAAGGAGAAAATTTCATCAGATTTTATATTTGCCAGATCTAATGAATATTCATTAATCAGCATCAGGAGTTTTCTTATTTTATCAGTATCTTTTCCTTTCTGCAAGTCTTTTTTTGTATTCGCAAGTTCATTTTTCAGAAAGTTATTTTCTCTTGTAAGAATTTCATTCTGTCTTAAAATATGTTCATATTTGTTCACATCATCCATCAGATGTAATTTTACCGGTAAAAAATGCTTTGTGTGTGCTTTGCTTTAAAACACTGCGAAATTAAAAATAATTTGTAAATAAAGATTAATAGTATAAATTTTTTTACAATTGTTCCATCCGGAATGCTTTAATTGAGAAAAGCGTTTTAACAATATGATAAATATCCGGTAATTATTAAGCATTGGTTTAATAATTAATGTCTGCTGATGATAATGTTTACGGATAACATTTTTCGTTTATATTTTTCCATAAAAATTTCTGGTAAGGCTGCAAAACAATAATAATTCATGCGGTTAAAAGTCTTCGTTTACTATCTCTTTCAATTTATATGAGTCGTTTGTTTTTTCAAATAAATAATATGTCCCCCAACTTACCGGTCCGTATTTTATTATGCAATAAATATAGGCATTTTTTTCTTCGGAATACAGCAGGCTCCAGCTAATATCTCCTGAATCACCCAAAGACTGACTAATCTTGCTGTCAAAGTTAACATTGTTAAATTCGGGAGTACATGCCGGTAGTATAAAACTATTGCTGTCAGAAACTGCTTTAGCTAAACTTTCTGCATCGAAAGTGTTTTCACCTGCAACATCTCCGAAACTGATGTATGAAGTTGTTAAAGGTGTGGAGAGGTAATTCCCGAAGCCTGTTTTTTCCTTGTTACAGCAAAATGTTTTAAATTCCGTCCAAAATTTTAAAAATTCTCTATTATCATTTGTCTGTGCGTTAGCTGTAAGTGCAAACGATAAAATAATAAAAGAGCAAACTGTAATAATTTTCATACTTAATCATGTTTAATTTGGGGTAAAAATAATAAATAAATCGAAAATATGAAGTTTTAAATATCTGAAAATTGCTCAATTTACAGCAGTCATGTAAAACCCGAAAATACATGTGATTTTTGGGAAATGCAGCAAGTAATGAATATAGAAATTTCAGGAATGAATATGGTTACAAGTAATATGAGTACTATTTATTTTTGTTTTCATGTTCAACCATCCATGTTGCTTCATTTTTTATTTGTGTTTCCAGAGGAATGTTTAATTTAGTTGCTTTATCTTTAATATTTGAAAGCCATTCAGGGTTATCTTTAATTGCCTGAATCCAGAATTTAAGTCTTTCGTTTTGATTCCTTTTTGTATAATTCCCGTTAAGATAATCTGTCATTTCGCCTACAAAGCCATCATAATCATATCTGTGCAACAAAGTGGCAGATGTGTATATTATAATATAATTAAGTCCGTTAAAGAGTGAGTCAAGATTAACCTGATCTGTGGTGGTAGGGGTTTTAAAACTTTCAGGATAAACTTTATCATTATAAAACCAATACGCTACGTTTGAGAAGCAATTTGCCGGGATTAACTGGTTTATAACAGGCCAGTAAAAAGAATCTCCGACTGCAAGAACTTTTGGTTTTGTCTTGCCTTCGGAATTAAATTTCAGTTTATAGTAATAAAGATCATCGTTTCGCAAAGGATAAGACAGGTTCATAACATTTTCAATATCATGTTCATAAGTTTTCATTGAATCAGTTTTTGCACTGATAGTAATAATATCCGGCATATCAATATTCATATCATTTTCAAGATATTTAACCAAAGAGTCGGCAACCCAGATGGCTGAAAAATATGTATAATGTGTGCCATGTTTTGGGAATAAATCTATGCTTACGGTATCTTTTATATCCAGAAACCATTTGTTGTAATCTATATATGGTATGTTATATTCGTTAAGTTTACGAATATAGTAATCATAATCGTTTTCTCTTTTCGGGTAAGTATCGTATTGAGGCGGGAATTTATCACTGTAGTAAAAAGCATTTGATGGTGCAATTACAAAAATAAGCTTTATGTTTCGTTTACTTAGCTTTTTACACATTTCATCTGTTTTTACAAATAAGCTGTCAATTACATTTCTATCCTGTGTTTTTATTCCCAAATAGCCTTTGATATTATAATCAAAAAACAAATAATCGTCTTTTCCCACAACAACGTTTCCGGCATTTGCAGTTTTAAATGCGAGATAATCAAATGAATTAGCCAATCTTAGCAAATCATTTCTGAAACCGAAATTATCGTTTACAAATAGTTCGGCGAGTTGTTGATATTTACCCGAAATCCAATCCTTATAGTGAAATGACGGATAATTCCCAAAAGCTGCTGTCCCGTTTAAAGGCTCGGATATGTGAAACTTTATGAATTTTTGTGTCATTGGCACAAATAGCAATAACAGCAGGAAAATGAAACAATATTTTTTTATTTTTTCCATCAGAATCTAAAATAAATAAACGGATTAAAGCCTCCAATAGCGATAGTTCCGGCACAGAAAAACAATAAAATAACTGTAATAATCATAACCGGCAATATCTCAGCTTTTGAAGGAGATTTGTAAAAAATCCTGTTTTCTACTTTTAATCCCGGCTTTATAATTGTAAAAAATGCAAATATTGCTCCGGCAATCATATAAAACCAAAACTTATTATTGAAATAAATGAAACTGTCGGAGCCTGTAAAAGAGAACATTTTTCCTATATACTCAAATGCATAATTTAAAGTTGCTGACCGGAAAATTACCCAACCTAAAAGTGTAATAAAATAGGTTAGGGCTATTGACGGGAATTTACCTATTTTATCTGTAAATTTTGCCAGAAACAGCCTGTCTAAAATAAGGAATAAACCATGAAATACACCCCATGCGACAAAATTCCATGCTGCGCCATGCCATAATCCGGACAAAAAGAAAACAACCCAAAGATTGAAGTAAAGACGTGCCTTTGTTTTAACTCTGTTTCCACCTAAAGGTATATATAAATAATCCCGCATCCATCGGCTTAATGTCATGTGCCATCTGCGCCAGAATTCGGTAATATTTCTGGATACATAAGGGTTGTTGAAATTTTCGGGAAAATTAAAACCGATCATTTTACCAATACCTATTGCCATATCTGAATACCCGGAGAAATCATAATAAATCTGGAAAGAATAAGCGATAACACCTATCCATGCCATGCTTGTACTCATATCTGCAGGCGCCATCAGGAATATTTCATCTACTTTTGCTCCTAATGTGTTGGCTATCAGTAGTTTCTTTGATAAACCTATCACAAATCTGAAAAAGCCGGAAAAACGATTATCCCAGGTTTCATTTGCAGATCTGTCTGTTATCTGGTTTTCTATTTCGTTATACCTTACTATAGGACCGGCTATCAATTGCGGGAAAAGAAGAATATACATGGCGTAATCAACAAAACTGTTCAACGCTTTACTTTCTTTTCTATAAATATCAACTGTGTAGCTGAGCTTTTGAAATGTAAAAAATGATATTCCTATCGGCAATACAACATCAGTCCACTTAGCAGCTTTACCTCCAAAAGAGCTTATTATGATGTTTACATTTTCAACAAAGAAATTCGCGTATTTGAAATAAGCCAGCATTCCTATATTCACAAATACTGAAAGAAGAAGCAGTAATTTTCTTCTCTTTTCAGATTTGCTTAAAGATTTGACAATGTAATAATCAATAATCAGAGAACCCAATACTATGTATATCATGTCAGGCGCTCCCCATGCGTAAAAAACAATGCTGAAAAGAAGAGCTGTCAGATTTTTATACTTTGGCCTTACAACATAATAAAGGACAAGAAATACCGGTAAAAAATAAAAAAGAAAAATACTGCTGCTGAAAACCATTTGTCTGCTTTTTACAGGAATTTAGTGATTACAATTCTCTCCGTGGCCATGATGATGATTACATGTACTACCGTTATCACTTATTTTTCCGTTTACAAAGTCATTTACAAGTGTTTCTGTATTTCCTGAACACCCGCGAATAACTTCAATACCTGCGCTGTTTAAAACGTTTATTGCCCCGGCACCAATACCACCGGCAAGCATAACTGTAACACCCATATCAGAAAGGGTAGAGGCTATGTTAGATTTGCATCCGCATGTACATGGAGCTTCCATGGTTTGCATTCCTGTAATCTCTTTTGTTTCCGAAACAGTATAAATCTGATAATAATCACAGTGACCGAAGTGTCCGTCAACCTGATTGTCCTTTGTTGCTGGTATTGCGATTTTCATAAATTAAAAGTTTTGACAAAAATAATATTTTATTCTAAGGATATAATTGTATCAACTATAAATGTTATTTGTGTTTATTATTTGTAGAGAAAATTGTAAATATTTATTCGCTCAGGTATTTAATTACATCGGTAAGCGTTCTTTGGCAAACAGGGCAAAACTCATAGCCTAAAGCTTTCATCCTGCAATTGATATAAGGCCTGTAAATTCCTTTTGTCTGATAGCCTCCGCCTTCGTAAGCCCCGACAACATTAACATTGCCGGCATTAACATCTGTAGGGATTTTTGTGTTTTCAGAGACTAAATCTTTCCATTTAATTTCAAAATTTACAAGTGTAGTAAGATTTGCCTGATAAGGTTCTGTTTTTTTATTGTATATATCTTCGGTAGAAACCTCAGAATCATAATATTCATCACCCAAAGCCCCTAACGAATGTCCGAGTTCATGGGCGAAAACCTCATTGCGATACTCGTTCTTTGAACTTGTGATATTCCAGAAATTATATATTCCGCCGCCGCCATAAACATCGGTATTAACAAGAATACAAATCTGATCACACGGAACAAGCCCGGCATAATTGCGTATCGAATGAAAGTCAGATGATGTGAGATATCTGTCGCTGCCAAAAGTATCAAAGTTGCAATTCATTGCTGTTGATTTCCATATGCCGTTCTGCGGAACATCAGTACCGCTTTCTGCTGAAACGGCACCTACTGCCCAGATGTTTATTTTATCCTTAAGATCTTTAAAAGGAGCTATAGAAAACAGAAACTCAGCAGTTGAGTTTACTTCAGCATAAAATTCGTTTAGTTCTGGTTTGGTATAACCATCTCCTATAAAAACAAGATCAAGAGCTTTATCCGGTTCTGCAACGTAGTGTATTTTCCTGACTTCGGTATTTACCGTTTTTTCTGTATTAATAAAAACATCATCAGGTTTTACAACAAGCTCGTATATTTTTCCGAAACTGTTGTCTTCGAACACTCTGCTGTAAAGCTCAATTCGAACCTCGTTTTTCGGAAAAGGAACAATAAGCGATTCAGGAAAACCTTTATTAGTGAGTTTTGCCTCTTCTGTAAACTGCCATTCCTCAAACAAAGAACAAAAATTATAACTGAAAATTATTTTTTCAGATTTGGTATCAACAACTTTAACCATGTAATTTCCGTAACCGAACTTATCAATAAGGTGGGTTCTGGAACCTCCCCAATAAGGTTCTTTTCGCAATTCTTTAAATAATATCTGCTGGGTTTTGTCAGTGCCGGTATGATAATAGTCTATTCTTAATGTTCCTGATGTGAAAAAATCATCATAGTTTACTTGTGAAAATGATGTTATACTTAACAGTGCTAACAATACACTATTGAAAAAAATTTTAAAAACTGCTTTCATTTCTAAATCTTTAATGATTACTTTACAAAAGTAGTACAATTAATTTTATTATCATGACAGGAGAAAATATTAGTCCCAATTTGGAGGCCTGGCTCAATACAATAGGAATCAAAGGCAGTTTTTCAGAAGTTCTTTGTGTAATAATTATTATAACCGGTATTCTGGCCGTAAGCTTTTTAGCTGATTTTATCACGAAAAAAGTGCTTCTTGCAATAATAAAAAAGGTTGTCCGAAGGACACATACAACCTGGGATGATATTTTAGTCAAGAAAAAAGTTTTTCACAGATTTTCACGGATAGTACCCATTATTATTATTTATTATTCAATAAATATTGCTTTTCCGGACTCGCAATTTATTGTGGTATTAATTAAAAAAGCAGCAATGATTTATCTTGTTGTAGTTTTAACTATGGTTTTAAATGCATTCCTGAACGGGCTTAACGAAATATATGATGTTACCATAGGAGAGAAAAAAGGAACAAGCATTAAAAGCTATATTCAGGTTGTAAAAATAATAGCATTCATTATTGCAGCAATTTCGGCATTGTCTATTTTATTGAACAAAGAAGTCGGTTATTTTATAACAGGATTAGGTGCTATGACGGCAGTACTTCTTTTAATCTTTAAAGATTCAATTCTTGGCCTTGTAGGAGGAATACAATTAACTACAAATGATATGGTCAGGATAGGAGACTGGATTTCTATGCCTGCACGTAATGCAGATGGCACAGTAACTGAGGTTAGTCTTAATACGGTAAAAGTGCAGAATTGGGACAATACTATATCCACAATTCCTACATATGCCCTGGTAACCGAGACTTTTAACAACTGGCGCGGTATGGAAGAGTCCGGAGGAAGAAGAATAAAAAGGTCTGTAAAAATTGATATGAACAGTGTTAAGTTCTGTTCTCCTGAATTACTCGAAAAACTTTCAAAATTTTATTTGCTGAAAGATTATATCCCTTCAAAATCAGAAGAAATTAATAAATACAACAAAACACTTAATGCAGATACCAGCATTGTTGTAAACGGCTTAAGAATGACAAATATCGGAGTGTTCAGAAAATATCTGGATCAATATTTAAAACAGAATGAAAAGATCAATACAGATATGACAATTCTGGTAAGACAACTTGAACCTACTGAAAACGGTATTCCTATGGAAATTTACGGATTCAGCAAAATAAAACCATGGGTAGAATTCGAAGCTGTACAATCAGATATATTTGATCATGTATTAGCGATTATTCCTGAATTTGAACTGAGAGTTTTCCAAAATCCTACGGGGGAAGATTTCAGAAAGAGTATCGGAAATAAAAACTGACATCAACACGGAATGAAAGTTTTTAGCTATTTTTACATGTATTTAACTAATGCGGTTGGCTTTTGGAAAACAGCAAAAAATATATTGAATTAACCGAACTTTACAGAGATCTTCTGAATGCTCAGATTTTTGATGAAAAACTGCTGGATTATTCTGTTGCGGAGAAACATAAAACTATGTTGCAACAGCTTTCTGTAATAGGGAACAGCAGCATCAGTGTTTTCGATCATTATAAAAAAGAACATATTTATTATTCTGACAATTTTTGCCGTTTTCTTGGTTATGAGTCAGGTTTTATTGACAAGCGGGAAAAGGACTTTATTGATTCAAAAATTCATCCGGATGACTTTATTGCATTAACCGAAAACGGGATATCATTATTAAAGTTATTTTATCGCTTTTCCTCGGAAGAAAAAACAAACTATAAACTTGTAAATGAGTTCAGGATATTAAATTCGGAAGATAAATATCTCAGGGTAATAGAACAGCATCAGATATTGGAACTGGATATTTCAGGAAATCTTTGGTTGTCTTTAGGAATTATAGATATTTCTCCTGACCAGAAATCTGAAGAAGGTTTAAACAGCCAGTTGTTGAACTTTAAAACCGGAAAGACTATAAACTTTGGAAAAAATGCCGGTATAAGAAAAGAATTTCAAAAACCGGAACTTACTTTGCGGGAAACGGAAATTCTTAAGCTGGTAAAAGAAGGTTTGCTCAGTAAAGAAATTTCTGATAAACTTTCAATAAGTCTTCATACTGTAAACACGCACCGACAGAAGATACTGGACAAACTTGGAGCTAATAATTCAATTGAAGCAATTTCTTATGCATCAGGTTTGGGATTGTTATAATTATTCACATCAATATACTGATTAATCAGTATTTACAAAGACTGTTAACTGCTATACTTTTGCAGAATATCACTATTATAATTCTTAGCTTATGAAAAGCTCCCTGTTTTTTATTCTGCTACTCATCAGCATTTTATCATTTTCTCAAAGCGAAGGCCGGATTTTTAGAAATAAACAATATCCCGGATTAAGTTTTAATTTTTGTGACGGAACTGTGATTCCAACCAATGATTTTGTGCGTGGTGAAAATCTTTCCGGGTTACCTATAGACCGATACAAATCGGTAACGGCAAAAATATTTTGGCAGAATCCCGGTTACACCGATTGGCAAAAGGTTTACAAAAGTCCGTATTACGGAGTCGGTTTTTATTATGGGGATTTTAATACAAGTGAAATTGGCAATCCGTATTCTGTTTTCGGGTTTCTGGGAATTCCGGCGTTAAGATTAAAGAAACTGGAAGTTTACTCCGATTTTGAATTCGGTATAGCCTGGCACTGGAACCATTACGATCCTGTAAGTAACCCTATGAATCTTGCAATAGGTTCAGGTTTGACTGTTTATCTCAATACCGGATTAAATATTACTTATCCAGTAACTTCCTTTATGGACATAGGAGCCGGATTTTGTTTTACACATTTCTCGAACGGTGGGTTTGAACGTCCTAACCGGGGGCTTAACCTTTATTCTCCATCCGTAGAGTTGAAATTATACCCTGCAGGCCGGCCTGATGTAAGGTCAACCAAATCACCAGGGCGTTTGGATCGCAGCAATGACATTATTTTTATGATTGAGTATGGAGATCACCAGTTGAACGAACATGAACTGGACACAAATTATTTTGCTATCGGGGGATTAGGAATTTATTACTCTGTACAGCATTCAAATGCATTTCGGTCCGGTCCGGGAGTTGATCTGAATTTCTGGTGGGGGCTAACTGCAAATAATGACGGGACTCCAGGACCTGTGGGGTGGAATAATCTTACAGCCGGACTTATTTATCAGCCGGAACTTATTATCGGGAATCTTAACCTGACCGGAGGAATAGGTATTTATGCCGTCTCTTATAAATATGGAAACTTTAAACAACTTTACCAGAGGCTGGGGGTGAAGTATTACTTTACACAAAACTTTTCATTGGGAGTTGCAGTAAGGTCTGTAAACTTTATGCTTGCCGAATATCTCGAATTTAATCTGGGCTACAGGATTATGAGAGGGCGATGAAAATACTTAATTAAAATTGCACCTGTATTGTAAATTTTGTATTTTTCCTGCTAAATTAAAATGTTTGAATTTTATTTAGTTTACAAACACAGCACTTTATGAGAAAAATATTTTTTTGTTTTTTACTTAACTCAATTATTCCTTTTTATGGCTTATTTGCACAAAATAATGTTAGGTCTGAATTCAGTTTAAATCTTGATTTTGAACAAATTGAAAACGGTGTTCCTGTGGGTTGGAACAATAATACAACTAACAATTACAAAAAATCAGTAGATTCTCTTATAGTAAAAAGCGGGAAATATTCTGTTTCAATTGAATATGTTGAAGGAGATGTTACATTTATGTCATGGACTGCTAAATTACCACATATTTACGAAGGAAAGAATATAACTCTTTCCGGCTATATTAAAACCGAAAATGTATCAGAAGGATATGCCGGACTCTGGATGAGAATAGATCCTGGCGTAGCTTTCAGTAATATGAGCGGGAAAAATGTGTCAGGAACAAACGACTGGACTCAGTTTTCGATTACGTTAAAAATGAAGCCGGAAAAATCTGAGCAGATATATTTTGGCGGATTATTGGCAGGAAAAGGAAAAATCTGGATGGATGATCTTAAAATTACCATTGATAGTAATGATATTACAGAAGCAAAGATTTATGAACAGAATAGTGCGCCATTTCAGGACATGGAATTTGACAATGGTTCTGCAATAAAAATAGATTCTCTTACTGATTTTCAGATAGAAAATATTAAAACTCTTGGTTTGATATGGGGATTCCTTAAATACTATCATCCAAACATTGCTAAAGGAGAATTTAACTGGGATTATGAACTCTTCAGAATCCTTCCAAAAATTCTTAATGTAAGTACAGTTGACGAAAGAGACAAAATTTTGGTTAGTTGGATTAACAGTTTTGGAAAGTTTAAAGAAAACCAAAAAAAGCTGGCCGATACTGACTATGTAAAGATAAAACCGGATTTGGACTGGATTAAAAGCTCAGATTTTTCATCAGATCTGGTATCGTCACTGGAAAAAGTTAGAAGAGCAAAGCGTGATAACAGCAATTTCTATTTTGGATTAGCTCTTTTTATAAATAACCCTGAATTTACAAATGAGAAAGCATACTCAGATATGGTGTATCCTGATGATGGATTCAGGATTCTGTCCTTATATCGTTACTGGAATATAATTCAGTATCTTTTCCCTTACAAAAATCTTATAGGCGAAGACTGGAAAACAGTACTTGAGGAATTTATTCCAAAGTTTGTTTATGCGGGGAACGAAACGGAATATCAGCTTGTAGTGCTGGAGCTTATAGCAAGAATACATGATACTCATGCAAATGTTTGGGGTGGTGGTGGCGCCTTGTATAGTTTTTTTGGAAAAAAATACAGTGCTGCTGAAATAAAAATTATTGAAAATAAGCCTGTGGTTACAGGTTTTTATAATGAAGCATATGCTAAAGAAACAGGTTTGCAAAAAGGAGATATAATAACAATGATAAATGATAAATCACCGGAAGATATTATTTCCGAAAACCTTAAATATACTCCGGCATCGAACTATCCGACTCAATTGAGAAATCTGGCAAGAAACATTTTAAGGTCAAATGATTCTTCAATTAATGTTGAGTTTACCCGGGAAGGAAAGGAATACAATGCAATTTTAAAAACTTATTCTTTAAATGAAATAGATATTTATCGTAGTTATAAGAATAATGACACATGCTTCAAATTGATAAATGATGATATTGCCTACCTCAATAATGGAACAGTTAAAAGCAAATATTTACCTGAATTATGGAAATATATTGAAAATACAAAAGGTTTGATAATAGATGTAAGAAACTATCCGTCAGAGTTTATTATTTACAAATTAAGCAATTATTTATTACCGGAACCAACTGATTTTGTAAAGTTTACTTCTACAGGTTACGATAGTCCGGGTCTTTTTAAATTCGGAAACCCTAATAAAGCAGGAAGTGAAAATAAAAACTACTACAAAGGTAAAGTTGTAATTATTGTAAATGAAGTTACTCAAAGTTCCGCAGAATTTCATACAATGGCATATCGTACACATCCTAATGCAACTGTTATAGGCTCAACAACTGCCGGAGCAGACGGAGATGTCTCGGAAATTTATTTGCCGGGAGGAATTCGTACTATGATTAGCGGAATAGGTATTTATTATCCTGATGGTACAGAAACACAAAGAACAGGCATTGTGCCTGATATTGAAGTTAAACCTACTATAAACGGGATAAAAGAGGGCCGGGATGAACTTCTGGAAAAAGCAATTGAAATTATAAATAAAAATTAAAATTATAAATGAAATAAAAAAAGCAGGTCACAAGATGCCTGCTTTTTTTATTGGAATTATCAAATTTTTCTTATTCCTCAAAAATCAACTTTCCTGAGGCAATTTTACCTTTACTGTCGGTAATTGAGTAGAAATATATTCCGTTTGCCATTCCGCTTCTTTGCATTGTATAAACCGGACTGGAAATGCCTGTTATACTTCTTACTTTCTGGCCTGATAAATTTACTATCTCTATATCGTAATTGTCAGAGTTAACTTCGAACGATACAAAAGAATTGCCGGGATTAGGATAAACATTTACTTTTCGGTTGGCAGAATAAATTACAGGGGCAGGAGAGGTGATATCTCCCATTTTTCCTATAGTATTAAATACTGTATTGGTAATTACCGGTAAATTGTAGTCGAAGAAAATAGCCGCATTATTTGTTATTAAATCCCCGAAATTATTTCCCGGAACCTGATTAATTTTGAATTTGATGTAACCATGGCTTTCAGGTTCGTTGTTTGTGCTGTCTGCCAGCATAATGTTTGTAAAAGTCCAGCGAACAATATTTGAGTAAAGAATATCCACAGTACATGGGTGACTTGAACTCATGTGGTGGAATTTGGAAACGTCAAGGAATTCAGAAATTGTATCTGTTACAATAATGTTGGTAGCCGGGGCTGTTCCTGTGTTCTGGAATCTTATTGTGTACTCGAGTACATCTGTAGTGTCAATAAAATGCTGAGTGAAAAGTCCCTCAGGAACAACAGCTTTGTCGTTGGGGTCGTAAGAAGCAAGAACCACCTGGCAATCTATTTCTACAAATTCGTCTTCATCATCCTGAGGAACAACCATAATTTGTCCCTGGGAATTTTCCGGGCTTCCGCAGTTCTCTACACTTTCCTGAGGATGGCTGTTGCCGGGATGGAAAGGTCGTTGATCGGCCTCGAGCCTGATTGTTGTTCCTGTAGCAGGCCAGCAAATGTCGAGGTAATCTCCGCCGGCAATCTGAAAACTTCCTGTATAAACCAGAACATTGTCTTCATATATTCTGTATTCGGAAGTTCCGTCCATGTCACCTTCACCCGGCTCTCCTGTATTTGTTATTGTAAAGCAAACCTGCATGTCACCAACACATTCTCCATCTACAGACACTGAAGAGCGGTCCCATTCTTCACTCACTTCTTCGCAAGGATCGTCGGGATAAATGTGTGCAGATACACACGCTGTCGCACCTGCCAGATCGGGATCGCACGAATATTGAGCAGTAATCGTAAAATGTCCGGATTGTCCAATGCCGACTGTTCCAACGTTAAAAGTGAGAATATTTCCAACCTGGGAAATGAGATTTCCTCCTGATTGATATGTCAGATTTTCGTCCAGTTCAACGGCTATGGTTGTGTTGTCAGAGGCTATGGTTCCGTTATTTTCGTAACTTACATGAATTGTAGGGTAAGAACATATTCCAAGACTTCCCAAAACAACGTCAACACTTAAATCGGGGCAGTAAGAATTTGCAATATTAATAAAATCAAGGTCAGGAATTGTATCATATTCGTCTGTAAGCACATTTACAACATGATAGTCCGGACTTGCAGGGTAGGATTGTTCCCATGGTAATTCAACACCAACCTGATGAACCGAATAAATTCCCTGATTAACCCATATACGGTAATAACCGTTAGAATCTGTAATGCCGTAATAAGGACCCGGGTCAGCCTGCAGTGTAATTCCCGGTAAAGGGAAGTCTGTTTCGTCAAAAATGCCGTTGGAATTCATGTCAGCATAAATACGGCCTGTAAGCATTGTGAAACAGCCTGGATTTGCAGCGAAATTAATTCCCCAGTTAAAAATATAACCATCGTCAATGGCCAGATGGTCGGTAACAACAATTGTCCATGGCCCGTTTAAAGGACATCCTAAAAAATTGCTGAATGGTTCAAATGAAGTGTAAGAACCTGCCGGTAATGTTGTGAAGCTACTGGCTTCACTGCTCATTACCCCATATTCAGGATTACTGTTCCAGCAATAGTCATAACCTGCACCGGGACCATCACCATCTCCCTGAAGAGGAATTCCTAAATTTGTTCCGCCGCCACCCTGATTCTCAAGGATTACCGTTGTATTATCAGGACAAGACAACGAAATAGTTAAATCACCCAGATATGAATGTTCCATATTAACACATATTCCCAGAAATTCGTTTAGCGAGTTCAGTGTTTGCCCGGCAACATAACCGTCAACCATAATTGTTGTTGTGTAACTTACTCCCGAACCATCCGGCAGGTAAGTCGTGTCAGGGGTAAAGTGAAATGCTCTTTCTTCCTGCGAAAAAACCGTCAGAAAGCCAAACATTAATACGAGTAAAAGTAAAACTTGCTTTTTCATAATAGTTGGTTTTAAGTAAATACTTAACAAGGACTTATATTATTACGAAATATTTTCTTACAGGTTGCTTTTAATACTATTAATTTTAATTATATTTATTAACAATTTGTAATCATAATCTTAAAACATCCTGATTATGAGCGGTTTTTTTTTGTTGTGTATGATTTAATATATTAATTTAAATATTATTTTGTTTGTTTTAACAAAATAATCAACATTGTTTTTAAATTTGTGACGTATTGGTTTTACAAATTTTTAATAAAACCGTGAGAAAATATTTTGCATTTGAGAATATGCAAATGAGATGTTTTAAAAGTAAAATACACAATTTAATAAGATGGAACTGTCATCTCTTCACAATATAGGCAGGGCTCTTGCTGACAAATTAAAAATTGCCGGAATTGATTCTCCTGAGCAGTTAAAATGGGCAGGAAGTGAAAAAGTTTTTATAAAACTGGCTGCTATTGATGAAAACGTCTGCATTAATCAGTTGTATGCTTTGGAGGGAGCTGTTCAGGGTATCAGATGGCACGAACTTGACAAAAGTCGTATGAAAGAGTTAACAGAGTTCTATAATATGTTAAAAAAATCAATTTAAATAACTAAAAACAAAAACAAACATTTATGACAATCGAAAAAGAGGAATTAATTTGCTGCCCTCAGTTTGAACCGGAAGAGTGGGATAATCGATTATTTGAATGGAAAGACAAACGATTTATCAAAGCAAAAGTTAGTACGATATTTAACATGCCTGTCAACTTCGGACAGGTTATTAAGAGACTTGATGAGAAAGTAAGTGCCGCAAATGCGGCTGTACAGGAATGGCTTTGTCTGTCAGATCATACATCCAAATGGAATATGGATATTTATCTGGCAGTTGATAAAGAAATTCCAGATGCTGAAAATGTCTTACTTTCAGGAAATTATTATTGTAAAATTTATGAAGGTCAATTTAATGATACAGGAGACTGGTGTGCAGATTATGACGAAACTTTAAAAAATAAAGGATTTAAAATGAAAAAAATGTACATGTGGTACACAACCTGTCCCAAATGTGCAAAAAAATACGGAAAAAATTATGTGGCTATTATTTCTGAAGTAGAATAAATAGTTTAAGATATGAGTTTAGAATAAAAACAGTATGTTTTAATCAATTTGCAATGAAAGCAGGAATCGTATTCATATTCCTTTTTTTGTCGTTGTGCAGCTTTGCACAGACTTATATAAAGGCACATGTTAAAGATGCGGGTACAAAAGAACCTCTTGCATATTGCAATGTGTCTGTTCAGGGCAAATCAAAAGGGACTATAACTAATGCTGACGGGGTTTTCAGCATTTCGGCAGACATAGAAAAAGATGTATTGGTATTTTCTTACCTTGGTTATGAGACACAGGTAATTCCCGCAAGATTATTATTGAATAAAAGTGAGATATTATTGTTGCAACAGGGACTGGCATTGCAGGAAGTAACAATTCATGCCGGTGACGAATATTTGTACGATATTTTGTTAAAATGCAAAAAAAGTATGCTGAGAAACGATCCCGAAGCCGTTTCTAAAGTTTATTACGGGCTGGAGACAGAAATAGGAGAGCAGCCTGCCGAATTACTGGAATGTTATTACAACGGCTTTTTAAAAGGTCAGAGGATAATTGATTTGTTCTTAAAAAACGGCAGGATCGGGCTGTCCGTTTTAGATAACAGGATTTACCGGAATCTGGAAACTTCAAATGCTATCAGAAGGCTGAATCTTTTCGTTAACAACTGTTATTTTCCTCTTATTCCCACGCAATTAAATAAAAAAGATATGATAAAAGATTTTGATCTGAATCTTGTTTATTCGGACAGTTCTATTATTAATATTGCCTTTACCCCGAAACAGTACAAAAACAGCATTTTTTCCGGAGAAATATGGATTGACAAGGAAACTATGCTTTTACTTAAAGTAAAACTTCATGTGGCTGATGCAAAAATACATCCTTTTGAATCGGTAGTAGAAGATAGAATTGACAGTGTAAATATGGACATTATACAGTCATTCAGAATTACTGAAGAAGGAGCATTTCCCGATTATATTGTTTTTGATTACAGCCTCAGATATCACTCGGTAACAGGTGGTGCACTCACTTTCAGTAACAAAAGTCTGGAAGAACCGGCGAGGATCACGCATTCAAAAGCTGTTTTATATTTTTATGATTATGAAAGCACTTTCATTTTACCATATTTTGACTATGATAGCTGGATAGGAGATTATGCAAAATTGTCTCTTATTCCGTATAACAAAATTTTCTGGGATAATAACTCTGCAATGCTTCTTACCGATGGTCAGAAAGCAAAAATAGGTTTCTTTGCCGATAACGGCTATCAGTTAAATTTTACAGAAGGAAACTATGGCCGTGATTTTCTGCGAAAGGTAACTGAACAAATTGTTGTTGATTCTTCTTTCTGGTTCTATGGTTATGACAATACTTATTTGGGTCAGTTTACATTCTGGCAACCAGGAAGAAGGGTATTTATAGATAAAACAATGCCGCAGAATAAAACAGCAACACAGGCAGAAATTTCAGCTTACACGACAGATCAGCTTTGTAAAATAAAAATCCAGATTTTACTTGACGTTAATCAATACGGGGATTCTGTTTTATGTAATTCATACACTGTTTTTGACGAGGCAAACTCATTTTACAGGTTGATGGTTAAAGATTATACCAACTCGTTTGTAAATATTTATTTTGACATTTGTGAGATTGAAAGAAGAAAGATGCAGGAACAACTTGACATGAAAAATCTTACTTTAAAACAAATCGACTCGCTTTATTACAAGACAAAAGAAGATATGGAAATATTAACTTACAAATACATGTATGATGTTGATTTCGGTAAGAAAGTCTCTGAAATGAATAAATGGAATAAATATGTAATTGAAAACCTTCAGATTGATAATGTTAAAATATTCGAAGACTATTATCAAAAAAGACAGGAAAGAAATGACTCTATTATTAAAGCAGGAGGGATTCCGCCCGGGAATATTTTTGAATAATAATCTGCATGATCTGATTCTGTAGCAATCAGAAAGTAAAAAATAATATAAAAATTAAGGGATATCTTTTCCGGATAAAGCAAAAATGCGATAATTAGTGTATTTTTAGGCCAAAATTTGCAAAACAAAAACAAATGAAATTTAATATCCGCATATTGGGCAGCAGTTCTGCTTTACCTACATCTACACGCATGCCTACTGCCCAGGTGGTAACATATAACGAAACACCTTATCTGATTGATTGTGCCGAGGGAACTCAGATGCAAATGAGAAAATTCAGCGTACCTTTGGGAAGATTGCAGAATATTTTTATATCTCACCTGCATGGAGACCACATTTACGGGATATTCGGACTTTTGTCGAGTTTTAATCTGTTGGGGCGTAAGCAGGCTCTTAATATTTATGCTCCGGCAAAACTTAAAGAAATTTATGAAACAGTTCTCAGTCTTAATAATGATGAGCTTAAGTACAAAATCAACTTTCATCCGTTGACTGCAGATGGTAAAAATCTTATTTTTGAGAATAAATTCTTTGAAGTTTACAGCTTCCCGCTAAAGCATAGCAAACCGGTTTTTGGTTTTTTGTTTATCGAAAAACAAAAACAGCAAAATATCAGGAAGGATGTTATAGAAAGATACGAATTATCGGTCTCAGAGATTCTTAGAATAAAAGCAGGGGAGGATCTGATTGATGAAGACGGAGAAATAATAAAAAATTCGGAACTTACCACCAAAGCCGGAGCAGTACGTTCGTACGCGTTTTGCACGGATACTTTGCCGTTAAAGAATCTGACCGCATATTTTTCAGATGTTGATTTGCTTTATCATGAAGCGACATTTGCATCTGATTTAAAGGATATGGCAAAGGAAACTTTTCATTCCACTGCAAAACAGGCAGCAGAAATTGCAATTCATACGAATTCAAAAAAACTGGTAGTCGGGCATTTTTCATCGCGTTATAAAGATGTAGATTCTTTAGTCAAAGAAGCATCAGATGTCTTTGAAAACACTGTCGGAGCAGAAGACGGAATGCTGTTGGAATTATAGTATTACGACTTTAATTTATTGCCTGATAAGCGGATTAAAAATTTTAAATGAGTATAAAAATTATTTTCATCAATAAATTGTTGAAAACTAACTGATTATTAAAAGGAAACGACAACTTCTATTACTATTTTTGCAATATAATTAGGATTAGAGTGAAAGACAGAAAATTAATATTGGTATCAAACGACGATGGCGTTGATGCAAGAGGGCTGGAGAATTTGATAAACATGGTTTTACCATATGGAGATGTGTTTGTTGTTGCTCCGGAAAAAGGTCAGTCAGGAATGAGTCATTCAATAAGCCTGCTTGAACCCTTACGAACCAGAAAAATTAAAATCGGGACAGAACTGAGTATTATTGCAGTATCAGGAACTCCGGTAGATTGCGTTAAACTTGCAATAAACCAGTTGTTGCCACGTAAGCCGGATCTGATGGTTTCCGGGATAAATCACGGTTCAAATTCCGCTATAAGTGTAATATATTCCGGAACTATGGGTGCTGCAATTGAAACCAGTCTTTACGGTATTCCGTCAATAGGATTTTCGGTTCTTGATCATTCAAAAGATGCAGATTTTAGTCTTGTAGTAAAACACGGAACCAAAATAATAGAAGACGTTTTGGAGAACGGTCTGCCACCACAGGTTTCTCTTAATGTAAATTTTCCTGTTACAGACGAGAAAAATTACAGGGGATTTAAAATTTGTAAGCAAACAACAGGAGTATGGAAAGAAGAGTTTGATAAAAGAACGGACCCTTACGGTGGAGATTATTATTGGCTTACAGGAGATTTTCATAATTTTGAACCTGGAAATGAAGAATCTGATGAATGGGCATTGGCAAATAATTATGCGTCGGTAGTTCCTGTAAAAATTGATTTTACCGAATATAACACTATAAACGAACTTAAAAAAAGAATTAAATAATTATGGACGCAAAACCAAACATGATCAAAAAGTACAATAAACCATTTATAGGCCTGATATTAGGAATGGTTTTACCGTTAATAAGTTTTTGTATTTATTATCTTTTTATGTTGATGAAAAGCAAAGAACTGGGGTTTGGCGAATTTCTGGAAACTTTGTATGAAACAGGATCATTTATAGCAGTTTTCAGCATTTGTGTTTTGCCGAATCTTTTATTGTTTTTCCTTTTTAAAAAACTTGATTACTGGTATGCAATCAAAGGAGTTATAATATCTGTAATGATTTATACGTTATTGGTTGTAGTACTAAAATTTGCATAATGAAGTATTTTATTATTGCAGGAGAAGCCTCCGGTGATTTACACGGTTCGCACCTTGCCGAACAGATAAAACTTATTGACAGAGAAGCCGAATTTGAAGGTTGGGGAGGAGATTTACTGCAAAAACAGGGCATGAATGTGCGGAAACATATTCGTGAACTGGCATTTATGGGGTTTGTCGAAGTGCTACAAAATCTCGCTACCATAAAAAAGAACTTCAAACTTTGCAAACAGCAAATACTTGATTTTAAGCCAGATGCAGTTATTTTTGTCGATTATCCCGGCTTTAATCTTCGTATGGCCAAATGGGTAAAAGAAAAAGGTTTTAAATCGCTTTATTTTATTTCTCCGAATGTTTGGGCGTGGAAAGCCGGAAGAGTTTATAAAATACGTGATTATGTTGACAGAATGTACACAATTCTCCCTTTTGAAAAGGAATTTTATGCAAAATACGGCGTGGGAGTGGAGTATTTCGGACATCCGTTGGTTGACATTGCAAATAATTATAAAAAGAAAAGTATTGAAGAATTCAGAATAGCGAACGGACTGAATCAGAACCCTGTAATAGCACTGATGGCAGGAAGCAGGAGGCAGGAAATAAAACATATGTTGCCTGTAATGGCCGAAGTTGCTTTAAAATTTCCGGATTATAATTTTATTATTACCGGAGCTCCTGCAATAGAACAGGATTTTTACGATGAAATACTGAAAGAATCAAAAATAAAAGTTATTTTCGGACAAACTTATGAGATATTGTCGCATTCGGTTGCCGGATTAATAACATCAGGAACTGCAACTTTAGAAGCCGCATTATTCGGTTTGCCTCAGGTTGTTTGTTATAAAGGAGGTAAAGTTTCGGTCGCCATTGCAAGGTTTGTTGCCAATGTAAAATACATTTCATTGGTTAACTTAATACTTGACAAACCGGCAGTTAAGGAGTTAATACAAAACGATTTAACTGTAGGTAATCTGGTGGCAGAATTAAAAAATATTTTGCCGGAAGGAAAAAATCTCCGGTCAATAAAAGAAAATTACATATCTTTGTATAACGAATTGAATCAACCGGGTATTTACAAGAGGATAGCCGAAAATATGTTAACTAAAGTAATGAATGAATAGAATTCTAACAGTTGTAGTATTCTTAAATTTTGCCGGCATTGTTTCTGCTCAGGAAGTGTCTGTTGCACTTTTTTATGACAGAAAGCCGCAAGGGATTACTGTTACTGTTCAGAAAGGAAAATATCTCGTATATGATGATAAAAAGTTGATTGATACAGTTGAAACAGGCAATAATATCAACATTGTAAAAGAATCTGATTATCTTGTTTATCGTAACCGTACCAAGGCTTTTGCCACCGATAAAGATATCCGTATTGTAAATTCTGGAGAAGCTTCTTTTTTTGTAAATTATACAGGTTCTGTAGAAGCGGCCCGTTGTTTCGAAGGCTGGCTTAAAATAAAACGCGATAACTTTAATATTTTTGCTATTAATTATGTGCCTCTGGATTCATATGTAGCAGGTATAGTCGAAGCAGAAGGTGCAGCGCTGGCTTCGGAAGAGTATTTTAAAGCAATGTCAGTGGTATTAAGGACTTTTACATTGTTTAACCTGTCTAAACATGGTGCCGAAGGCTTTGATTTTTGTGACGGATCTCATTGTCAGCTCTATAAAAATAAATCAACAAACAGAGTAATTATTCAGGCTGCCAAAAAAACCACAAATCTGGTAATGGTAGATAAATACATGAATATTATACAATCTTTTTATCATCTTAACAGTGGCGGTCTTACGGCAGACGGACGTAATGTTGTTAATGTTAAAGCCGACTATCTTAAACCTGTTAGTGATACATTTGCTGTTTACGGTAAAAATTATTCGTGGAAACTTTTGATGCCTGGTATAGAATGGCAGGCATTTCTTGTAAAAAAAGGCCTTAAAGCCGCTGACAGCAAATTAGTCAAGGATTTAATCGTGTGTATGCCAAATTCAAGAATATCAGCTTTTAAAATTGGTAATGATTCTGTTAAGCTTGCGGCTGTACGCAGTGATTTGGGCTGGAAATCGTCATATTTTAATATGAGCCTGGATAAAAGCGGTGTTGTTACTGTAAACGGAAAAGGTTCAGGACATGGAGTCGGATTATCGCAGGAAAGTGCAATGATTATGGCATCAAGAGGATACACATATGATAAAATACTGAATTATTTTTACAAGGATATTCATATTGTAAATTTGAACAGTCTTAACGTTTATACACAAATTGTTAAGAAGAATGACGGAGAAAGACCTTGATAAAAAAGGGATGAGTCATAAATAATCCGCTATTTATCACAGAAATTATAAAGGAACATTTTATAGCCGGGAGTCAGGTTTATAATATCCTATTTAACATAATATAAATTATACGACATTTATCTTTGTTTTTTAAAGGCTCTCAGAATCCGATATTTTAAACTCTTTAAACTAAAATCCTTTATAATAAGAAAACTATCCGGGTAAATTATCCCACAGCATTACAAAAACACGTTTTCCCTGATTACAGATTCCGTATTCAATAATGTACTGAACAGTTCTTTCCAATGAAATATTGAAATTTTTAAAATCACTTACATTAATTTCTTTTTTTGTTTCTGTCGGAATCTGAATATTGTAGTATTTTTCTTTTAAATATGTTTTTCCGTTTATTTTAAAAACTATTTCCTGTTCTATCCAGCCTTGTCCTTCAATATTTATATAATCGCTGAAAAAGACTTCCTGTAATCCGTTTTTTGTATTTTTTGTCATTTTTATAAAGTACAGATTTTCAGCATCATACCATAGCTGATTTGACGTAGAATCTCCTTTTTCGGCACCGATTACATATATTTTGCGGTTATTATAAGTTGCTTCATGGAATTTGCTGAGATCGTATTCTAATCCGCTTAGTCTGGTCATTATTTCATCTTTGGTCATGTTATATATATCCATGCTTAAAATGACCAGATCGTGAGTAGCTTTAGCCTGATATTTTATTTCGTTGTCCTTAAAAACATAAATGGAATCATTCCTGTACAACTGTCCGTCCAGGCTGTTCTCATGATTAACTTTAATTATAAGCTGAGACGGATAAATATATTCTTCAATCCATCTTTCGGTTTTATAGACAGTATCTTCCTCATAGAAACTGGTGGTTTGGCTGAATTTTATTTGCCTGAACCATTTTCCGTTGTATTTTTTGGAAATGGCTTCCATAAGCTTCTCGGTAGAATTAATTTTACCTGAGCACGAACAAAGCATCGCCAGAAATAAAATTCCACCGATTATAAATATAAAATATTTTTTCATCAGGTTGTTTTTTTGTTAACAATCGAAAAAATTTTGGTTAATAATTAAAATTATTTCGCAGTCCAATAACATCTTTTAGGCGAAATAATCAATTCTTCTTTTTTGAGTTTCTCGATTTCTTTATCAACAATTTTTTTATCTAAGCCTGTTTTTTCAGCTATTTCAGACGCTTTTAACTCTTTATTCTCCTTTAAAGTTTTGATAATCAATTCTCTGGTTTCCATAATTTAAATTTTTAAAACAACAAGATAACGATTTAAGTGATTCAATAGTTACAGCTTGTTAAAATTTTTTTATCAAAAGAACAAAAAATTTCAGAATTATTATAAATTAATTCTGTAAACAGCCCTAAATTATCGGCAAACGAACGCTACAGAACTTCTCCTTTAAGAATTACCATGTTTATAAGTTCAGAACCATACGCATATGGTAAATACTGGTAAGTCGGAATTTCGTTTGTAATAAATAAATTTGCAATTTTTCCACGCGATATACTACCTGCAATATCGCTGATTCCCATGGCGTATGCCGAATTGATGGTAGTTGCATGAATTGCTTCTTCCGGCAACATTTTATAATTAACACATGCAAATGACATCATTAATTTCATATTTCCGCTTGGCGAAGATCCCGGATTAAAGTCAGATGCAATTGCAACTGGTAACCCGGACTGCATCATTTTACGTGCCGGAGCATAGGGCATATTAAGGAAAAAAGCGGCTCCGGGAAGAATTGTAGGCATTGTATCGCTGTTTAACAATGCTTCTATTTCTTCATCACCGGTATATTCAATATGGTCAACAGAAAGTGCGTCGTATTTTACTCCTACCTGGATACCTCCTGATTTTGCCAATTCGTTGGCATGAATTTTTGCTTTCATCCCGTATTTCATTCCGGCCATTAAAATTCTGTCAGTCTGTTCAACAGTAAAGAATCCTTTATCACAAAATACGTCAATATAATCGGCAAGCTCTTCGGCTGCAATCTGAGGAATCATTTCGTTAATAATAACATCTACATATTCATCCTGATTTCCTTTGTATTCCTGAGGAACAGCATGTGCTCCCAAAAATGTTGATCTGATAATAAGCGGTGTAGTTTCCTTAAGCCTTTTTATTACTCTCAGCATTTTTATTTCATCTTCGGTATTGAGTCCGTACCCGCTTTTAATCTCTACTGCGCCTGTCCCCTGTGAAATAATTTCATGAACTCGTTCCAGAGATTGTTCGTAAAGTTCATCTTCGCTGGTTTCGTGAAGAAGTTTTGCTGAATTAAGTATGCCTCCTCCCCTCTTGGCTATTTCTTCGTAACTAAGGCCCCTTATTTTGTCGCTATATTCTATTTCTCTGCTTCCTGCATAAACTAGGTGAGTGTGTGAGTCGCAAAATGAAGGGAATACCATTCTCCCTGTAGCATCTATTTCGTTGTACTCGTCGCAGTCTCCCATTTTTTCTTCAGTAAAATCACTCATTTTACCATAATCTTCAATAAGCTCGTCATTAATAATCAAATATGCATCTTTAATTGTATTAAGCTCTGCCATATCCTTACCTCTTACAAGTAATGCCGCGTTGTCGTCAACCTGTACTAATTCTTTTATATTTTTAATGAGTGTTTTCATTGGAATAATAATTTTTTATTAAAGTACAAAGTAAACGAAAAGCGTTTGTTTCTACAAGTGAATAGCAAAATATTCGGTTGATTGTGAATAAAAAATTGCTGTTCACAGATGCTGTTCCTGGAGTTATTTTGCCAGGGCATCAATTTTTGCAGAAATTTCATAATATTTCTCCATTTCGCCTAATCTGTAGTAAGCAGTTTTTAATGTTGCCATAAGTTCGGGCCTGTCAGGTTTCATAATGTCGGCTTTTTCCAGATAAGGTAATGCCTGCCTGAAAAGTCCGTTGGCAATTTCCTTGTATCCGGCATATTCTTCCGGCTTGTTTACCGGAATTTCTGTTTCGGCCCATTGTAAAGTATCAACACCTGTGTTAAAATAAAAAGCTCCAAGGTTAAGATTTGCGTCATAATTGTCAGGATCTTTTGAAATAGCTGTTAAATAATCATTCATGGCTTCCTGCTTAAGATTAAGCTCTTCAAACAGAGTCCCTCTTATCAGAATTAACGAAGCATTTTCAGGATTTCTGTCAATAGCAATATTTATGTATTCAAGAGCTTTTTTGTTTTCTCCCTTTTTTACAAAATAGTTGAAGTTCTCAATTATCAACGGATAATTTGCATCGGGGTAATCTTCAATTCCTTTTTCAAGAGTGCTAAGCATTTTTTCTTCTTCGCCTGAATTTTTTAACGCTATTGCTTTGTTAAGTATGTTTGCCACCTTTTCTTCATTTGTGTTCCCGTAATTGAGTGCAATGAGAAGATCGCAGTATTTTAAAGCCTCTTCATATTTTTCGGATTTAAGTGCTGCAAGAGATGTTAGATAATATAACTGAGTATCAACTTTAAATGATATTGTTGCAATTGTTACGGCTTTTTCAAAGTTCAGATATGATTTTTCATAATTTTTCTCCTGATAATCAGAAATTCCAAGATTGAAAAATGCATTTGACAATGCGGGAAGTTTATTTAGAATAATGTCATACAGGACATCGGTATTTTTATAATTTCTTTCATCAGGAGTACTGATGATTTTTGCAAATTGCATAAGTCCGGTTTCTGTATTTAAATCAAGATTCTGATTTTCAGGATTTACAAAATTGTATTTCAATGCTTTTAAGTAAGCTTCAAACGCAATATCAAAGCAATTGTCACACAGTTTTTTGTATTTGGGAGATTCCGAAACACCTATCTCCTGATATATCCATCCTTTGTAATAATAAGTTTTGTACGATTCTTTGCTTTTTACATTGTTTTCTGCTTTGTCAATAGAAGCCTTGGCATCATCTAAAAATCCGTCTTTGAGAAAATTAATAGCATTGGTAACATCAATTTGTGAATAGGATATTATGGCTGTATTAAAACATACTAACCACAGAATAAGTTTTTTCATAAAAATTGGTTTTGGTTTACAATACAAAAAAAAGCTGCTCTTAAAAGAACAGCTTTTTTGTTTGCTTTATTGTGTCTTTATTCTGTAAGTGCATTGATTTTAGCAGAAATTTCGTTGTATTTTTCCATTTCACCAAGTCTGTAATAAATGGTCTTAAGAGTACTCAGAACGTTTACGTTAGTAGCTTGCTGAGCAAGAGCCTTTTCAAGATATGGTAAAGACTGTCTGAAAAATCCGTTGGCAATGTCTTTGTATTTGTCAAGTTCTGCAAATTTGTTGATAGGAATATTTTTATCCGCCCAATCAAGGGTATCAACAGCAGTATTGTAATAAAATGCTCCCAAACTATAGTTTGCATCGAAATTTTCAGGTTGCAGAGAAATTGCTTTTTCGTAATCTGACTGAGCTTCCTGTTTACGTTTCATTTCTTCAAGTAAAGTTCCGCGGATTACATAAAACTGAGCATCATTCTGGTTTTTCTCAATTGCCATATTGATATATTCGAAAGCTTTTTCATTTTCACCTTTGTTTACATAATAGTTGAAAGTTTCTATTACCAAAGGATAGTTTGCATTAGGATAAGCCTCAATACCTTTTTCCAAAATACCCAACATTTTTACAGTGTCTCCCATGTTTTTGTAGGCTACTGCCTGATTGAGGTAAATACCTACTCTTTCATCATCGTTTGCTCCGAATTTCAATTGGATAAGCATGTCATTAAGCTGAACAGCTTCTTCAAATTTATTTGCTTTCATTGCAGCCAGAGAAGCGAAATAGTACAACTGAGTGTCTGCTTTAAATGATAAGGTTGCAATCATTACAGCTTTTTCAAAGTTTGTATAAGCTCCTTCGTAATCATTAGTCTGGTATTTAGAAACTCCCTGATTTATAAAAGCATTTGATAATGCAGGGAACCTGTTGCCAATAATGTCATAAAGAGCTTCGGTATTTTCGTAATTCTTTTCATCCTGAGCACTCAGAATTTTTACAAATTGCATTAACCCTGTCTCAGAAGTAAGATCCAGATTGCGATATTCAGGGTTTATAAAATTTAATTTGATTGCTTTGATGTAAGCTTCGTATGCAATGTCAAGACAATCGGTACATAAAGCTTTGTATTTCGGTTTTTCTGAAATCCCAATTTCCTGATAAATCTGCCCTTTGAAATAATAGGTTTTGTACCAATCTTTGGTGTCAGCATTTAATTCTGCTTTGTCAATAGACTTTTTTGCATCATCCAGAAATCCGTCTTTCAGGTAGCTCCATGCGCTTGTTACTGCATTTTTTTGAGCTAAGAGAGAAAAACTCAAAGCGAAAAGAACAAACAATAAACTTAACTTTTTCATAATAATGTATTTTAATTTCATAAATTATAATCCGGATACAAATATACAAACACTTTGCCAAATATTACTCCTGAGGGGCAATATTTTCTGTGTCTGTTGTTGTATCAGGGGTTTCGTTATTAATAGTGTCTCCGTTTTCATCATTTATATCATCAGAAGCAACAGCATTCTTTTCTTCGAGAGCGCCGTTTTCTATTTTAGCAACAGAAGCTATAGCGTCATCATCGCGCAGGTTTATAAGCCTTACTCCCTGAGTTGCACGTCCCATTACACGCAGAGATTCTACTGCCAGTCTGATGGTTATACCTGATTTGTTTGTTATGATAAGGTGATCATTATCGGTTACCGCTGACAAATCAATTAATTTTCCGGTTTTTTCGGTAATGTTAATGGTTTTGACACCTTTTCCGCCACGGTTTGTAATACGGTAATCGTCAATACTTGAGCGTTTCCCGTACCCGTTTTCAGATACTACAAGTATTTCCTGATCAGGTCTGACAGTAATCATTCCTATTACAACATCATCTTCTGCAAGGCTGATACCTTTAACACCTGTGGCAGTTCTTCCTATTGGTCTTACAAGGTCGTGCGGGAAGCGGATTACTTTACCGTTACGTGCTCCCATCATAATGTTTACAGGTTCATCACCGGGTTTTTCTTCAATAAGATTTGCAGTAAGCAAGCTGTCTCCTTCGCGTACATTTATTGCAAATACACCATTCTGGCGTGGACGTGAGTATTCTTTAAGTTTGGTTTTCTTAAAGACTCCCTTGGTTGTACACATTATAATATATGAGTTGTTGATGTATTCTTCATCTTTTAAAGATTCAACATTCATAAATGCTTTTACATCATCATCAGGTTCTATATTAATTATGTTTTGTATTGCACGACCTTTGGATGTTCTTGAGCCTTCCGGAATTTCGTAAACTTTAAGCCAGTAACATTTCCCGTTTTTGGTAAATAATAATAAGGTATTATGCATTGTTGCAACAAACATATGCTCAATAAAGTCTTCATCCCTGGTGGTTGATCCTTTGGAACCAACTCCTCCCCTGTTTTGGGCACGGAACTCGGTTAAGGCTGTACGTTTTATGTACCCCAGATGTGAAATTGTAATTACAACATCTTCGTCGGCATAAAAATCTTCAGGATTAAGTTCTTCGGATGCATAGACAATCTCTGTTCTTCTCTTGTCTGCATATCTTTCCTTAATCTCAATCATTTCATCTTTAATAATCTGCATACGAAGATTAAGATTACTGAGAATCTCTTTATAGTAAGCAATCTTTTCCATTATCTCACCGTATTCGGCTCTCAGCTTATCCTGTTCCAGTCCTGTTAACTGACGTAAACGCATTTCAACAATGGCTCTTGATTGCAGATCAGAAAGGTTGAATCTGGCCATTAAAGACTCACGGGCTTCATCAGGACTACCTGAAGCTCTGATTATTCTTATTACTTCATCGATATTGTCGCTGGCAATAATAAGACCTTCGAGAATGTGTGCACGCTCTTCCGCTTTTTTGAGATCGAACTGTGTTCTTCTTACAATTATTTCATGTCTGTGTTCAACAAAATATTTTACAAGATCTTTCAGGTTAAGCATCATGGGGCGGCCTTTAACAAGCGCAATATTATTGATGCTGAAAGATGACTGAAGAGCAGTGTACTTGTATAATTTGTTCAATACGATATTTGCGACAGCATCACGTTTGATATCAATAACGATACGCATACCTGTACGATCCGATTCGTCGTTGATATTAGAGATTCCTTCTATTCTTTTTTCGTTAATAAGATCGGCTATTTTAATAATGAGTTCAGCCTTATTAACCATATATGGAATCTCGGTAATAATTATTCTTTCACGGCCGTTTTCAACAACTTCAATTTCAGTTTTAGATCGTATAACAACCCTTCCTCTACCTGTTTCATAAGCTTCTCTGACGCCTTCTATTCCGTAAATAATACCTCCGGTCGGAAAGTCAGGAGCCTGCATTATAAGAGCAAGTTCTCCGGCAGTAATTTCCTGATTTTCGATGTAAGCAACTATACAATCTATAGTTTGTCCGAGATTATGCGGAGCCATATTGGTTGCCATACCTACCGCGATACCGCTTGCCCCGTTAATGAGTAAGTTCGGTAATCTGGTTGGCATTACAGTTGGTTCTTCCAGTGAATCGTCAAAGTTAAACTGGAAATCGACAGTTTCTTTGTCAATATCTGCCAGAATTTCATCAGCAATTTTTGCCATTTTAGCCTCAGTATAACGCATTGCAGCAGGGCTGTCACCGTCAACCGATCCAAAGTTTCCCTGTCCGTCAACAAGCATGTAACGTAAAGACCATTCCTGAGCCATACGTACCATTGCCATATAAACTGATGAGTCACCGTGAGGGTGATATTTACCCAAAACTTCCCCAACAATTCTCGCAGATTTTTTATATGTTCTGTTTGATAATAATCCTAACTCTGACATACCGTAAAGTATCCTTCTCTGTACCGGTTTTAAACCGTCGCGAACATCGGGTAATGCTCTGGATACTATGACTGACATTGAATAATCAATGTAAGCCGATTTCATTTCATCTTCGATATTAATCGTCAGGATTCTTGATCCTCTTCCTTCTTCCGACATAATCCTTTGATTTAAAATTCTATATTACTATAATTCAATATGTTACTGTTTTTTACAAAAGTGCATAAAAATACAATTTTTGTTTGGTATGACCAACGTGAAAATCTGTTACTTTTCAACAATTTATGTTTATAAAAGTCTTAAGGTATTAGACAGAAGCCCGGGACTTTTAACCTGTCAGAAGATAGAATACCGGAGAGTAATACCCCGTGCAGAAGACGCAATAATGCCTGAAATAAGAAGATTCCCAAATACTTCTGACAGAAGTTTTAGCTTTGAAACAGCCTGTTTACGAACCATATCAAAATATTTTGTAATTTTGCAAAAATTTTTAGCTAAATACAAAACAAACAATGATTTGTTTTGTATTTTTATAAATTGAAATTATTTAGGATATATATGAAAAGAAAATTTTCGCAATCGCTGCTGGATGTGATACAATACAGTAAAGAGGAAGCAATACGTTTAGGAAATGATTATCTGGGACCTGAACATTTGTTTTTGGGAATTTTGCGTGAAACAAGTTGTGAGGCAATAGATATTTTAAAGGAACTGGATGTTAACATTCACGAGCTGAGATTAAAAATCGAAACCCACGTTAAAAATATTAATAATGAACTTACCATGGATGACATGGATAAGGTTGTTCCTACAAAGACTACGGAGAGAATACAAAAATTTATGTATTCAGAAGCTATTTCCCTTAACAGTGACGAAGTAAACACAGGTCATTTGTTGTTGGCAATACTTAAGGTCCCAAGTCGTTTTTCTCAACTGCTGGATGAGTTTAACATAGAGTATGACATGGTAAAAATGAGTATGGAAATGGACTCTTTTACAGGCTCTGCAGGTCAGGAAGATGATGATGACGAAGATGACGATAATCTCGGAAGTCCGTACGGCTCTTCTTCGTCTGATCCCGGGGCAACGCGCAGACCGGCTACCGGCAAGGCTAAATCGGACACCCCTGTTCTTGACAGTTTTGGTGTGGATTTAACCCGGGCTGTGGAAGAAGGTAAATTAGATCCTATTGTTGGCCGTGAAACTGAAATTGAACGAATATCTCAGATTTTATCGAGAAGAAAAAAGAACAATCCGGTGCTTATAGGAGAACCGGGAGTCGGGAAATCTGCTATTGTCGAAGGTCTTGCGGCCAGAATAGTTCAGAAAAAAGTTTCACATCTTTTATTTGACAAAAGGGTTATTACTCTTGATATGGCTTCTATTGTTGCCGGTACAAAATACCGCGGACAGTTTGAAGAAAGAATGAAAGCCATTATTGACGAGTTGGTAAAAGCCACAGATGTAATTCTGTTTATTGATGAAATTCATACAATAGTCGGTGCCGGCGGAACAACAGGCTCGCTTGATGCTGCCAATATGTTAAAACCTGCTCTTGCACGCGGGGAGATTCAGTGTATCGGGGCAACAACACTTGACGAGTACAGACAGAACATCGAGAAAGACGGTGCTTTGGAGCGTCGTTTCCAAAAAGTAATGGTTGAGGCAACAAGTCCCGAAGAAACTTTGATGATTCTCAGGAAAATCAAAGAAAAATATGAAGATCACCACAAAGTAACTTATACCGAAAAAGCTCTTGAGGCCTGTGTTAAGCTTACATTACGCTATATCAGTGACAGGGCTCAGCCGGATAAAGCAATTGATGCTCTTGACGAAGCCGGATCGCGTGTACACATTTCAACAGCATCTGTTCCGAATAAAATAATTAAACTGGAAGAAGATTTGCAGAATGCACGCGAATTAAAACTGAAAGCAGTTAAAGATCAGCAGTTTGAGAAAGCTGCCTCTATGCGTGATAAAGAAAGAGAAATTGAAAATTCGATAGAACTGGCAAAAGATCAGTGGATTAAAGAAATCAGCGAAAAACGTGAGATTGTTGACGAAGAAAATATTGCTGAAGTTGTGGCTATGATGACTGGTGTTCCTGTACGCAGAATTGCCCAGACCGAAGGTAACAGATTGCTTAAGATGGAATCTGAGCTTGCCGGAAGTGTTATAGGCCAGGATGATGCAATAAAGAAAGTGGTTCAGGCAATACAGCGTAACCGTGCAGGTCTTAAAGATCCTAACAAACCTATAGGAACATTTGTCTTTCTCGGACCTACCGGAGTTGGTAAAACCCAGCTTGCAAAAGTTCTTGCCAAATATCTGTTCGATTCTGAGGATTCATTAATAAGAATTGACATGAGTGAGTATATGGAGAAATTCTCTGTATCCCGTCTTGTCGGAGCGCCTCCCGGTTATGTAGGATATGAAGAAGGCGGTCAGCTAACCGAAAAGGTAAGACGTAAACCCTACTCTGTTGTCTTACTTGATGAAATAGAAAAAGCTCATCCTGATGTTTTCCATATATTACTGCAGGTTTTGGATGAAGGCCGTCTTACCGACAGTCTCGGCAGACGAATAGATTTCAGGAATACAATTCTGATTATGACATCAAACATAGGATCGAGACAAATTGCAGAATATGGCCGTGGTGTCGGATTTGATACCACAGCAAAAAAGGCAAGTGTTGATGCTAATGCAAAGAGCATAATTGAAGCAGCATTAAAAAAAGCTTTCGCTCCAGAATTCCTTAACCGTATAGACGATGTTATATTGTTTAATTCTCTTTCCAAAGAAGATATTTTCAAAATTATTGATATCGAACTTAAAGGACTTTACAACAGGGTTAAAGAGCTTGGATATAATATCAGGCTTACTCCTGCTGCCAAAAGTTATATCGCGGAAAAAGGCTTTGATCCTAAATTCGGAGCACGTCCTTTAAAACGGGCACTTCAAAAATACGTGGAAGATGCTATGGCTGAAACAATCATTAAAGCCGAAATAGAACAGGGTGATACTATTACTGTTGGTTTTAGTGAAAAAACAGGAATAACAATTAAAATTACGAAAGAAAAAGAAGCGTAATAAGCATACTGTGCATTGCACGGTTTAAAATACTGTATTCGTAAAAAGATATTAACAAACGTTAATATCTTTTTTTTTATTTTTATACATTATACATAATATTCCATTTCTGAAACGTTAATATTTTTTATGTTTGTAGGAGTTTTAACCTGAAAAAATCTGTTTATGAAAAGTACGAAAATTATTTATTGGATCAGTGGCATTGCACTGGCCTTAACTTTCACAGTTGTAATAATAAGCATGGTACGTGGTGAGAGACAATTTAAACTCTCCGATCCTGAATTGTTCAGGGATTATATTTCGGCATATACGGCAGATGTTATTTCCAAGACTGATGTTATTGCCGTTCAGTTGACAGACGAATTTGTAAAATCTGTTAAAGATAAAAAGACATCTGTGTTTGAAATTTATCCTGATGTAAAAGGAACTGTAACATGGAAAGAAGATAATATTGTAGAGTTTAAGCCGGACAAACCTCTTGAGTCAGGCAAAGTATATCATGTTACATTTGATTTGGGTAAGTTAAGCAGTGATGTTGATGACGAAGCGTCTGAATTTGTTTTCAGGGTGCAGACAAAGCATCAGATTTTACATGTTCAGATTGATAACGTAACAACGACAGATCGTGAGAATTTTACTAAACAGGATGTTTCAGGGACAATAAAACTTAATGATTCCGAAAATGAAGATGCAGTTAAAGCATGTATATCGGCTAAACTTGATGACGAAGATATTGCTGTTGAGATTGAAAAAATATCTGATACAGAATTTGGTTTTACAGTTAAAAATATCACCAGAACCAATAAAGAACAGGAATTGCAGATTTTCTATGACGGCAGCACTATAAATTCGACCAGTAAAAGTCATAAGGATTTACGGGTACCTCCGCTTGACGAATTTTCGGTACTTGATATTCAGGTTAATCAGTACCCGGAACAATATATAAATATTATTTTTTCAGATCCTGTTAAAGAAGACCAGTTGCTGGAAGGTTTAATCACATTGGAAGAAGTAGAAAATCTTAAATATATAATCGTTGATAATAACGTAAAAGTTATACCTACAGAGCATTTGGAGCAAAGCTACAGAATGGAAATTTTACAATCAGTGGTAAATATTCACCAAAAACAGCTCGAAGAGACTGTAAAAGATCAGATTAATTTTCAGATGCGAAAACCTGAACTTTTATTGACAGAAACCGGAGTTATTGTGCCCACAACCACCGAAGGCCAGGTCGTTACTTTTAAAGCTGTTAATATCAGAGCTGTTGATGTGAGAATATTAAAGATTTATGAAAGCAACGTGCTTCAGTTTTTACAGGATAACTCGCTGACCGGCAGTTACAATCTTAACAAAGTCGGGAAAGTTATCAAAACCAAAACTATTAACCTTGAACAGACTGATGTTGAAGATCTGAGTGAATGGAATACTTATTATCTGAATCTGAGTGATATTGTGGAACCTGAACCCGGAGCCATTTATCGTATTGAGATAGGATTCAGAAAGGAAAACGCAATTTATCCGTGCGGAAATAACGAAGAAAATGCAGAAGAAGATACCGGAATAAAAACGGATAATCTTGAAGAACTTGCAACGGGCAGTAGCTGGAACTGGTTTACAGATTATACATATTCCGGCAATTATGAGGATTATTATTTTGAAGATTATTATGGTGGCTACGATGATTATTATTATGAAGATGAGTACTATTACGAAGGGGATTATTATTATGATGAGTACTATGATGATGATTATTACGGAGGTCAGAATTATAATTCCTATGAAGATCCGTGCAATAAAAACTATTACGGATACAGACGAGCTATTAAATTTAATGTTCTGGCCTCAGATCTGGGATTAATAGGTAAAATGGGAAAAGACAATAAAATATATGCTTTTGTTACAAATCTTTTGACGGCAGAACCGGTTCCGGGAGCAAAAGTCGAAGTTTACAATTATCAGCAACAGGTTATTGGTCATTCATCAACAGATTCAGACGGAAAGGTTGTTATAGAACTTCCGGAAAACGATAAGCCATATTTTGTTGTGGCATCAAATAACAAGCAAAAATCATATTTGAAACTGGAAGAGTATTCATCACTTTCCTCCAGTGAGTTTGATGTTTATGGTGATAACATTCAGGGCGGAACAAAAGCATTTATATACACTGAGCGCGGAGTCTGGCGTCCGGGTGATTCTATTTATGTGGGATTTATTCTTAATGAGTTGATGGACCCTATTCCGGAAGGACACCCTATTGTTTTTGAAGTCCGTAATCCTAAAAACCAGGAAGTGTATCGCGAAGTGCAGAAGAAAAACGAAAAAGGATTCCACGTGTTTAAATTTAAAACCGAGCCCAACGATCCTACAGGTTATTATTATGCGAAATTCACTATTGGCGGAAAAGTATTTACAAAGAGTCTGATGGTGGAAACTATAAGGCCAAACCGGTTAAATGTGGACTTAAGTCTTGACAAGGAGTATTTGTCAGGTGACGGAACAGTCAATGCAACTGTTAAAGCTACATGGCTTCATGGTGCAGATGCTACTGATCTTGAGACTCAGGTTACCATGAGTCTTACAGAAAAGTATTCTCCGTTTGATAAATACAGTGATTATAACTTTTTCAACCAGATAAGCTCTTTTGACTTTAATACACAACCTTTATTCAACGGAGTTACAAATGCAAACGGAGAAGCAAAAACTCTGGTTAAGTTTGATAAAGTTCATAATGCTCCGGGTGTCCTTAACGCAACTCTGACAACAAAAGTTTTTGAAAAAGGCGGAGACTTCAGTATCGGAGAAGAAAGTGTGGTTTATTATCCGTATAAAACCTTTATCGGTATTATGATGCGCGAGCAAAAGGATTATTCATACAGTTTACCGGTAGAAAAGGAACTTAATCTTGATATTGTCGCAGTCACACGTGAGCAGAAACTTGCAACCGAAGAAAGAAATCTTGAAGTTTCGGTTTATATGATGGAATATTCATGGTGGTATGATTATCAGGATGACGGTGCAGACTTTATTTCGGCAAACTACAATAATGCTTTAAGCAGAGAAACTATTAAATGTAAAAACGGAAAAGCTTCGCAATCAGTTACTTTTGATGAAAGCGGGGATTATCTTATTGTTGTTAAAGATCTTAAAGACGGTCATACTTCGGCAATGCGTGTTTATGCAAGCAATTATGCAGGAAATCGTTCTTCGGAATCTGAAGCCGTAAATATTCTTGAGTTTAATTCTGACAAAGAGAGTTACAATGTTGGCGAAACTGTTAATATTTCTATCCCGACAGGTAGCGGTAAGGCCTTGGTAAGCATTGAAAATTCACACACCGTTTTATCTACTTTCTGGGTAGAACCGGATGGTAACGAGCTTAAGATAAGTTTTGAAGCCTTACCTGAAATGGCTCCGAATGTTTATGTTAATGTAAGCTTTATTCAGGAGCACGGCAGAACTGAGAACGATCGTCCTATGCGAATGTACGGTATTATTCCGGTAATGGTTGAAGATCCTGCAACACATCTTAACCCTGTAATTAAAATGCAGGACGAATTACTTGCTGAAAGCAAAGTTCGTATTCAGGTGCGTGAAGAAAACGGAAAAGCAATGACCTACACCCTGGCAATGGTTGACGAAGGTCTTCTGAATATTACCAATTTCAGTACTCCTGACCCATGGTCACATTTCTTTAGCAAAGAAGCATTGGGTGTGAGAACCTGGGATATTTTTGACATGGTTATAGGAGCATTCAGCGTTGATGCAGGTAAAATGATAAGTATAGGTGGTGGTGATAACGGAATGTCTCCGGAGGACCTTCTGCAGGCTGTAAGATTTAAACCTATGGTTAAGTTTATTGGTCCGTTTACTTTGGCTCCCGGAGCTTCAAATATGCACGAAATTCAGTTGCCGCAATATATAGGATCTGTCAGAACTATGGTTGTTGCTGCTGAGGGAAATTCATTTGGATCAGCCGAGAAAACGACTCCGGTTAAAAAGCCGCTTATGATACTTGGTTCTGGACCAAGAGTTCTGGGAACAAACGAAAGTTTTAATTTGCCTGTTACTGTTTTTGCGATGAAACCGGATGTTAAAAATGTCAGTATTTCTGTAAAAACAAACGGCTTACTTACTGTTGACGGTTCAACAACCAAAACACTGGCTTTCAGTAAAGAAGGCGAAAAATATGTAAACTTCGATTTAAAATCAGGAGCAAAAACAGGTATTGCCACAATCGAAATTACAGCAACCAGCGGTTCGCATGTTTCCAAATATGATATAGAAATGGATATACGTTATGCCAACACAAAAATGACAGATGTGATTGACGGTGTAAGCGGCGGACAGGATTATTCCGTTTCGTTTGATGCTTTGGGAATGGAAGGCAGTAATGAGGCTTATCTGGAGTTATATTCCATTCCTCCTATGAACCTTGAGTCTAGGTTGAATTACCTTACCTCCTATCCTCACGGCTGTCTTGAACAAACAGTTTCTGCAGCTTTCCCGCAGCTTTATCTCGAAGCTCTTACAGAATTAACGGCAGAACAAAAAACAGAAGTACAGAAAAATATAAATGCCTGCCTTAATAAATTGCAACGCTTCCAGATGTCTAACGGTGGATTTGCATATTGGCCTGGAAGTAATAATGTGTCAGAATGGGCAACAAATTATGCCGGACACTTTATGCTTGAAGCAGAAAAACTTGGTTATGTTATTCCGGGTAATGTCAAAACCAACTGGTTAAAGTATCAGAAAGAAAAAGCATCTAAGTGGACGGATGATGGCAATACATCACAGATGACACAGGCATACAGGCTTTATACTCTGGCTTTAGCAGGACAACCTGACAAGAGTGCGATGAACAGGTTAAAAGAATCGGATGTAAGTGCTGTTACCACATGGAGACTTGCAGGAGCTTATGCTCTCAGCGGAAAAGAATCTGTAGCCAAAACCATGATTGCCAAACTCAGCACAGATGTTCCCGGATATTTCGAACTTTCCGGTACATTCGGTTCTGACATAAGAGATAAGGCAATGATTCTGGAAACTCTTACAGAACTGGGACAGAAAGAGAAAGCATTTATGGTACTTAAAAATATCTCTGAGTACATGGGAACAAACAGGTATGCTTCCACACAAACAACTGCCTATGCTCTTCTTGCAGCATCCAAGTTTGTGAAGAAATACGGCACTTCCGACAAAATTGATTGTTCATACACTGTTAACGGAAAGAATTTTACCGCCAAAACTGCAAAACCTGTTTATAAAACAAAGCTTACAATAAATGAAACCGCTGCCAATGAACTGGTATTAAAAACTACAGGCGATAAAATGTTATTCGTAAGGGTTATTCGTAAAGGAGTTCCTGAAGCAGGCGATGAAACTGCAGCTTCAAAAAATATCAATATGTCAGTAAGCTACAACTATTTGAGCGGTAAACCTGTTGATATTACAAATATTCCGCAGGGAACTGATTTTATCGCTACTGTAACACTGTCGAATACTTCAGGATATAAGAGTCTGGATAATGTTGCATTGTCTCAGATATTCCCGTCAGGTTGGGAAATAATAAATTCCAGATTATTTACTGTTGATCTTGGACAGGATTCTTATTACACATATCAGGATATCCGTGACGACAGGGTTTTAACCTATCTTAACATGTACAATAATTCAGTTTACACTTACAGAGTAATGCTTAATGCCACTTACGAAGGTAAATATTATCTTCCTTCTGTTGTTTGTGAAACTATGTATGATGATTCAAATTATGCACGAACCAAAGGAACATGGGTTACTGTAAGTAAACAGTAGTAATGAAAATATAGTTGTTGAAAAAGAGGCTTCGGCCTCTTTTTTTGTGATTTATTGCTTGATTTGTTTCCGGTATTCAGTTAAATTTTCAGATAGATTGCGTGAGATTAAAAAAAGAGCCTGAACCATTTCTGATTAAGACTCTTTAAAACCACTATTATGAGAAACTAATCATTTCCTGCCTTATCCCCTCAAAAATTAGTTCGGAGCTATACACTTGATAACCAAAATTAGATTTAAAACACTAAATTTACCGCACTAAAGTAAATTTGAACCAAGCAATATATCCGGGGGATTACAAAAAACATGAAGTAAGAATATTTGCATTTAGAAAAGATAATAAAATATTATTATTATCATTTTCTTTTGTCATTGCCACAAAAGAAACAAAAATGCTAGGGAAAACAAAGCTTCACCCCGCCTCAATCAAAACAACAGAATTGTAAGGCAACCCTGCCTAAAACAAAGTTTCATCACACATTCCATTAAAACTTTGTTTTAGAGAATGACATAATAATGTCAGCTTGCCACAATTCTGGTTGTTTTGATTTTCACCTCCGGAGCCGGCCCGCCGTTTTCCCATGGCCTGCCCGCGTCGCTTTTATGAATATTCTTCGCTATGTTTTTTTTATTTAAAGTACAAAACTTTCTACCCGGATATATTGCTTGATCTGTGTTCTGCACATACAGAAGACAGATTAAATGATTTAATGGTTTTAGCAGAAGAAAGGATATTTGAGCCAGCATATAATTTTGATCTATTAAACTGATAGAACAGTACTTCGAAATTTGTCATAGACCTAAGGCGTATTATAAAATTATATATATTAATTTGTTTTATTGCTATTGTTATATCAAATAATGTTGAGCTAAAACAGTATTTCAATTAGAAGACTCATTGACAAATCGGGGGTAATGGACAAAATTCAGGCTGAGAATTAGTTCAACAATAGTAATATCAATACCTTTGAGCATTTGAAAGCTATGAATAGATTTGCTATTACTGTGGATATAAAAGGGACAAGTCAGTATTAAAAAAAAGAGCCTGAACCATTTCTGATTCAGACTCTTAAAACCACTATTATGAAAAACTAACTATTTTACTTCTTCGAAGTCAACGTCAGTTACCTCGTCGCTTTTTGTTGAACCTGCATTGTTAGGATCTGCGTTTTGCTGATTCTGACCTGCCTGTGGTTCTGCATTAGCCTGAGCATTATACATTTCCTGAGAAGCTGCCTGGAAAACGGTGTTCAATTCTGCCATGGCAGTATCTATACCTGCAAGATCTTCTGCTTTGTGTGCTTGTTTCAGTTTTTCCAAAGCTTCGTCAATCGGTTTACGTTTGTCAGCCGGAATTTTGTCTCCAAATTCGTTAAGCTGTTTTTCAGTCTGGAAAATTACAGAGTCAGCCTGATTTATTTTGTCAATTTTTTCTTTTGCAGCTTTATCTGCTTCGGCGTTTGCCTGTGCTTCTTCACGCATACGTTTGATATCGTCATCAGATAATCCTGAAGATGCTTCGATACGGATACTTTGTTGTTTACCTGTTCCTTTATCTTTTGCAGAAACCTGTAATATCCCGTTTGCATCAATGTCGAAAGTTACTTCAACCTGCGGAACTCCTCTTGGGGCTGGTGGAATACCGTCAAGATGGAATCTTCCGATTGATTTGTTATCACGGGCCATTGATCTTTCTCCCTGAAGAATATGAATTTCAACAGAAGGCTGATTGTCGGCAGCAGTTGTGAAAGTTTCGGTTTTCTTTGAAGGAATTGTAGTGTTCGATTCAATAAGTTTGGTCATTACTCCGCCCAAAGTTTCGATACCTAATGAAAGAGGTGTTACGTCAAGTAAAAGTACATCGGTAACTTCACCTGTAAGGACACCACCCTGAATAGCAGCACCTACAGCCACAACTTCGTCAGGGTTAACACCTTTTGACGGGGCTTTACCGAAGAAATCTTCAACTTTTTTCTGAACTGCAGGAATACGTGTTGATCCGCCAACGAGTAATATTTCGTCAATATCAGAAATAGAGTATCCTGAATCTTTTAAAGCTATTTTACAAGGTTCGATAGTTGCGTTAATAAGCTTGTCTGACAATTGTTCGAACATTGATCTTGTAAGAGTTTTAACAAGGTGTTTAGGAATTCCGTCAACCGGCATAATATACGGAAGATTTATTTCTGTGCTTGTTGAACCAGATAATTCAATTTTTGCTTTTTCGGCAGCTTCTTTAAGTCTCTGTAAAGCCATCGGGTCACGTTTAAGGTCAATGCCTTCGTCTTTTTTGAATTCATCAGCAAGCCAGTCGATAATTACCTGATCGAAATCATCACCACCAAGATGGGTATCACCATTGGTTGATTTTACTTCGAATACACCTTCGCCGAGTTCGAGAATTGAGATATCGAAAGTTCCGCCACCAAGGTCAAAAACAGCAACTTTCATGTCTTTGTGTTTTTTGTCAAGGCCATAAGCAAGGGCAGCAGCAGTAGGTTCGTTGATAATACGTTTTACTTTTAAACCTGCAATTTCGCCGGCTTCTTTTGTTGCCTGACGCTGAGAATCGTCAAAATATGCAGGAACTGTAATAACCGCTTCTGTAACTTCCTGACCAAGGTAATCTTCGGCAGTTTTTTTCATTTTTTGCAAAATCATTGCTGAAATTTCCTGAGGAGTATAATTTCTGTCAGCAATTTTTACTCTCGGAGTATTGTTGTCACCTTTAATTACATCGTAAGGTACACGTTTGATTTCTTTTAAAACATTGTCATATTTCTCACCCATAAATCTCTTGATAGAGAATACGGTATTGTGAGGATTGGTAATAGCCTGACGTTTTGCGGCATCACCTACTTTTCTTTCACCATCTTTTAAAAAACCAACTATTGAAGGAGTTGTACGTCTGCCCTCGCTGTTTGGTATTACTACAGGCTCGTTACCTTCCATCACCGATACACATGAATTTGTGGTTCCTAAGTCTATTCCGATTATTTTACCCATTTTTTTTGTTTTTTCTATTGTTAGTAAATTTTGATTTAACTTCTTTGAACTTTCCGCCACCGGCGAATCTGTTCAATTTGTACATCCTGCCATTGGCAATTGCTGTGCCATGGCAAAAACCGGCAATTTTGCTGCTTATTTGTCATAAAATAATTAAAAATTGTGTTGGTGTTGTCAGGTTGGGGTGACAAAATGGCGGAAATGACACTTTGAAAAGCCGAAACAACTTGTATTACTAAAAATCCGTAGAGTTTTTATCTATCACAGCCCCTTCCCTTTCTCAATATTGTCTGTTAAGGCACTGATAAACCTTGCCATCTGAGCGCCGTCTATAATATCGTGGTCGAGCAAAACTGTGATATTAAGAATTTCCCTGATTTTTATTTCATCGTTAACTGCTACTGCCTTTTTTGCTATGCGGCCAATTCCGAAACAGGCAGGATGAACGGAAACCGGAATAAACCAGCCATTTGCTTTGCCCATCATGCCTATTGAGGTGAAGGCAATATTACCGGCTTTTTTATACGCGAAATGCGGGTGGCTTATAAAATAACGCCAAAACGACCGTCGGATAAAGCCCGGTAAATGATAATATATTGCTTCGAACCGGTTTGATTTTTTCTGAAGTACAATATCCGATTCCGCAATCACTTTATTCCGTGCGTCTTCTATTTGTTCTGTTATTGATTCAATACTTCTTTTATCTGCTTTTTCCACTACCAAAGGTATCGGTACTCTGCTCCCGTTAATAAGTTTCTCTACAGCTACCGACACATTTATATCATCAAAAATAATCAGTTCTCTTTTCCCTTTAAGATATGCCGCCACTTCTTCGTAATCCTTAATTGTTGAACAGATTACTTTTATAAGCCAGGCTGTGAACGAAATTTTGCCTTTAGTCCTTTTGTATTGCCTGATTTTTTCGCGGCATTCCGTGACATCAATCTCAAGTATTGCAGGAATATGGTGCTTTTGAAGCCCGATTGCACAAACATCATTTGTCGCAATCCTGCTTTTCGGGAATTTGTATGTTTTGTGTAAAGTTGTCATAAAAGCATTTTAATCTTATTCGGGCAGTAATTTTACTGATTTTTGATTGTACTGCAAAATATAAAATTTTTTAATGTCCAATTTTACAGGAGCACTGTTATATCTGGCATTAAGGCTAAAATTTCTGACGGGTTTTTAATAAGAGCCTTTGCTCCTGCTTCTTTTAATTCGTCTGCAGTACGAAATCCCCATAGAACGCCAAGCGGAAACATTCCTGCGTTAAAGGCGGTTTTCATATCGATGTCACTGTCCCCGGCAAAAATAATTTCATCCGCTTTTAATCCCGATTTTTGGCTTATTAACAGTGCATTTGCAGGATTTGGTTTTCTTAAAGATTCTTCGGTGAAGCCTATGATTGCAGTAAAACTAATATCGGGGAATAAAGTACTCACAATTTTGTTTGTGAATTCATCTGCTTTATTGGATAATACTGCAACTTTAATGTTACGTGAAACCAGTTCTTTAAGCAATTCAGGAATGCCGTTATATGGCCTTGTTTTGTTTGTACAGTTTTTATTATATTCACTAATCATTAATGCTAAACATCTGTCAATCAGTTCTTCCGTTCGGTTTGGCTCAGGTAATGCTTTAGTGACAAGATTCCTGATCCCTTTACCGACGAAATACCTGTAAGCTTCATAATTATGATCAGGGAAGCCGTTTTTTTTAAGAACAATATTCATCGAATCAGCAAGATCTTCGAGTGAATTTACCAAAGTCCCGTCCAGATCAAATATTATTGCCTTAAAACTCATGAATTTGCGTTTGTTATTATGTTAAGTTTATCGGTTCATCGGGTCAACAGTTCAACAGTTCTTTAGTTCATCGGTTCAACTGTTTAACTGTTATCCCGTTTTCCCTTCCACAACAATCACAATTTCGCCCTTAACAGTTTTTGCATTGAAATGGTCGAGAAGTTCCTGAAGTGTGCCACGGGCATTTTCTTCGTGCAGTTTTGATATTTCGCGTGCTACAGAGGCTTTGCGCTCTGGTCCGAAGTACTGAATGAATAATTCTAGGGTTTTTGTTAAACGAAACGGGGATTCGTAAAATATCATTGTGCGTTCTTCGTCAATAAGTGCTGAAACTTTTTTGTTCCGGCCTTTTTTTTGTGGTAAAAATCCTTCAAAACAGAATCTTTCAGACGGAAGCCCTGATGCTGCCAGTGCAGGAACAAATGCTGTTGCCCCAGGCAGGCATTCTACCTCTGCTCCTTTTTCGATACAGGTTTTAACAAGTAAAAATCCTGGATCTGAAATTGATGGTGTTCCTGCATCAGAAATCAAAGCACAACTCTCTCCGTTTAATATCCTGTCTGCAATGTGTTCAACTGCCTGATGCTCGTTAAACTTGTGATGACTGTACATTTTTGTGGAGATGTCGAAATGTTTTAACAAAAATCCGGATGTCCTGGTATCTTCGGCAAGAATAAAATCAACTTCCTTTAAAATCCGGATAGCTCTCAAAGTTATGTCTTCAAGATTCCCCACGGGAGTCGGCACAAGGTATAGTTTACTCATATTCTTTCACAAATTTGGTAAGCAATTCGAAAAGCTGATTATATCCTGTAAAAGTAAGTGTCTCCGGTTTGTCTTTAAGATTGTGATAATATGTCTTTCCTCCCATTGTATAAATAAATATTGCGGGAACTCCCATTTCATGAAACGGATAATGATCGCTGTTGGCAGATTCGCCACGGGCTTTCATTACTGTAAAATATTCATTATCAACATTTAGACGTTCAAATTTCCTCCATATATCCTTATAGTCTTCCGAAGCACCGTTAACCATTGTAATTCCGTCATCTCCTGTTCCCACCATGTCAAGATTTATTACAGCCTTTATTTTTTCAAGATCGAACATAGGATTAAGAACGTAGTACAATGATCCCAGAAGTCCGGCTTCTTCTCCGTAAAAAAGCATAAATACAATTGAGTATTCAGGTTTGTTTTGGGAATAGTAATTTGCAAGATCCATAACCATGGCAGTACCGCTGGCATTATCCTGAGCTCCAGGAATGTAAACTTTCTTTCCCATTTGTCCCAAATGATCGTAGTGAGCTGTAAATACAAAACACTCATCTTTCTCGCCCTGTATATATCCTATTACATTCTTTGCTTCAAATTCTCTTACATATTCCGACTTAACATCAATCTGAATGGTTTTTGAACTTTTATCAAATGATTCTCTTTTTATTTTTACCACCGGATAAGTCTGAACCTGAGTACTTACAGACCACATAAGTTCTTCTGGAATAAGTTCTGCAATACAGCCAAACCATTGGTTTTGACGCATAATTTTTATGTAGAACTTTTTAATGTCAATATTTTGTGTTTGAGCATAGTCAATTACAAATGCTTTTTCTCTGAAATTGCAGGACTTTAGCTCATTTGCAAATTTTACAGTGTCGTTAAGCAAAACAGAGTCGGGAAGATAAATTTCATATTTTGCTTTAACTGAAGGAGTTGACGGCCCTATTAAATAATCTACACCGGGGATTAAAGTTTTTCTGTCAGTTTTTACTTTTAACTTGCCGGGAAAAGTGTTGACATTGTATTTAAATGTCTGGAAATACGAATCCCCGAAAAATCTGAGGCCGGCATTTTTCATTTCACCGGCCAGATAATCAGCAGCTATTCCGGCTCCGTTATTTGTGTAACCACGTCCGTAAAATTCCGGCGATGCAAGTTTTTCAATTCTTTCAAGAGTTTTTTCTTTATTCTGCGAAAAAACACTGGTATTAAATGTTAAAGAGAAAAACAGTAAAAGAGAAAAATACAAAGAATTTTTAAGCATATCTTCTTTTTACAATATTAACAAATGATGTGACGGTGTTTTGGGACTCGTCCCATCTGAATTTTGATGTAAGATAGTTTTGAGCATCCTGGAAAGATCCCAACGAGTTAAGATGTGCTATTGTCTCTTCAAAAATTTCGTTGTTACCACCAAAAAGTTCTCTTATAAACAAAAATCTGTCACCTACACCGATAGCAGACTTTATGTCAGTAACGGGTTTAAGTCTGGATGAAAAATCAGGAGTATTATTTTTGGATGCAAGCATTTCGTTGAGAGATGTTTTATTTTGTCCCAGTTGCTCTCCAAGAGTTTTAACGCCTGTACCATTGGTTCCGGGGAATAGTGTAGCCTGTTCAGCTACCGGTTTTTTTATACTGACTTCGGATACTGTATTTACCACAGGCTCTTTCACAGGTTCTTCAACTTTTACAGGTTCAGGAGCAATTATAACTTCTTCGGCAGGTTTAGGCTCTTCATTAAAATTGTCAACAAATTCTACTACAAAATCATCTTTTGGTTCAGGTTTAATTTCTGTTATTACCGGAGCAGGTGCTTCTTTTACAGGCTCAGGCTGCTTTTCAATTACCGGTTCAGGTTTTTTGCTGAATTCAACCACAACGGGTTCTTCTTTCTTGATTATGTGAACTTTAGAGTTTGGTTCCGGTTTAAATTCGTCAACAATTTGTTTTTCGTTAAGATCAATAACTTCCATATAAAATTCCCGGACTTTCTGCAATAAGATATCTCTCTCCAACCGGTTCATTTCAGTGCCTTCAATCGTATCCAGAAACAAAGAAATTTTTTTTAATCTTTCTTTTAAAGTTATAATCTTCTCCATGCTAAATAATTTTCTAAATTTGTGATTAATATTTTTTACAAAATTAGAAAAATTATTTAAAAATGTTTCTTGAACAGTCGAGAAAAGGTGAACCCAAAAAAGGATGGATCGAAGTTATTGCCGGATCAATGTTTTCGGGCAAAACAGAAGAGTTGATACGCCGTTTGCGCCGTGCCGAATATGCCAAACAGAAAGTCGAAATTTTTAAACCTGCCATTGACGTAAGATATAGTGAAGAAGAAGTTGTTTCTCATAACTCAACTTCGATACGCTCTACTCCTGTTCCGTCGTCACAAAATATTTTGCTTTTGACCGGCGATGTAGATGTTGTAGGAATTGACGAAGCCCAGTTTTTTGACAGCGGAATTGTTGATGTTTGTGTAAGTCTTGCTGATAGTGGCATTCGTGTTATCGTAGCAGGATTGGACATGGACTTTAAAGGTCGGCCTTTCGGTCCGATGCCGGCTTTGTTTGCAGTTGCGGAGTATGTTACAAAAGTTCACGCTGTTTGTATGCATTGCGGCGATCTGGCCCAGTTCTCGCATCGTAAATCGGAAAGTACGGCAACTGTAGTTCTGGGCGAAAAAGATATTTACGAACCTCTGTGCAGGCGTTGTTATAACGAAACAAAAATAAAATAAATGCAATCTTATTCGTTAAATAATATTTCAGATTTTGTTTCAGGAGAGTTTTTTGGGATTACCACCAACAGTTTTGTTAAAATCATTATCGACAGCCGTAAAATAAGCCGTTTTAAAGAGACTTTATTTGTTGCAATTCCCGGAGAACAGCATGACGGACATAAATTTATTCCTGAACTTTATTCCAAAGGAGTACGCTCTTTTATAATCAGCAAAAAAACCGATTGTACAAAATACCCCGAAGCTTCTTTTTTAATGGTGAATAATCCTGTAAAAGCTTTACAGGAACTTGCAGCCTACAAACGTGACAATTATAAAAATCCTGTAATTGCAATAACCGGAAGTAATGGTAAAACTATTGTAAAGGAATGGCTTTATTGGATTTTAAGCCCGTATTATCGCATTACACGTTCGCCTAAAAGCTATAATTCGCAAACAGGAGTTCCTCTTTCTCTATGGTTACTGGAAGAAGACAGCGATCTGGCTATAATTGAAGCCGGTATTTCACAACCCGGAGAAATGGAATTGCTTGAGAAAATTATTAAACCGGATATAGGAATTATTACAAATATCGGACAGGCACACCAGGCAAATTTCGATTCCCCTGAGCAGAAAGCTGCCGAGAAAATGAAGCTTTTGCAGAATTGCAAAACAGTTATTTATTCTAAAGATTGTGAGCCGGTAAGTTCTCAGGAAGAACTTCTCAGTCAGGTAAAACGAAAAATTACATGGTCTAAGGAAGCCCCTGCTGAAATATTTGTAAAGCAGATTAAAATTCAGGATAGCTTCAGTGATATAAGCCTGGATTACAAAAATAATACTTATAGTTTCAGAATCCCGTTTACAGACAAGGGATCTGTACAGAATGCAATAAGTACTTTTTCTGTTCTTGCGGCACTTGACATAGAGATAAGCGAGAAATATCTTAACAGATTCAGCAGTTTGTCCGGGGTAAAAATGCGTCTAGAAACAATTGACGGCATCCATAACAGCATAATAATAAACGACTCGTACAATTCTGATATAAATTCACTGGAAATAGCTCTTGATTATCTAAATCAGAAAAAAGCCAACAAAGAATCGGTTCTGGTTATGTCTGATATTCACCAGAGTAATGAACCTGAGCCTGATTTGATGAAATCGGTAGCTAAAATTGTGAAGGACAAAAAGATAAATCATTTTATAGGCATAGGCGAAGTTTTAAACAGAAACAAATCTGTTTTTCCCGAAGGATCTGTATTTTATGAGGATACTGCAAGCTTTCTGGAGAAATCGGGAATGTCTGTTTTTTATGATAAAGCGGTACTTTTAAAAGGTGCCCGTGATTTTAAATTTGAGAAAATATCAAAAAAACTACAGCAAAAGAGCCATTTGTCGGTTATTGAAACCGATTTAACGCTTATGCGTCAGAATTTGCTTTATTTCAAGTCTTTGCTAAAGCCCGGAACCAAAATGATGGTTATGGTAAAGGCCTTTTCGTATGGTAGCGGATATCGCGAAATAGCAGCATTTTTACAGCATAACCGTATTGATTATCTGGCAGTGGCATTTACTGACGAAGGAACGGAATTGAGACAGAACGGTATTGAAACTCCGGTTATGGTTATGAATCCTAATGTGCAGTCGTTGCATACCATGATTGAGTACAGACTGGAACCGGAGGTTTACTCTGTAAGCCTGCTTAAAGAACTGGTTAAAGAATTGCGTGACAGTAATGTTACAGATTTTCCGATACATATAAAACTTGATACCGGTATGCACCGCCTTGGTCTGGTGCCGGAAGATATTGAAGAAGTATGCGAACTGATTAAAACATCGGGAAAAATAAAAATTGCCAGCGTATTTTCACATTTATCCGGCAGTGACAGCTCAGATTTTGATGACTTTACGGTACAGCAGGCAGAGACATTCAGTCTTATGTACGAAAAAATTGCAGACTTGTCAGGTTACAGACCCGACCGTCATATTTTAAACTCAGCCGGAATTTTACGTTTCCCCGAATATCATTTCGAGATGGTAAGATTAGGAATAGGCCTTTACGGGTTAATTCCGGAATTATGTGATAAACTCGTTCCGGTATCTAAGTTTAAATCTGCCATATCTCAGATTCACAAAGTTAAAAAAGGCGATACTGTAAGTTATAACCGGTCGGGAAAAATTACTGCCGATTCGCTCATTGCCACAGTTCCTGTAGGCTATGCTGACGGACTTGACCGTCATTTGGGTAACGGTCACTGGAAAGTTGTTATTAATGGCAAAAAAGTACCTGTAATCGGCGATATTTGCATGGATATGTGCATGATAGACATTAGCGGTATTGATGCAAAAGAAGGCGATGAAGTTATAATTTTCGGTCCTCAGAATACAATAAATGAAATGTCGTCTGTTTTAAAAACCATTCCTTACGAAGTAATCACCGGAATAAGCCAGAGAGTCAAGAGGGTTTATTTTGAGGATTGAGATTTTAAGGTATGATGGGGCACTAAGTTTTTAAATTTTTTTTTACCACCAAAACACTAAAACACTAAAGGAGTTCTCTTTTTTCGTGATTTTGTGCTTTCGTGGCATATTAATTTTATTTTTTATTGTTGCCTTCGGCTTCGCTCAGTCAACGGATAGTCAGGTGACTGAGCGTAGTCGAAGGCACTGTAATCCATTATTTATTTTTTACTTTTCTTTGTGTCTTTGTGCTTTTGTGGCTTATAAATTTTATATTTCTATTGTCTCTATGATTATAGCCACCAAAACGCCAAAACACTAAAGGAGTTATCTTTTTTTCGTGCTTTCGTGTTAGTTACAAGTATAAATTACTAACTTTTAACGCTGGCATTACTAAACTCATAAATATTCGTCAATATGTTTTTCATAAAGTTTAATGTCATTTCCATTGCTATAATATCTCTTTCATCAAAAGGGGTGTTTAGTTCTAAAAATGAATTGTATTTTATGGTTTCCAATTTTAAATTTGCAATGCATCTCTCCCGTTTAATTAAATAACCGGTTACTTCAGAATTAAAAATTTTCTTTACAAAAGCCTCATGCTCTGATTTTATAAAGTATATTCTGTCAAATTCAGAATTATTAATCTCTACCTCTTTTTGCCCGAATAATTTACCGATTTTATCCATATAGTCTTCATGGTAGATCAGAAATTCAAGATTAATGTTCTTATTAAAATCGTAAATTATTTTTAAAGAAGATGCTTCGCTTGCAGTAAAAATAATTTGGCTGTTTCTGAATGGAATTTTCATTTCAACTTTGAGCCAAGAATTCAAACCTCCTATTCCCGGAGCCGTTTTTATCATTTTGCAACTACCGTTGTGTTTCACAGCAAAATGAAACCATTCATTAAAGAAAAACTGTACTATAGTTGTTTTAAAAGTCTTATTTACAGATTGTTGAGAGTTAAAAATCAAATTTTATCTCATAAACCTGAGGCCACATTTTACCGGTTACATATACTTTCCCGCTTACAGAATCAAATGCAATTCCGTTCATTTCGAGAGAGCCTGAATATTTTTCCTGTGCGTCATAAGCTATGAAGTTAAGTTCAAGCCGCCCGACAACCCTGCCGTCTGAAGTATCTATTTTGGCGATGGAGTTTGTTGACCAGATATTGGCGTAAATAAACCCGTTAATATATTCCAGCTCATTCAGGTAATCCAGAGCATACCCGTTTTCGGATACAGCAAGCGTTTTATTTACCTGTAAAGTATTGGGGTCAAGAAAATACAGATTGTTTGTGCCGTCGCTCATTATAATTTCTTTGCCGTTTGTTGTTAATCCCCAGCCCTCTTTTCCAGGCAACGTAAAATCTCTGAGTTTTTTGAAACTGTTTGCATCATAGACAAAACCGACTTTACTGGTGTATGTAAGCTGAAATACTTTGCCATTAAGGAATACTATACCTTCTCCAAAATACTTTTTTCTGTCCAGTTCTACTTTTGTTTCAATTTTTCCGGTAGTGGTATCGAGTATTCCGAAAAGCGATTTTGTTTGTGGCAGATTTTGTGTTGCCCCTGTACTTTCCCAGAATTTTCCGTCATGTACTAAAAATCCTTCGGTAAATGATGAAGTGTCGTGTGGAAACGAATGAGTATATACATATTCAATAACAGGAGTTTTCGGTTTTGTAACAACGTCCTCCACCGGCTTGTCTTTTTTATTGTTGCAACTGATAAGCATAATAGCAATCAGTAAAACCGGGATAAGCTTTTTTAGCATAATTGTATTTTAAGTTTTAAAGGTAATTTATCTGCTAAACTAAGAAAAATACCGGATTTAATTCATGTTTGTTTTGAAATTATTGCAGTATGCCGCGAATTACCCGAATTACCCGAATGGAATTGATATGTTTAGAGAAATTTATATTTCGTTAACAATCTTTAACAAACCATTAACTCTTTTCGCTGAACCATAATCGTATTAGCCGTGTTAAATGTGAAATTAAAAAAATACAGTTATGAGAAAGTTAGCAATATTATCAGTTTTAGTGTTTATAACAGGATTATTAACAGCAGCTACAACAGATTTGCCAAAAGATACTTCAGTAAGCGGAACTGCTTCGTCAGCTATCAGGAGCAGTATTTATCTGCCTTATGCAGAGGATGCAACAGTTTCAATGCAAAAAGTTCTTTCAAAGGATGAATATGTATTGTGGAAATGTCCTGCCGGTTTGGTTAAGGATTTCCCCGGAAAAAATATTACCGGGAAGTCATATAATTACTTTGTTTACAAAAACGGTAAATTCCATATGACTGTAACAGATATGAATAAAGACAGTGTGTACAGGTTTTTTGCAGAGAAAGAGTAATAAGAAACATAACAGATAAAAAACAGGGAGCCGGGTTATTTTCAGTTCCCTGTTTTTTTATATTGCTATCTTCCGAATTTTTCCCATATCTTTTTGTCAATTGCATAAACAGCAACCTGCATAGCTCCTGTCTGGGTATAGTTGTACGATTTCATAAGATTATTTATCAATCTTGTAACATCGTTTTTAAGTTTTTCGGGGTAATTTTTAAATGCAGTATCTCCGAAGTCCATTATTGCACGGCGGAAATTCTCATTTTCGGTGTAAGGAGCCAGCGCATTTTCTTTTATGCTTCTGGTGTATTTTTCGATAAGCTTCAAGAATTGCTTTGTTCTTTCTATCTGAATGCCTTTAAGCTTAATTTCTCCGGCAAGTGTCGAGGTTATAAATTCTTTCTGATTGTCGCGGCGGAATTCCAGACGCTTTTCTTCACCAGAATCTACTCCAAGTACCGTGGCTTCAAAGTTTTTGTACAAATCTTCGGTAATTTCGAGCTTTTCGCCTGTATAAAAGTTAGTTTCAGTTGTTCCCGGGTCATAGTTCAAAGCGAATAAATAGTTCAGAATTTCTTTGTCTATCTGCTTTTTGCTGAAATAATATATCGATTCTTTTATTTGCTGCAGGACTTCGTAATCGTAAAAATCTTCGAGAGATTCTATGAATCCGGGAGGAATCATTGATAACAGGTTTTCATCTTCGGTGAAGAAATTTTTGATGTCCATCATGGTAATCAGATTGGCCGACTCTTCAAATTTTGAAATAAGCCTGTTGAAGATATTTATCGAATTTCTTCCGCTTATTCCGCTTACTCCTTCTGCTTCAGACCCAGCCAGAACAGCTTTTCTTACGTCTTTGGTAAAACTTTTTAAATCTTCCTCGCTCAGCCATTCTGGAACTACGCCCTTATATAACTGCATTTTCAGCAGAAGAAAGTTTACATCGTTGTATTTCCGGTATTTTTCCGTGTCACCCAACCAGTTTTTAATAACTGCAGATTCGGTTCTCATTCTGGTGGAAATGATAATTTTTGCAAAATTTTGCAAAACTCCCGGCAAAAACAATGATTCGATGTCATCAAATTTGTTTTTGTAAACATTTACTTCTGCGTCATAATCAAGTATATACGGAATATTTACGTGCAGAATTCTGTCCTGAAAAGATTTTATATTTTCATAATTCTTTTTGTCTTCGGGATTAACAAGACCAAGAAATATTGATTTAATGCTTTCTTCAACGTGTTCTACTTTGTGAATTCCGTCGGAAATAATACCGTGCAGATCTGTCAGTCGTTTTATGTTGTTCTCTTTAATATCCATCAATGCATAGACCCCGTTGTTGGTATATGCGAGATTTGAAAAAATGTACCTTATATCTTCGTTTTGAAAAACATTGTTGATTAATTTCTGTACAGTAATATCCGATATTGGTTTCACATAAAGTTCATCGCCGGGATTAAATACCGAAATACCTTTCCCGAACTGACGGTTATAGGTTACACGCTTTGCATAAATGGTTTTTAAAACAGCCATAGGATCACCGTATTCGTCCATTAAAGTCTGAAAAACAGAACTGCATATGTGACATGGATTTTCTTTGAATATCCAGTAATATTCTTTTGAATTAAGTATTTTATCACGTAGTTCGGCATCCTCAATAAGTTCTTCAATAAGCTTACGCCGGTATTTTTTCGGAATCTGTAAAATCGGGTGATCGTTTGAGGGGCATGATATTTCAATAAAGCTGTTTCCGTCAGATTCGGGATGCCCGTTACCGTTATGTGTATGCAACAAACCTGATATTTTATTTTTTCTCCTGAGACTGGCTGTATTTATTCTCCAGTATGTCTTGTACATTACCCCTTCGGGCATGTTGGAATAAATTTCCAGTTTATGAAGAAGATTATTCAGAAATGTTGATTTTCCGCTTCCGGGAGGCCCTTCGAAAAGTATGATTTTGTTGGTCTGTACTCCGGTATTAAATGATTTTACAAGATTCATCAACCGGTTGGCAAACAATCTGTCTGCAAAAAACGGATCGTCACAGGCATCTACAAAGAGTTTGTGAAAGTTGTAGTTTACAAAACCTACGGAATCTCCGGTAACTTTGTAATCGTCCCGGCCTTCGGGAACATAATGGTTTATCATGTCATGGAAATACATGAATATGTCCCGGAAGACAAGTCCCGGAGCCTTTGATGTCATGAAAAGGAAATCATCGAAATTTATTTTATCGTATAAGTCATTGATTTTCAATTCCTCAGACAGATTATTTAAAGTCTTTTCCAGCTTTGCAGCTTTTTCGTGCAAGTCTGATTTCTGAGTATCTTTTTTTTGTTCATCCGACATAATACTATAGTTTTGTTTTTGTTACTTTCCTGTCTTTTACAGAATAAAGGACTTTGTCGTAAACAAATTCAGTTATTGTTTCATCAGAACTGTTTTTTTCAATCCGTATTTCTGTAGTCTCCAGCACAACCTGTGCTCCCCATAAGAATTCCAATCCTATCAGCGTATCTGCTATGTAAGGTTTGTATAATTGTTTGCCTTCGAAATGATGAACCAGATAAAGGTTTTCTTCGCTTGTTTTTTCGTGATTAACACTTATAAGAGGCGGATGATACATTGAATTGATAAGCATTGTTTTGTAATCTTCCGCTTTACGGCTTTTTACGTAATACTGGTAAACCTGTCTTTCTTCGTTAAGGCGCTTGCCAACCACAAACAGGTTGTAACGATCGCAAAAATCCTGGTCTGTAAAGGTATTTACAAAGTTAAAATCGGTAAAGTTTTTACGTATTTCGAATATTGTTGTACTGCCTTTACCTGTTTTTTTATTGTAGGAATCTCTCTCCTCACGTCCGGTCATTTTCTGATAATTAAAATCAAATTTACCTTTGTTTGCAAGATCTTCGATATAGTAAAACAATCTCAGTCCTATAGCATAAGGGTTTAATCCTACCCTGCTGATTGATGTTACCCCCGAATTTATTTTTGCATATTGAGTTTCGAAACCTTTTATTCTGTCATCGCTTATAAACAGTTTGTCGTGCCAGTACGAAGCCCAGCCCTCGTTCATTATTTTTGTACGCATTTGCGGCCCGAAGTAAAGAGCCGTTTCTCTTACAACTGCCATAACCGATTTCATCCATTCGTTCTCTTTCTTACCGAGAAATGGCGAATTTTCGGCAATGTATTCGAGAATATCTGATTCCGGCCGGCTTTCCGCATAATAATTACTGAATTTAGCCTCAAATTCGGGATAAATGTTTTTAATCTCTGCAAAAAATATAGCATCAGCAGAGTTCTTATCCGATTCTGTAAGCAAATTGTACTTCTCAATAAACCTGATTATTTCGACATCATTGGCTTTTTCGATATCGGGCAGAAATACATTTATAAAAAACTCCAGTTTTTCGCCCGGCTCCTGTTCCGGGCTAAGATTGAGCTTTGGAAGCGTACGGAAGTATCCGCATATATTGTCTATGCTTCGTGCAAACTCAATAACATAATCGACCCATCGTCCGTACTGCAAACGGAAAGCCTCTATAAGCCTTTTGTCTGCCAGAGCTTTTCCTACAAAATCATCATTCCATGTGTTTTGAAAAAGTACATTATTTCTGAAGAAATCAATATGGGCAATTACATGGTAAAAGATCATTATGTTGAGCCAATCGGGGTTGTTATCATTGTAAAATGATATAGGCGGACGAGTATTAATTACCGTCTCATAAGGATTTGACGGATATAGTTTATATCTCCCGCTTTCTTTCAGAACTTCCACGTCATTGACCCAGTAGTTGTATAATGTCGGAATCATAACTTTGGGCGATAAGTTTATCATATCGCGGTTCGTTACGATATATTCAAGGGTTTCTTCGGGAACATCAAGCCCAAAACTGCGGGCCCTTTCCTTACAACCCTCCATTATTTTTTTTGTTTTCTGGTCTATCAATTGCATAAAGATAATTTTTTGAAAAAATTACAACTTACAATCATAATCCGCCTTGGCAGATCGCGTATCAAATACAGAATTAAACAACATATGTCCGGATTTTGTAATCTGATACATGGTTTTTAAATTAACTTGTCAATTTTTTTATTCCTTCAATTATTCTTTCTTCACTTCCGGCAGAAGCTCCGAAGGCATCCAGTCTTATCAGGTCTTGTCTTTCTTTAAGCAACCCGGAGCTTTCAAAGTATTTTTCCACTATCGTTTGTCTGTCTTCGCTTCCCCATGAGTTTTTTGCTACTGTTATTCCCATTCTGCTTATATAAGGGAGAAATCTTCTTACTGCTTCTATGGATTTACGTCCGTCTTCTTCCCAGTCATCACCATCGGTACCGTGAAAGATATAGATATTATTGTCACGGGCAAGTTGTTCTTTTTCAATTATTTCAGCAACTTTTTCATAAGCCGGATATACATTTGTTCCTCCTGCAACATTTGATTTGTAATACGTGTAAAAATCAGGGACTTCCTTTGCCTCACTGTCGTGCAGTATAAATCTTACACTTACCTGATTCTGGTATTGATACATAAGCCAACTGTAAATAAACAGGTGCTGAGTAACAACAACTTCGGTAGGTTCGCCCATCATAGAGCCGGAATAATCGCGTACGAAGAAAACAACTGCCTGTGCTTCGAAATCTTTTTCTTTTGACATTATCCTGAAAATCTGGTCTTCGGGATTAATTATGAGATCTTCAGGCGAAAAATCTTCTCCGGGGTTTATTTTCCCGAGTATGATATTGGTTTCTATAATTCTTTTGATAGTTGCTTTTTTGTCAGGATATTGCCCGAAACCTCTGTTAATGTCAGTTAAATCGTAAGTGTATTTGTTTGTTGACAGTTTTTTCCCTTTGGGGCGCAGGTTTGGTAATTCAAATTTTCTGGTAATCACTTTACCCAGATCAAACGCATCGTCGATAAGATCGTGGTCGGAACCTTCTCCCTGTCCTGCTCCCAGACCTTCGCCCTCGCCTTCCTGAGGTTCTGCCTGTTGTTCTCCGATTACTTCACCTTCTTCACCTTCGCCACTGCCTCCGGTGGATTCTTCTCCGTCTTCGGTAATGCTTTCGTCGTGATAAAACTTTGGTTCTGTAGTAGATGGAACAACTACAATTTTTTCTTTATTATCTTTTATTGCTTTGATAAACTTACCCAGCTTTATTCGTCTCGGAAAACCGTCTTCCTCCCTTTGTTTGTCTCTTTCCAGCAATTCATCTATCGTAAACAGTTTAACGCTGTAGTCGTCATTTTGCAGAGACAGAAAGATGTCCTGATCGTTATAATCGTACAATCCGTTGACTTTAAATGGCTCTTCGCCGTTCACATCTTCTGTCTGATGGCGGAGATTTTCAGAAACTTTTAATTCCCGTTTTATAATCTCCTGCTGCTCGGGTGACATTTTGCTGAAATCGATATTTTGTTTACTTTTTTTCATATGAATAATTTATTGTACATATGCAAACCGGCTTAGCATAGCATAACTACCTGAATTACAGCTTCCAGGTAGCAATTAGTTACTGTCATCGTGCGTACAGAAATATTCTATGGTTTTCTGAGCACATGTTTCACAATAGCCGAGTTTTTTAATCATTGTGTTTATCATCCTGTTATACAGTTTCATATTTTCTTCGTTGGTTCTGTTTGATAAAGCACCTATAAGGCTTCCTGTGCCTGAAATATCTGATTTAAGGCGCACATCTGTTACAGCTTTTACCAGTTCGTTGTTATCCATGAAATTGTATGACGGATCATTATTCATTTTTTGTCCGTAAATTTTTGCAATTGTAGTCCTGAAACTTTGTTTTTGCTCGTTGTTTTTCAGTCCCAACCGTTCTTCGACGCTGTTTACAAAGGTTTCATCAATTTTAAGCGGAACCAGTTTGCCGGATTGCGGATCGCGATAAGTCCAAATTTTATCAGCGCCAAGATTTTTTGCATCTATCCCGATAATCATATTAACGTAATTAAGCACATCTTTTTCTATGGCATTGGGTTCATCCATGTAAGCGTTAAAAATGGTTGTCATTACGTTTTTACGGTATAATTCCCGTGCAATTTTAATATCGTTAAAGTATTTGATTCTGTCATTGGGTTCATGGACGTAATCCAGAATAACTGTTTCTATTGATTTGAACACGTCTCCGGCATACATACATTTGCCTTCCTGGGTTGTGCTTTGTTCAAGCAATACCTGAATTGACCGTCCTAAGTTTCTGTGTCCCAATCCTTTTTGCCCGAATCGTTTTGTTACGTCTGGGTCTGTATTCAGTTCACTTATCACCTCTCCCAGTGTTTTTATACTCTTTTCCCCGGCAATATCGCCTGCTGCCAGTTTCATCATTTCCACAGGACTTAGCTTGTCGCTGTTAGGCATTCTCGACAGTACAAATGAAACAGAAATTGCATAATTAAGATTCGGGTCAATATGCAGTTTTTCGTCAGTAAAAGTTGTTTTATTATAGCTTCCTACCGCATAGCCTGTGAGTTCCTGCTGCAGCTTGTAATTTGTATTGTGTGACATATATGTAAGGCGGCAACGGTCTATAATCGGAGCCTGTTCTTTTTCTTCGAGAAAGCGTGCAAACTCAGAGTTGTTGCTGGTTGCGATAATCAAGGTGTCCAGAGGCCATTTGTAGCCTTCCATTTCTATTGTACGGTTTTGAATTACTCCCAGATAGACCTGTACAAGATCCTTTTTGTTTTTAAAAATCTCATCTGCGAAATGTATTCCACCTCCTGCAACTCTTGCAAGAGCTCCGCGACGCAGGTCAAATCTGTAAGGATTGTCTGTATCAGATATATGCAGCAGTCTTGTAATAGACTCTTCGCCAATAAGGTCTGTTGCGGAAGATGTTATTTTGTCTTTAGCAGCATATTTCCCGGTGATTGTTCCTCTTGACTCGTTAACCGGAACAGGCACTATTTCAATAAATTCTTTAAGCTTTGCAATATCATCATTGCAATATTCCTTAATCTGGTTCAGTATGTAATAAGTGCACGAACCCAGAGGACGGTATCTGCTGTATATTTCTGTAATTTTTGCATCGGAGAATCCCAGTGCTTTAAGATTTGCAATATTTTCTGCTTTTTCCTCGAAAAGATTCATTGCCAGAATCATCGGGTCTTCGTATGTCTGTGATTCTATAGCCGTAATCTTGCCATAACCGCCTATTTTGTCAAGATTTTTAAATCTGAAGGTATAACGTCTGTTTTCCGGTTTCGAGATGAAATTGCGGTATAATTCGCTCAGATGGTCAACAAAGAAAGTCTTCCCGTTTCCTGGTTCGCCGATAAGCACAAAAGCCATTTCTTTTGACGATCCGTTTTCGGCAGCATCTTTAACATAAGAAACGAAACTGTTTATTTCGTCAAACATTCCTATGATGTGCTTCTTCCCTTCACGGAAAATCTTAAAATCGTAAGTACTGCGTCCGTTTACGTTAACTTTTTCGATACTGTCTTTTTCACCAAGAATCATACGTGATACCGACTGAAAGACATTTTCGAATCTTCGCTGGCCTGTCAGCACATTTAAAATGTGAGCATCAAGGCTTTTAGGATTAAGTTGCTGATCGATGATTTTTTTTGCCATGGCTGTTATTTTTAGATTTTGTATTTTTAAAAGTTTACTATTTCAACGACAGAACAGGGTAAAATGTTTCTATTGGTAGTAAAATTAAAGAAAATAAACTAATGATTGGTGTTAACAGTCCTGAAACTTATTAACACATTGTTGGTATTCAAACATGTTTTAATCAGAAGGCTGATTGTGCAGAAACCGCATCAATAAATTCAAAGGCGGTTCTATTGAAAAGCTCCGGTTTGTCAACATTTACAACATGACCGCAGGCCGGGAAAACTATAAGCTTTGAGTTGTTAACATGTCTTTGCATAAGTTGCTGAATAGCTGGCAGAAACATGTAGTCTTCCTCGCCCATAATGTAAAGAGTGGGTATAGGTAATTCTATGCTTCTGAAAAGCCTGAGTATAGGGTTTATGTCAGCAGTCATTTTATACCACTTAAGGAACTCTGTACGGTAAACATTTTTTGCTTCCCGCATAAACAGGTTCCGGGAATGTTTGTGGTTATTTTTAGGCATTATAATGAATGCAAAAAAATTGTAAAGCAATAAGTAAGGAACCAGAGATTTAAACAGAAAACCCAGTTTCATAAGTATTTGAGACCGGAAGTTAAATTTCATGATTGCACCACCCATAATCATTGACGAAACCCGCTCCGGATATTGTTCCGCAATTTGTCTTATAATTATTGTGCCGAGTGAGATGCCTGCAAAATGTGATTTTTGAATGTTTTCGTGGTTTAAAACCTCCAGAACATCATCTGCAATAAAACTGAAAGTGTATTTCTGATTAAAGCCTTTAACCGAACACTTGTTTGATTTTCCATGTCCTCTGAGGTCTATGAGCAATACATTATACTTTTTCGTGAACGATTTTATCTGCTTATACCATATTGTGGAACTACCTCCTGCTCCATGGATAAAAGTCACCCAATCTGCAGATTCAGAGTTGTAATATTTGGTATAATTAATCAATTACTCAGGCTTTTTTGCAAAAGTAAAAAAAAAATAATTGTAAAATTCCTGTCGGATAAAATTTATGAAATTTTTTCGTTCCCGTTCTGATAAGGGTTATATAGATTATTAAAAGGTTAAGCTTTACTTCCCGATGCAAAAAATGTGACAAAAGTAAAACAACAGAAGGGCTGGCGTGCGTAAGCCTTCTATTCATCAGGCTAAATTTTACAAAAAGACCGTGCAAACCTTGAACGCTTCATTTTAAGTTAAAGGTGGGGATTTTTGCGAATAAGGGTGAAAATTAGAAAAATAATTATAAATAAAAAAAACAGAATAGGTGCAATTTGCTAATCTAATACTTCAGCACCTACACAACTATAAAGAGCAACCATAGCGTAGTAGAAATCTTCATAAATTTTATCTGTTTCAGTTTTGTTGTCTTCAAAATACTTGTTAACTCTTGCATAACCTTCTTTATCATTCTTGTACTTTTCATCCATTTCATTCTCAAAATCTGTTAACTCTTTATCGAATATTTTAATATCTTCGATTTCTTTGTCACTGAGTTTATTGTCTTCAGAAACTTTTTTTGCTAATTCTGTGTAATTTTCAACCATTATCATCATTTTACCGGCATCATACACTGGATATCTGTAATTGAAATAAAAGTCATTGGGGATTTTGTTTTCAGAAATAGACAAAATATAATTGTAGGTAAAAGATAAATCACATAGCTGAAACGTTAGAGAATCAATTAAAACGACTTGAGAATCGAAAAATTCAAATAATTTAAAATTTAAATTTTTATCTGAAAAGTTATCACGCATAGATGTTTTAACATTATTGATTTTATCGATCAAACTGATTACCTCTATCATTTCAGTATCGGTAATTATTTTATCCTGCATAACGGCACTAAGTGTTTTAATTAAATTGCTGTATTTATCAATAAGATCAAAACCATATGCTTCTTGTTTTAAAAAATCTAAATGCATAATTATAGGGATATTGATATTTGATGCTTTATCGCATATTGTTAAGTCAATTATTGTTTTATGAAAACAACTTGCAATGCTATCTATTTCATTTTGTTTGGAATCTAAGTACACAAGAATTGCTTTGTTTTCATCGGTCAAACCATTTTTAGGATTGAAAAATTTGGCTTCAGCTGAATTTATTGATACTAATATTTTATTAAGCTTTTTCGCTTCATTTTTATCAATATATTTATTGTCGAGGAATTGTTTTGATTGAACTGAAAAGTCAGAGTATAGCATTGAGATTTGTGAAAACGACTCATCATATTGAGCAAAAAATGATGTGCTTAGAAATAAAAAAACGAATAGTGAGAATAAAAATTTCATTGTTCGATGATTTAAAAATGATTTACAAAATTAAATTAAAAAAAGATAAATTTAATGAAAAATAGAAGAAATTAAATCGATGATAAAGTATCTAAATTTGATAATGGATAAGGTTCAAGCCAAGTAATAGTATTTTAGAAATGATAGAGTCGTTGAAAATCTATAAGAGTTGGGTAAAACCTTGAACGTTTCATTTAAAGTGAAAGGCGGGGATTTTTGCGAATGAGGAAACTAATTAGAACTATAATTACGAAGCAATAAACCCAATTGGGTGCAACAAACTAATTTAATACTACAGCTCCTTCACAACTATAAAGAGCCACCATCGCGTTGAAGAAATCTTCGCAGATTTTTTGAACCGAAGTGCTGGTACTCATAAAGTGTTGCAAATGAAGGGATTAGCCAAACTACTTCCCGATGCAAAACTTAGAAAATATTGCTCCCAGAACTTCTTCATTGCTTACCTGGCCTGTTATTTCGCCAAGAAAATACATGGCTTCACGTAAATCCTGTGAAACAAAATCGCCGCTGAGGTTTTCATTAAGTGCAGCCACAGCTCTTTCCAGAGATGAAGATGTTGCCTTTAAAGACTCAACATGTCTGGCACTGCTTATAATCACGTCGTCTGCCCCTGTTTTAAGCGACTTTACATAATCTGTCATTTTTTCGCATAACAAATCAATATTTTTTCCGCTTCCTGCAGAGATAGCAACAGTGTTTTCATTCTCATGGATTTTGATTTGCGACTGATTTTTAAGAAGATCGGTTTTATTCAACACTATTATCAAACTCTGGTCTTCACGAAGTTTTGATTTGATGTCGTTAATTATGTTAACAGATTGTATCTCAGGCTCATTAATGTCAATCATCAAAAGTACAAGTTGAGCTTTATCTATTTTTTCAAAGCTTCGTTTTATGCCTATTTCTTCTATTTCATCCGATGAATTTCTTATTCCTGCGGTGTCAATAATTCTGAATTTAATGCCATCCAGAATAAGTTCTTCTTCAATTGTATCGCGTGTGGTTCCGGGTATAGCAGAAACAATAGCTCTTTCTTCTTTAAGCAGTGCATTTAATAAAGTTGACTTTCCGGTATTTGGTTCTCCTGCTATTACGACCGGAACGCCTGATTTTATTGCATTCCCGAACCGGAAAGAATTTATAAGAGATTTAATCCGGCTCTGCATTTCGTAAATCAAACCAAGAATACTGCTTCTGTCTGCGAATTCAACATCTTCCTCACCAAAGTCCAGTTCCAGTTCCATTAATGCTGTCAACTCAATCATTTTGTCGCGAAGGGCGTTTATTTCTGACGATATATTCCCCTTCATCTGACGTATTGCAATTCTGTGTGATTCGGAACTGTTACTTGAAATAACATCTGCAACAGCCTCTGACTGAGATAAATCCATTTTTCCGTTGAAGAAGGCACGTTTTGTAAATTCGCCTGGTTGCGCTATCGAAGCTCCGTTTTCTGTCAGTAAATTAATTATTTCGTTTTGAATAAACTGAGAGCCGTGGCAGTATATTTCTGCCATATCTTCGCCTGTAAATGAATGAGGATTGTGAAATTTAACAATTAAAGCTTCGTCAAGTATTTCATTCTCTTTATTAAAAATACGGCAAAAGATCATTTTTCCGGCTTCGGCATTTTTAAGTTTTTCAGAATTACCCGATATGTTGTAAACAATTTTGTGTGAGTTCTCTCCGCTCAATCTTATTATAGAAATTGCTCCCACTCCTGCAGGAGTAGAAATTGCACAAATTGTTCTGTTCTGATTATCCATTATTTTTTTTTGCAAAAATAGATAAAATATTAAAACATAACAGATCAGAGATTGAATGAAGATCACGGATAATTAAATGTTTTTTCAGCTTTGTTTAAGTATTTATGTTTAAAATAAGTATTTTTGTATTAAGTTAAATAGAATCTGTGCAACTATAAAGTTAAAACCGAAGTTATATATTGCAGGTTCTTATTTATTAAAAGCAATTATATCGTGGTTTTAAAATGAAAATCAGCTTTTTTAAAATTAGCACATTATTATTTTTAACATTATTTCTATGTTATTCACAGTCAGGGGTTAGCCAGTTTGTAACTGCGGTTTATTCTTCTGGCAACGGCAATACTGATTCTGGTTTTACCGGTACCGAAACGTCTTCGGATTGTCCTTTGGTTATAGGTGTAAAAATTCCTCCGGGAGCTACGATAACCGGAGTTGATGTTGAATACAGTATGACTGCGGAAGGCGAAGCACTTATGTCACAGCAGGTTTCTCAGTTAAGATGTGTTTCGTCCGGAGGTGAAAATGAAAGTAATGTTTATTACGGCAGCGGAGAAAGCAACGGAACATATAATTATAAAAGGACTAACCTGAATATAGCAGAGAATGTAAGCGGAGGCAAAACAATATTTTTCGAACTTCATGCCGGGCGGACTTCCGGTGAAGGAGGTTGTAGTAACAATCTTAATTATGTAAATAATAACTGGAAGATTACGGTAAATTTTGTTTCACGTTCTGCCTGTAGTTTAACTCCTTATGGCGGATTTGCAAGTTCTTCCCTGTCTTTGGGATGCTCAGGTGTAAATACAGGGATAGACCTTAGTGCAGAAGGTTACTCACAGGGATTTACAGGGCTTGCATATCAATGGCAACGTTCGGCTGACGGAAGTTCGGGATGGATAAATATAACCGGAGCTACAGATCCAGAATCTGCCTCGTACACGGCAAATACTACGACGTTTTTCAGATTGGCGGTGACATGTACTAATACAGGGGAAACGTCATATTCTAATGTTTTAAATTATGAAGTAGCTACATGCCAGGCATATAATATCGGAGCGAATTCCGGGACTATTAACACCTGTAATGCTATGTTTTATGATAGTGGCGGGCTTTCGGATTACTCTGACGGTGAAAACAAGGTTGTAAAATTTTGTTCTGACGAGGGAAATCATGTGAAGGTTGAATTTCTGAGTTTTAACACGGAGGACAACGGCGATGTGGGAAGATATCAGGAACGGTATGACAAATTAATGGTTTTTGATGGTCCGGGGACATCGGATTTTCCTATGTTTGAATTTTCAGGAATACAAACTGCAACAAATCAGGTTCCGGTTGTAATTTCGTCAGGACAGTGTCTTTGCTTCAGATTTATCTCTGATGACAGTAATGTCAGGCCGGGTTGGGTTGCACATGTTAGTTGTACTGATGAAGAGTCGAATATTGCTTCTCAATATTGTATCTCGGCTCCTAATATTTGTAATCTTAATGGTTATGAAGGTGCAACCAGTAATTTTTACAATGTGGAAAGAGTCTATGACCAGATTGAAGATACCGGATTACTGTTTCCCGGTAATTCAGCATTGGATAATAACTCTTTTATTACATTTATAGCATCAGCTTCTACAGTAGTTCTGAATTTTAATGTTTATGACTGCAACGGAGGATTTGCTGACCCGATGGGAATTCAGTTTGCCGTATATTCAGGCTCTGACTGTCATTTGAATTCATTGGTAAGCAGCTATACTTATATCGAACCCGGGCTGATTGAAGGCAGTCATACACTTACACTCTACAATCTGGTTGCAGGACAGACTTATTATATGATGACAGATGGCTGTTACGGAGCATTCTGCAGTTATTCAATAAAAGCACAGTCGGGAGTAGAACTGGCGGCAGTAAGTCCTCAGCAAACAACAATATGCGAAGGAGAGTCTGCAACAATTACCGCTTCGGGAGGAAGTTCTTTTCACTGGTCAGGTCCGGGTGGATTTTCGTCCGCCCAGGCAACAATAAATGTGACTGAACAAGGCGTTTATACAGTTACCATTACCGGCGGAATAAGCGCATGTCCTTCGGAAGTGATACTTAACAGTGTTGTTGAAGTTCTTCCGGTTTCAGGCACTCCGGTATTTAATATTCCCGCGTTTTATTGTAAAGGTAGCTTTATCCCTGCCCTGCCAACCACATCACTAAACGGAATAACAGGAACATGGACTCCGGCAATAAATAACTCACAGACGACAACATATACTTTTACAAGCAATAACGGTATTTGTTCCGAACCATATTCTCACACAATTACTATAAGTCCGGATATTACAGTACAGTCTTTACCATCTGATTGTTATGGCGGAAACGGAACTCTCATTTTTAGCTCTTCTATCACTCAAATCCCACTTGTTTTTGAAGTTGACGGAGTTGCTTCGGTTTCTCCTTTGCAGCTTCCGTCAGGGACATACACAGTTTTGGTAACTGATGCAAACGGATGTACAGCCTCAAAAACACAAACTATAAGCGAACCGGAAAAACTTGATTTATCTTATGAGTTGACAAACAGAAGTTGTTTCGGGAAAACAGATGTGGACATAAAATTAAGCGCGGAAGGCGGAACAGAACCTTATAATTTTACCCTGTTAAGCGGAGAACTAAATTTTGAGGGAGAAGAACATTTTAACCTTACAGAATCCGAATATTCAATAATGGTCAGAGACAGTAAAAATTGCTCTGATATTAAAGATGTTTATTTTTCTGAGCCGGCAGAACTTGCAGCCGTTTATGTGTCTCACAATCCTACCTGTATCGGAAATATAGATGGTTTTATCGAGTTGTTTATTACCGGGGGAACAGAACCATATGTGATTTACTGGGATAATAATTTTGCGGATATTCCTCTTGCCTCGGGTTTGACAGAAGGTGTTTATGACATTACTATTGTTGACACCAATCTTTGCAGTATTAAAATAACAGACATAAACCTTACAGACATGCAATTTGAATGTCTCAGTATTCCGAATGCATTTACCCCCAATTCAGACGGAGTTAATGATATCTGGATAATTGAGAATCTGGAAATTTATTCAGAAGCAATATTGTATGTTTACAACAGATGGGGACAGCTTATATACAGCGGAAACTGCAATGAAAAATGGAACGGAAAATATAATGACAGATACGTTCCCTCCGGCCCTTATGTTTATTTACTTGACTTAAACGACGG
>QKHS01000099.1 GCA_003249955.1 Bacteroidales bacterium | reverse complement strand
CCTTCATATGCATATTTGTGGTCTGACGGCACCAATGCTGATAATATTTCAGGTCTTGATGCCGGTTATTATTCTCTTACAGTTACTGATGCAAATAATTGTGAGGAAGTAAGGAATTATACTATTAATTCTGTAAGTCAGTCTTTGCAGATAATTCAGAGCGTAAATCAGGTTTTGTGTTATGGCGATGAAAACGGAGAGATAATTCTTAATGCTTTTGGCGGAACAGAACCGTATTCTTTCCGTGTTACAGGAACAAATTATAGTCAGACAGGTACAGAGTTTAATAGTCTCTCACCGGGAGAATACCATATAATTCTTACAGATGCTAATGGCTGTAGGGATGAATCAGATGCAATAATATCAGCTCCCGGAGAAATGGGAGGTAGCTATAGTTATAAAAATCCGAGTTGTTTCGGGAATCATGACGGATCTATAGAAGTTGTCGCTTACGGAGGAACAGAACCTTATGTCTTTATGGCAAATGAGATTGTGTCTCCGTTTAGTATTATTCCCGGACTTATTGCAGGAAATTATGAGGTTAATATTGTTGACTCAAATGGTTGTACGGTAAATATTGGTACTGCCGGTTTGTACGACGATCCTTATAATGATTGTATTTCTATTCCGAATGCTTTCAGTCCTAATGCCGACGGGATTAACGATGTGTGGATTATTGAAAATATCGGACTGTTCCCTAAAGCATCAATACAGGTTTATAACCGTTGGGGACAACAATTATTTCAGTCAAGGGGAGATGATGATCCATGGAACGGAAAGTACAACGGAGAATATTTACCTGCAGGATCATATTTATATGTGGTAAATACTTATGTGACTGAGGAACCTTATATCGGAATTGTTACGATAGTTTATTAGTAAGCAACAACTGAAACTCAGGTGTTGACATGAAGGCAGGTCCAAATCACCATAGGTTACACCTGCTTCTGTAATTTGTAATTCATTTCAGATGCGTGCCGGGTACTACCATCATACCCAATGGTCGCCTGTGCAGCAATAATAATTGATGTGTTGGCTTTGCCTGAACCATTTCCATTGGCTTGCGTTTTCCCATCACCCGTGTTGCTCTGTTTCGTCAACCCAAAACACGATACCGCAAAGTCACCTACCAGATAAGTATTATGGGTATCAACATAAGTTTTTGTTGCTGCATACTGATCTCCTGTCGTGGCGATAACATTGCTATAAGTACAGACTTATGACTGCAGATTTACAACTAAAATTTAGCCTGAAAAATTTATTTAAAAGAAATAATAATAGCTTAATGCTATTTATAGCATATCCTGAACTTTATTCAACGACTAATTTATGTGTTTTAACAGAGTTCCCGATCCTGATCTCAATCATATATATGCCCGGAGAAACATTGTTCAGGTCCATTTCATACTTATCCTCTTTACGGACACTTTCCAGATTCCTGGTAACAACCGTTTCGCCAGTTAATGTAAGCAGATTTATCTGAACATGCTCATTACTTTCGATATCAAAAGTCAGGTTGATTTTATCTTTAGCAGGATTAGGGTATATTTCAATATTATTTATACCTGAAAATTCCTGAACAAAATCAACCACAATATCAATTTGCAGGCATAAAGTATCTGTTCCGCAATTGTTGTAAGCATACTGACAGACATCGTAGGTGCCGGTTTCGGAATATGTATAAACAGGATCAGGCAAATAACTTACATATCCGTCACCAAAATCATATTCAACGAATGTTGCATTTACCGCATAATTGGCAAATGATACTTCAAATGCGTTAATTGTGTAATCAAAATCAGCATCCGGCAAAGTGCAAACAGAAAACATAATACTACTTGTATCTGTTCCGCAGGAATTATATGCTACCTGGGAAACTTCGTAAATTCCATCCTCTGAATATGTGTGAACAGGATCGGTGTCTGAGCTTGTAGAAGATCCGTCCCCAAAATCATATTTAACCGAATCCGCAAGAGTTGCTAATGAAGTAAATGTAACTTCCAGTTCATTTATGATGTATGAAAAGTCAGAATCAGGTAAAGTACAAACTGAAATGGTAATATAACTTGTATCCGTTCCGCAGGAATTATACGCAATTTGAGACACTTCGTAAGTTCCGCCCTCTGAATATGTGTGAACCGGATTGGCGGCTGAACTTGCCGAAGCCCCGTCCCCAAAATCATAAACAACCGAATCTGTAAGAATCGCTAATGAAGTAAATGTAACTTCCAGTTCGTCTGCAATGTATGTAAAGTCAGCATCCGGCAAAGTACAAACCGAAATGGTAATATAACTTGTATCTGTCCCGCAGGAATTATAAGCAACCTGGGAAACTTCGTAAGTCCCATCTGCTGAGTATGTATGAACAGGATCGGTGTCTGAGCTTGTAGAAGCCCCGTCCCCAAAATCATATTTAACCGAATCGGCAAGAGTCGCTAATGACGTAAACGAAATTTCAAGTTCATTTGAAATATATGTAAAGTCCGCATCCGGCAAAGTACAAACTGAAATGGTAATATAACTTGTATCTGTTCCACAGGAATTATAAGCAATTTGGGACACTTCGTAAGTTCCTCCATCTGAATATGTGTGAACAGCATCGGTGTTTGAGCTTGTAGAAGCTCCGTCCCCAAAATCATATACAACAGAATCGGCAAGAACAGCTAATGAAGTAAATGAAACTTCAAGTTCATTTGCAGTATATGTAAATCCGGCATCAGGCAAGGTGCAAACTGTAATAGCAGTGCAGCTTGTATCAGTACCGCAGTAGTTATAAGTAACCTGACAAACTTCGTAAGTATCTTCGACATCATAAGTAATTACAGGATCTGATAAGTAGCTGGTATATCCATTACCAAAATTATATTCAATAAACTCTGCGTATTCTGCTGTATTAATAATTGAGACCTCAAGGTCATCAGCTATATAGATAAATCCTGCTGTTGTTAAAGGTTCCGGTATTGTATTTACAATCACTCTGTCAGTATTACAGGCATCCATACTGTAAAAGACAGTACCGTTAAAAGTCCTTGAATTATTTAAAGAACCGAAACTCTCATCTAATCCCGCACCTGCAGAAATACTTACATTTTGATTGCTGTAAATATTGTCACCTGCAGAATATACGGCATTATAATCAATATAAATTGCATAGGTTTCTCCGGCATTGATTTCCAATGGCGTACCCGGATCTATAATTGTATATCCGCCGGCTGTATTTACATTTATTGTTGTCCAGCTTGTCCAGGCACCTGGATCGGTTTCATTACCCACGTATGAACCGTTCGCAATATAGTACAGTTCAACTGTTTGAGCTCCCGGATAAGCAAAATTCAAGGCAAGACTGTCTATCTTAATATTGTTATCAACTGTAATGTCAAACATATTTCCATTTGTACATTCGCCACTTGGAGAATAAGTTGTTTCAAGTGAATCTGTTACCGGTGCAAGCCCTGCATAAAATACTGTATCTGAATTTAAACTTGCTGTGCAAAATGTATTTCCTGTACCAATGATATTTCCTCCTGAAATGGAATCGTACCAAACAACTCCGGAATTACATGTTGCTAAAAGACATACTGATTCACCGGGGCAAAACGGGGTATATGTTACTTCGGGCAATAATAATGAATTTACGGAAAAGCCGGTCAATAAGGTATCGTTGTCCAGATTCATATCATTTACCACACCAGTAAATCCCTGAAGCATAAATGTTCCTCCGGCATAAGTATTAATTGTCCCCATCTGGATTGTATCTGATTCACCAAAAGTCAATGTATCATTAAAAACCGCATTCAAAGTTTGGTTAATTGCATTTGAAACATTTACCGTAATGGGTGCTGTAAATAAAGTATCAGTTCCCAAATTCCTGATAACGGCATAAACACCGGTGAGGCTGTCTCCACATATTGCCGGATCAATAAAAATGTTAACCATTTCCACATCTACAGAATCAGGTTTATATTCATCCGCTCCTATATCAACTGTTACAGATGGAGATGCAGGACGAGAATCGCCGTCAATATCAAGCGTAATACCGACTGAATTATCTCCAAGATCATTTGCAAAAGGAGACAAAATATGCAGATCGTCAGCAGAAACAAAAACAGGATTAATTTCAACAGAATTCACATTTATGTTTGTATTTGCAGATTGCCATGTGGCAAGATCAGGATGATCACCGGCTTCATAAATAAAATTTGTATTAGTTTCGGGGGTATAGTATAAATTATAGTCAATATCACCTGATAAGACATCTTCAGAGTAAAATGCATAATCGTTCTCAGCAGTAAAAATATTATTCCTTATATCATCATTGACAATACCACTGATATTCATACCGCCGAAACCGGCACATGTATTATGAAAGATATTTGTTTCTTTAATTTCTTCAAGATAAACTGCGTAATTGTTTTTACCGTAGATCATATTATTGGTGATATTCGAAGTCCCTGCCGGGGTATAAGTTAAATTCCCGTTTAAAATATATAATCCAAGGTAATTTGAAATGATATTGTTCCCGTCTAAATAAAAATTGACAGGATCAAGTAAGCACATACCAACAGCATCGTAATTTACCATATTATGAATATTGTTACCGCTGATAGTAAGAGAATCAGGGTTGTCAATAAAAATGCCATAGTTTTTGGTGCCACTTATGTCATTATTAAGTATTTCAATACCTTTCATTAATGAACCGGGGTCATCAATTCCTTCCAGATGTATTCCAGCTTCACCTCCCATTAAAGTATTACCGGATATTACACAAAAATTTACATTATTGCCTTCGCCGTAATCATCATATTCGCTGTTTGATGCCACAACAGGACACACATTGTCTATCCAGTTATAATTCGGGACAATGATACGGTTGGATTCTATCCGGTTATAATCTGCTCCCTGTTGCATGTGTATTCCCCAGGCATTTGATATTCCTGTATTTTCAATGCTCAGATTTTTGATCGTAAGATGATCTGTTCCCTGTAGTTCAATAACCGCTGGTTGAATGGAGGCATCATCTGTTATCTTTACAAGATCAGCATTCACGCCATCAAAAGTAACAGTATTTACATCACTCGCCCCGGGTATCTCGTATAGTCTGAAGCTTTCATTGTAAACACCCGGTTCAACGATAAATTCAACCGGGCCGGATATGCCACAGTTATTCAGGACATCAGCAGCATCGGTAAATGTCAGATAATCTCCACCGGAACCAATGGTATATGTTCCTGCAGAAAGTGCAGTGCAAAAAGAAACTTCAATAGTATCGTTATTATTATCAATATCCGTAGTGTTATTCGCGTTACTTATCCATATTTTGAGGTTGTTTGTTCCCGGAGTAAAGTCATATGACCCTATTGTAAATGGGCCATAGGAACTTGCTGTTGCAAGAGAACCGGAATAATTAAATGTCGGTTGTGCAAGTCCGTTAACTTCCCAGTTGATGTCACTTGAAATATTTGTATTTGTTCCAAGATTTTTGATAGTAATATCTACATTGTTTAATCCGCTTGACACCGGAACAACCGGATTATCTACGGAAACAATTCCGACATTATTATGAAATGCAGTAAAAACAAAGTAATCGATACCAATATCACTATGATAGTTTGATCCGGTAACACTTCTGAACCTCAGGCGAAAAGGCGTTTCAGTATAAACACTGAGGTCTAATACTTTTTCATGCCAGGCATTTCCCTGATCACCGGAAACAGAGAAAAGACTAGTCCATGTAGTTCCGTCATCCGTACTGATATCAACAAACAATGACCCCATGGTGTCACCATATAAATGATACCAAAAGCTGAAAAATAAAGCCCCGAATTGTTGTGAACCTGCATCAATGACAGGTGAGATAAGATGTCCGGGTAATGATGGGTAATTAGGATAACTGGATTCAACATATAAATAATACGAGCCGGAATATGCAGATGAAGGCCCGGTAAAGGCTGATGATGTTTCACCTGAAATCCTTATCCAGTCATAACTATCATTCGTAGCGTTTGTCCAATCACCCAGACCGGATTCAAAACTCTCAGTATATGGAAAGTTGCTTATCGTTTGGGAAAAAGAAAATAACGAAAAACTAAAAAACAGGATGAATAATAAACGGAATTTCATAAAAACAAGCTTTAAATAATAAATTTAACTAAATAACCTCTCATACAAATCTTTTCATGAGTACCTTCCATTTATACAATAAAAGGAAACCCAATGACAGCATTTTAAAAGTGTTGCAAATGTAAAGAACGATAATGCTAATACAAAATAGAATAGACTTACAAAAGTCGTACATTCAGTATTTTCATGCTAATATGAAGCTGTCGATATGTTTTAGTAAAATAGTATTTCCGGAAGTGTTAAATATTTGATATATATGTGTATATATTTTGGTATGGTTCAAGCCCGAGTTTTTTGCGTAATCGTGTTCTTGCTACTTCAATCGAATTTAAACTTTTACCACTTACGGAAACTATTTCTTTTGTATTCAGATTTAGTTTCAGGTAGGCACAGATCTTCTTCTCATTAACTGTCAGATCGGGATGTATTTTAAATAAAGCAGAATAAAAACCGGGATTTACCTGGTTAAAATAGTATTCGAATTCTGTCCAGCTATTATTGTTTAAATGCTGTTTAAGTCCGTTTATCAGGACATTCAATTCATTTTCGTTAGTATTTTCATGTTTTAAAGCGGAAAGCTTTTGCATCATGTCAGTAATAATGGTTTCCTTTTGTGTAAGTTTTATTGAGGTTGATGCTAATTCCCGGTATGTTTTATCTACCTCCTGTTTTAAAAGGATATTTTCTTTCTCTTTTTGAAGTTTCTCCATCTGCATTTTAAGCTGATCCTTTTCGATGTTATGTTTTAATTTGATCTCGTCAAAAAATGAATAAAGTACAGCTATCATAAAAAGAAAAAGCTCGATAAGTATTCCTGCCTGAAAAAACCCCATATGACTGTAATATAGTCCCGGAAATTTCGGATTTAATCCGGCAGTAGCAATAAGTGCCCCGCAAACCATACAAAGTGTACCTATAAAAATCAACCTGACTTTCAGTCCGACCTTTCTATAAAACACAAAAACCAAAGCAATCGCTATTAGGATACACATTATAGAGTACAGATAGTGCATCATCCTGGCAAGGCTATAGTTGTAAAAGCTGGTTATAAGCATTATTACAAGCAACGGTAATGTAAAGTACAATATAGAAGCAACATGTATTCGTTTTTTAACCAATTTCTCTTTTTTAAGAATACGGCTTAAAAAGATAAAATACAGGTTTTGGCTTATATACAATGACCACTCTGTGTAAAGGTTAAGCCGGGGAAGTTCTTGAAACAAGCCCAATTCCGTAATGTGTAAAGCATTTATAAAATACCCGACAATAAAAATCATATAAAGCGCATAGATCAAATACAGGCTATCCCTTGAAAATCCGAATAATATCAGTGCAAATACAATCAGTAAACAAATACTGCCCATAAATATCCCTGTTGACAGGTTTGTTTTTTTTATGTTTTTATCAAAATCAATTTTGGGGACAATTATCAGATATTTCTCTACATTACTATAATTAAGTTCATTTCTTACTTTCAAAAACAAAACAGTTTGTCGTTCACCCGGCAAATGCAATTTTATATTATCTTTTAAGTGCCCTTTATATGTCCTCTGTGATAGCGGGACCAGCACACCGGCTTTATGGTAACTGTATAAAGTGTCTTCCAGAAACAGATAAGCTTCTACTTCGGAGATGGTATTATTAAAATGAAGTACATAATCTGCTGTAATATTTTTATGATTGAAAATATTCAACTTTAACCAGTAAACCGAATCGGGTGACAATTTTTGATCAATAAAATTTTGGAATGAGTTGTCCGGGATACTAATAATTTTACTGATATCATCATACCCGTTTGCATTACGGTAACCGATCACAATATCTAATTCCCCGTATTCCGATAAATTATAATTTTCACTATTCTTTTGTGTGGTAACAGCATGCAATTGTATTGTTAAAAACAAAAGTAAAAAAGCAGTAATTATTTGTCTGTAAAGCCTCAACACAATATTTCAATAAAATTCAGTAAAGAAGGCTTAAAGATAAGAATAATAAATTTATTTTCTTATAAAAATGTACTTGATTATCAATGAAGCAGTCGGTATTTGTTTTATAATTTCACAACCGGACTTATATAAGTTTTGAGATTTCTTCAAAATAATTTATTTCTTCAAACTTGAATTCTTCGGGTTTGGACTTTTCACCGTAGTTTATAATTACAGGAAATGATTTTGCATATTTTGCCGGAATCATAAGTTTATATATAAGTCCGCCCGGAGCAAATGTTTCCCATATATAGACATGTTTTTTCGCATCAATAAGGTAAATGTTTGATTCTTTTGACATTAGTTTACCATTATCGGAGACACAAACAGTATTAAGGATGAAATGATTGTCATTTTCTTTTTCAAAGCCTGATATCTTTTCGGCAGTTACACCTTTATTGTCAAAAACGATAATACTGGAATCTGTTAATCTGAATCTGTAATTTTCTTCTTCTCTTGCAGGACAATAAACATAATATTCAGAATTGTATGATTTCAGATTCATCCAGTTGTCTTCGAGAGTAATTTTCGGGTAATTATCAACAGGTGTTTCAGTTAAAGACTTCATGATTGAGGAGTACGAATTGCGATATTGTGATATCTCAAACTTGGAAGGCAGGTCAAAGTCTGTTATAAGATCATAATAATCTGATTTCTTACGCTTGTCAATAAAAACATATTGCCGGTCTTTTTCCGTACCTCCGGTGAAGATTACCTGAGCAGAATCACTATCAACAGGAAGTCCTTTGTTTTCCAGCAAATCTTGTTCTTCTTCTTTCTCTTCAACTTTCTCTGTTTGTTTTTTTCTTTGATTTGATGAAGGTAATTTGTCTGGTTTGTCGCTGCCGCATGAATAAACTACAATAATAAGTAAAGCAGTTACCAGAGTGTAAAACGTGCATTTCATTTTATTATTTGTTATTATAAGAGTTTATAAAGAATAAATATGGTATATCTACCGGTTATCAGCCAGTCTATATACCATATTCCGTTATTTTTTATTTCAGGTATTTATCAAGCCATGCTTTAAATTCGCGTTGCCATAAAATACTGTTTTGAGGTTTTAGTACAAAGTGACTTTCTTCGGGGAAAATCAATAATTTACTTTCCACTCCGTTTAATTGTGCGGCGTTAAAGGCCTGAAGACTTTCCGTATATGGAATTCTGAAATCGTTGCCTCCGGAAATAATTAAAATAGGAGTATTCCAGTTTTGTACGAAATTGTGAGGTGAATTTTTATAAGAATTCTGAGCAACTTTGTTGTCCTCTTCCCAGTAAGCTCCGCCAAGGTCGTGGTTTACGAAAAACATTTCTTCGGTTGCGGCATATTGGGATTCAAGGTTAAACATTCCGCAATGTGCAATAAATGCTTTAAATGTTTTATCCTGATTATGTCCGGCGAGCCAGTAAACAGAGAAGCCACCGTATGAAGCTCCTACTGCACCTATTCTGTCGGCATCTACATATGGTTCGGTTTTTACTGCGTTCACTGCCGACATATAGTCTTTCATGTTCTGGCCTCCGTAGTCGCCGGAAATCTGAGCATTCCATTCTGTTCCGAATCCCGGTAATCCTCTGCGGTTTGGAGCAATAACAATATATCCGTCAGCAGCCATCATCTGGAAATTCCATCTGTAGGAGAAGAACTGCGATACTGCTGATTGAGGCCCGCCCTGACAGTATAAAATAGCCGGATATTTTTTAGTAGCATCAAATTTCGGAGGCAAGATTACCCAAACCAGCATTTGTTTATTATCTGTTGTGGTTACCCATTTCTCAATAACTTTACCGAATTCGATATTGTCGTAAATATCTTTATTTGTAAAAGTAATTTGTTTGTCTGTGCCGTCTGCATTAACTTCAAATATTTCTGTAGCCATAGACATGGACATTTTCTGAGCGATAAAGCCTCCGTCATTGTAAGCAATGCTTGTATAATCGTGAACTCCTTCGGTGATTTGTTTTACAACTCTTGTGGTTAAGTCAATACTGAAAATCTGGTAAGTGGCATTTATGCAGGAGGTAAAATATAAAATGTTATCGCTGTTGTTTTCTAATGGCCATACAACATTGGAAACGTTATAATCGAAATCGGTAGTGATATAGTCTTTTGCTCCGGTTTCCAGATCCATAATGAATAATCTTTCTTTATCTGATTCATAACCTGGGGTTTCCATACTTATCCATGAAAGTTTCTTTGAGTCAGGACCAAAAACCGGGTATTTATCGTAGCCTGTCATTCCCTGAGTCAGATTTTTTGTAGTTTTATCGGCAAGTTTATAAAGATATATATCAGAATCTGTGCTAAGGGCATATTCTTTTCCGTTAAGCTTTTTGCAGGTGTAAGCAATCATTTTTCCGTCAGGACTCCATGTTATTTCGGCATCGTCAAAATACGGACTCAGCGGACTGTCAAATTTTTCACCTTCCATAATATCAACAGGATTGGTTACTGATTTTCCGTCGAAATCGGCAACGAAAATATGTGAGTACATGTAATCTGTCCATGCATTCCAGTGGCGATACATAAGATCGTCAGCCATTATTACATTCGTTTTTGGTAAATCAGTGTAAATATCCTGTGGTGTTTCGTCGAGTTTTACATCGGACAAAAACAAAACTTTATCTCCCGCTGGTGAAACTTTAAAAACATTAACACTGGTTTTCAGGTCAGATATTTTTGTTTTTTCGGTTCCGTCCGGATTCATTGTCCAGAATTGAACAGTATCTGTTTCTGTTGACAAAAAAGCAATTTTTTTACCATCATCAATCCATCTGGGGTTAACGCATGAATATTCTCCGCCGGTTATTCTGGTAGCGTTTCCGCCTTCGGCAGGAACAACAAAAATATGAGTGTAGCCTTTGTTTTCTTCTATGTTGTAGTAAGTAACATTGTATGCGATTGTCTTTTTGTCGGGGCTTAACTGCGGGTCGCTTACACGTCCGAATTTCCACAATATCTCAGGAGTCATAATTCCGTTTTGGATTTCTTCGTCAGTTAAAGAAACATCAGGAATTGTTCCGGGATCAAATGCTCCTTCTTTTACTTCAGGCTTACATGAAACCAATACTACCACGATTACAAAAAGATACAGCCAGGTCTTTTTCATATTTATTAGTTTTTAGTTTGTTTATGCCAATGCTAAAGTAATTGCGTATTACTCAGGCATTAACCGTTTAGTTTTTTCGTTATAAAGACTAAATCATAACATATATGACATTAGTCGCAATCAACCGTTTTCTGTTTTTCCTCTGACTAATCAGGGGATTTTTCCGGACTGTTTAATTTACAGTCTATCTCTGTTTTTCTATAACCTCATTAAGACCTTCAACAGCAGGGTCGTAATTTGGCAATATTTTGAGTGCCTTACGATAATCTGCTTCAGCCAGTTTGTAATTTCCGGTTAATTCATAAGTAAAGCCGCGATTGTAAAAGGCTTTGTATGCCGAAGAATCACAGCGGATAGCTTCGGAGAAGTAACCCAGAGCTTTATTGTAATCCTTAATTTGGTTAACATAGATATAGCCGAGATTGTAATAAGCCTGATAAAATGATGAGTCAATATTTATTGCTTCGTCATAATCTTTTATTGCAGTTTCTGTATTACCAAATTGTTGGTTTACCCATCCTGAATTAAATCTGATTTCGCTGTTTTCAGGAAACAGACTTACCGCTGTTTTAAAGTACTCAATTGCAATCGGATCTTCAAGTTTTGCATATATAATCCCGATAAGATTATAAGCTTCCCAATTATTGTTGTCATATTCGATTGTCTTTTTCAAAGCCTTTACCGCATCTTCGTAAGCTTCGGTTTCGTTCAGAATAAGTGCTTTTACAAAATAAGAATCAGCATTTTGCAGGTTGTTTCTTTCCAGTTCCAAAATCTCTGTCATAGATTCGCTGTACATCTGTACATAGAAATATATTCTTGCTAATTCCACTCTTGCTTTGGCATTTGAAGGAAATCTGAAAAGACACAGAGATAGTATGTCTTTTGCTCTTTCCGAATTGCCTTGTTTAAGATACAGATCTGAAAGCTGAGTGTATAATTCCTGTCTGAGAGTATCAACCTTTATTGCAATTTCGAGATCGTTTGCAGCTTCTTTCATGTTTTTCTGTTTCATGTACAGCTCTGATCTCTTGATAAAGAGGTCTGCATTTTTCGGATTTTCTCTGATTAATTTGTTTAACTGGTCAACAGTAATTGTAGAATCATTAAGAATATCAACGGTTGATTTATCAGATTTTCCGTTATTACATGAAACGAGTAAAACAGAAAGGCTAAAGAAGATTAAAATATATTTCAGCATTGTTTATTTGAGTTTTTCGATGATTTTCTTTTCAACTTCTTCCATTAATTCAGGATTGTCGTTCAGTATGTTTTTAACAGCATCACGTCCCTGTCCAAGTTTTGTCTCTCCGTAGCTGAACCATGATCCGCTTTTTTTAATTATTTCGAATTCTACTCCGAGATCAATAATTTCTCCTATTTTGCTAATCCCTTCACCGTACAAAATATCAAATTCTGCTTTACGGAAAGGCGGAGCGACTTTGTTTTTGACGACTTTAACTTTTGTTCTGTTTCCGGTTATGTCATCACTGTCTTTAAGCTGTCCGGTACGACGTATATCAAGGCGTATAGATGCATAAAATTTAAGAGCATTCCCGCCTGTGGTAGTTTCGGGATTTCCGAACATAACTCCGATTTTTTCACGCAACTGATTGATAAAAATACAACAGGTTTGTGTTTTGCTGATATTTCCGGTGAGTTTACGTAATGCCTGAGACATAAGTCTTGCCTGCAAACCCATTTTGGAATCTCCCATCTCGCCTTCTATTTCGGCGCGTGGGGTGAGTGCGGCAACAGAGTCAATAACAATAATGTCAATTGCTCCTGAGCGGATAAGATTATCTGCAATTTCCAAAGCCTGTTCTCCGTTGTCTGGTTGTGAGATAATAAGATTCTCTACATCTACACCCAGTTTTTCAGCATAAGCTCTGTCAAAAGCGTGTTCTGCGTCAATTATTGCAGCAATGCCACCGGCTTTTTGAGCTTCGGCAATAGCATGAATAGCCAAAGTAGTCTTACCTGAAGATTCCGGTCCGTATATCTCGATAACTCTGCCACGCGGATAACCTCCAACGCCTAAAGCAACATCCAGACCGATAGACCCGGAACTGATTACCGGAATGTCTTCAACCGGCTGAGCTCCAAGCATCATGATTGATCCTTTACCGTAATCTTTTTCGATCTTACCCATTGCAAGCTGAACAGCTTTCATTTTTTCTTTTCTGATATCATCAGGAGTGTTTGCCATAATATTTTAATTTTATTTAGTTTCGTTGAGAATTTGTTTAGTATGCTCTTTGGTGTTTACTTTTTCGAAAATGTTTTCGATAATTCCTTCAGCATTTATAACAAATGTTTTCCTAAGCACGCCCATGTATTTTTTCCCGTACATGCTTTTTTCCCCCCAGGCTTCATATGCGATAAGAATTTCCTTTTCCGTATCACTTATTAAATCGAAAGGCAGGTTGTGTTTTGCTATAAAATTCTGATGACTTTTTTCACTGTCAGGACTAACACCAATAACAGAATAGCCTTTGCTTATCCACATTTCATGGTTATCTCTCAAATCGCAGGCCTCTGCTGTACATCCCGGAGTAGAATCTTTAGGATAAAAATAAAGAATAAGATTTTTTCCTTTAAAATCTGCCAGAGAAATCTCTGTTCCATTTTGGTTTCTTCCTTTGAAATCAGGTGCTTTGGCACCAATTTTTAAATTGCTCATAATATAATCATTTATGATTAGACAAATATAATTTTCACAATTGGTAAAACCATGTTTTTTTTAAAAAGTTTATTAACAAAAGGGAAAAAAGTGACAAAATCGGCATCTGAAAATTCAGGATATGAACTAAAACATAAATCCTGAATTATTTTAAAATAGAATTTGTTTTCAGAATGTTATGAAAATTAAAAAAATACTTGTAATTTTATCTGCCTGTTTTAATAAAATTTGCATTTTTTTATTCTCAGCATTTACTACAATGTTGCAGAAGTGCAGGAATATTACCGGCTATAATATTAGACATATTGTTATGAAAAAGTTTTTGATTTACCTCTCTGTGTGTATCCTGTTGCTTTTTTATTGTCATGACACAGCAATAGCGCAATCAGGAATCCCGTTTTATAATGGTTTGTTTTTATCGTCTGACAGTTTATATGATGCAGGAGAATATCAAAAAGCTATTTCGCATCGCTTGTCCGTAATTGAAAATAACAAAGAACTGACAGAATGTGATTTTTATATAATTGCCCGGTGTTATGCATTGCTTGAAATGTCCGATTCTGCTTTTTATTATCTTAACAGGTATGTTGACGGAACGAATAAAGATTACCGCTCCGTTTTTGTCGATGATGACTTCAGATTGCTGAGGAAAAATAAACCAGAATGGACAAAAATTTCTGACAGAATAGAGGATATATTTCTAAAAGGATACGATACTTCTATAAATGGAGAATATGCATTAGAGTTGTTTCGGCTTGGAATAGAAAATATGCGATACAGCATGCCTGATATCAGTTACAAAAGAACTAAAGAGCCTTCACTACGGCAAATCTGTAAAAAGCAGACAGAAGTGAGAAAAGATTTTGATAAATTAGTCCGTAAATATGGATTTCCGACTCCGTCAATGGTAGGAGACTATGCTGCCGGATTTGCTTTTGAGATTATGATGTATCCTGTCATTGAAGAAGAATATTATTTAATGGCTAAAAAAGCTTTTGAAGACGGAGACTACCATCCGCAAAAATTTGCCGGACTAACCGACAGGTGGCTGAATCAAAACGGAAAGCCCCAGTTTTACGGGACTGTATTTTCATCTGAATTTAATTTTGATGGCAGCAGGACAAGTGTATTAATGCCTGTTGAAGATTTCAGAAATCTTAACAAAAGAAGAGCAGAGATAGGATTACGAACCATTGAAGAGGACGCAAAAATGATAAGGGCTGTGATACCGGAAGAATATTATAGTGAGGGCGGAAATAAATAAGGCGTGTGGGACATTCTTTTAACGAATACTTTACTTTCTCTTCTTTCCGAAAAATTCTTTCAGAAGTTCACGACATTCTTCTTCCATAATTCCACCTGTTAATGTAGTTTTCGGATGCAGAATATTTTCGCTGAATTTTGTAAAACCGCGTTTTTCGTCATAAGCTCCGAAAACCACATTTGAAATTTGTGACCATGATAATGCTCCTGCACACATAATACAAGGTTCGAGAGTTACATAAATTGTACAATCGGTAAGATATTTTGCTCCTAAATAATTTGCGGCTGCGGTAATTGCAATTATTTCGGCATGTGCTGTTACGTCGTTAAGCAATTCTGTCTGATTGTAACCGCGTGCAATAATTTTATTGTTGCATACTATTACAGCTCCAACCGGAACTTCATCATTTTCCATTGCTTTTTTTGCTTCCTGCAATGCCATGCGCATGTATTGTTCGTGTTCCATGGTTGTTTTATGATTTTGATGTATAATTGTTTAATATCCGGATTTTTCCGGTATCAGGACATGTTTCCAGCAATTCGTTTATTGTTTTGTTAAAAACAGGATGAATAAAATCCCCCGCGATTTCTGCCATTGGCATTAATACGAATAAGCGTTCCTGAATTTTTGGATGTGGCACTGCCAAAGCTTTGCTTTCGATTATTTTGTTCCCGTAAAATAAAATATCTATATCCATTGTTCTTCCCTGATATCCTGAATTACTTCTCACTCTTTTCATTTCGAGTTCAATGCCGGTAGTGATTTTAAATATTTCATCCTCAGATTTGGTTGTACTTAACTTTACAACTGCATTTGTAAAATATTTTGCATGCTGAAATCCCCAGGGTTCAGACATAAAGACAGATGAGGTTTTTTCGGGTAAGGCAATACGTTCTGAAATAAGATTAATGGCAATTCTTATGTTTTGCAGTCTGTTCCCCAGATTTCCGCCGATACCAAGATAAACTTCATTCATTTTACAATCCTTCGGTACAATTTCTACACATTTTTATTTTATCACGCTGCGAAAATACACTTTTTACAAATTGATTGTATTTTTCTGAATTACGAATCCCGTACAGATTATCGGTTTTTACGTCTCCCATAATAAAATCAGCATCTTTATCGAAGCAACACGGAACAAGCTTTCCGTCCCAGGTTATTACCGAACCGAAAATAATTCTTTGGCAAAAGTCCGGCAAACCGGATTTTATTATGAATGTTTCATCTTTGACAATGTATCGTGAATATTTTTCATTTTCCGGCAGCATCTCAATTTGTGAATTGTCATAGATCTGTGCTGATTTGAGACTTAATTTGTCAATTTTGTATTGAGATTTAATTTTTCTGAGATTTGGTATTTCTCTTTCGTTATGACTGAATACCAGGAACTGAAGTTCTATAAACGGCCTGTCTTTTCTTTTTAATTTTGATAATTCTTCAAGTGAATTAAAGACTTTATTAATATCCCCGTTTACTCTGTATTTGTTGTATGTCTCCTGCGTTATGCCATCGAGAGAAACAATTATTTTATCTGGTTTTGACGATTTTATGATGTCAATATTTTCAGAAAGTAACTGTCCGTTTGTTGAGAACTCAGTATGAATATTGTTTTCGCGGGCGTATCTGATCATTTCGCCAAATTGCTTGTGCAGTAACGGCTCTCCCTGAAAATGCAGAATGATGTTTACAAGATATTTTTTATTTTCGTCGATTACTTTTTTGAATAATTTAAAATCTGCAAATCCTTTTTCTCTTGTAAGTTTCCCGCTGCCGGATGGACAGGACGGGCATTTCAGATTGCAAAAGTTTGTTGGTTCGAACGATATGAAGAAAGGGGGTGGAAGGGGTAATACATTATCTCCCGAAGCCTTTTTTAAAGAACTGAAAATATGTCTGAGTTTTAAATAATTCAGAGTTTTGGCTATGCTGAAGTATCTTATGTTTTTTAAAAAGTACAAAATGTTTTTTTGTGCAAGTTAGTAAAATTTAAAAATAATACTTCCACACCAAACTTCCGAGTAACATAACAAAAGCGAGAATTAAAAAGAATCTGATTACTCCTTCGCCTTTTTTTATTGCAAGGCGGCTTCCGAGAAAATTTCCGGTCATATTTGACAGAGCGATAGGAATAGCCAAAAGAAACAAAACTTTTGACCCTAATAAAAATGCCGTCAATCCGCCGATATTCGACATCAGATTAAAAACTTTGGCATTTGCTGTTGCCTCAATAAGTTTCATGCGGGTAAAAAAGAAGAATGCAAGAGTAAGGAAAGACCCGGTTCCCGGTCCGAAAAAGCCATCGTAAAATCCGATGATGACACAAATAACCGGGATTTTAAAATAAAAATCTTTTTTTGTCAAATCACTTCCTGATACAATACCTTTACGTGGAATAAGAGTTGCAACAACACCAAGAGGCAGCATGAAAATAATTATTTTTCCAACAATATCCTGACTGAGAACAAGTACGGTTCTTGAACCTATAAATGATCCTATAAGAGAAAAAGCCATTCCAAAAGCTATTACCTTCCAGTTAACTTTTTTACTTCGTACAAAATTGAAAACTGCCGTTCCTGTTCCGAAAGTGCTTGCCAGTTTGTTTGTTCCCAGAGCAAATTGAGGAGGAACTCCGGCAAACAATAAAGACGGTAAAGTAATAAGTCCTCCGCCACCGGCAATACTGTCAATAAACCCGGCAATAAAAAATGCCAGACAGAGCAGAAGTATAGTTGTAATAGTGAAATCCATTAATTGAATTTTTTTGCAAATATAGAAAAAGGAATGAATGGGATGATTGATTTGTTATGGGTGGGATTTAATGATAGTTGTAATGGCAATATTATATTGTGAGAAAACAGGAAAAAGCCTGGCACAATAATGTACACAGGCCTTTTATGCTAGTTTGATTGTTTTTATTTTATCACAGTCATCTTAATAATTTTAACATCTTCAACAGGTCTGTCATTTGCACCTTTCTCTACAGCAGCAATTTTATCAATAACATCAAGCCCTTCTATTACTTCTCCAAAAACAGTATATTGAGCATCAAGATGAGGAACGCCGCCGGTAGTAGCATAAGCATCACGCTGTTCTTTGCTGAACTGAGTGAACATTTGTTTTTCCATTCCGTCCATTTGCATGTCGGTATATGTTTTACCCTGAACTATATAAAACTGAGAACCGGAACTGCGACGCTGGGGATTGGTTTGATCTCCTGTTCTGGCTGCAGCCAAAGCTCCTTTTTTGTGAAAGTATTCAGGGATTATTTCTGCAGGTAGAGTATATCCGGGGCCTCCGTTACCAAGCATTTTGCCGGCTGGTGCATCTTTGGATTCAGGATCTCCTCCCTGTATCATGAATGAACTTATAACACGGTGGAATAGCAGTCCTTCGTAAAAACCTGATTCAACAAGTTTTATAAAATTATCTCTGTGAACAGGTGTTTTGTCGTAGAGCATAACTATCATTGTCCCTTTTGTTGTCTCAATCTTTACTTTTGTTGATTGTGCAAAACTGATTCCTGCGCAAATAATCAGAATAAAACTGATTGCAAAAATTTTTTTCATAATGATATTTTTTAATTAGTTATTTTAAAATTCAGATTCAGAATTATGCAATTATTTTGCCGTAAAAATCTCTGATTTGTTTATTCTAAAATTTTTTACAGGTTTAAATTACCAAAAGAAACTCCGGCTACAAGGAAAATAATAAGGTAAATAACTACATAAATAACTGTAATTATTATTCCCCAAAGCAATGTTGCTTTCGCCCAGGACGATTTACTGGGGTTAGTATCGGAGCTGAAAGCCCAGACAAGAAGCAAAATAAAACCTACCAACGGAATTCCCATTAAAAACATTGATAACATCCATTCTCCCGTTTTAACAGGTGGATAGGTTGTTGGTTTCTGGTTATAATGTTGCTGATGAGGGGGCTGATTCTGATATCCCTGTTGATAAACCGGTTGTGGTTGTGGTGGCGATTGGTATGTTGGCTGTGCCGGCTGTTGGTAAGGTTGCTGGTAATTTTGTTGTTGTGGTTGCTGATATTGCACCTGATTTACCGGAGGAACCGGTGGTACTGTTTGCTGATATTGTGACTGGCTTACAGGTGGTGCCGGTTGTTGATATTGTGGTTGTCCGGCAGGAGGTACCGGGGGTGCTGTCTGCTGTCCGGACGGATTAAATGACTGTGCATTCTGAGGAGCCTGCTCCTGATTTGTCCTTCTTTCATTCTGAGGATCCTGATGATTGAAATCTTGCATAGTTGTATGGTTTATTGTTTGGGAATCAAAAATAATAAAAAAATAGAATTCATAGTCGTAATAAACAGCTTTTTTATTGTCTCGGGAGTAATTTTTCTGTTAAAGTGACAGAAAAAGAAATTATCCTGAATTCTTTTTTATGGTTTTTTAGTGTTTAGTATCCCGGTTTTATGTCTCCTGAGTACAGTATATTTCCACTGATCTGTTTAGTTGTACTGTGACTATTTTAACAAATCGGATAATTTTACAGTTGTATTGTAATTTCTGATAGAAAGCTCCTTGTAAACAGGAAGACTCATAACTTTACCTAAATAACTCCTGGATGACATACTTGTTAACCGTGTGAAGTACAAAGCGAAGGTCCCGCAACTTGCAGAGTCAACGCCTTCACGGACTTTTATCTGAGAAAAAACTTCTGATGCAGTCAGCGGGAACCTTAAAAATACAAAGTCATATTTGTAATTATCAGGATCGGAGCCGAACCCGGGAGGAGCTTCCTCAATAATTTGCTTTAACATGGAGTCAGTTATCAGTACAATTTTTGACTTATATTCAAATATCTCCGAAAGAGATCTTTCTATTTGTTCCGTTAAAGTAAGTGAATTGTTATTTTCTGATTCAAAAATTACATTCCCGCTTTGAATATATGTTTGCACAGAAGAAAATCCCATTTCGACAAAAGCTTTTTGCAGGGCACTCATTTTGATAATATTTTTTCCTCCTACATTTATTCCGCGGAGAAGAGCCAGATATTTCATACAAATAAATTTTTAATTTTTCATGATTTTTACGAATGTTTAGTTGCCGTTTTATTTCTGAATCTGATAATTACGATCTTACTGCCATTATAAGTGACTTGATTTAGCAGGGGAACTGCAGCCGGGAATAAACACAAAAAAAAGCATATGGTTTTTATCATTTATTGGCAGATTAAGATGAAAAATATATCATAGTTGAAAATAGATTCCCAAATTTACACAAAAAAATGAAAATAAATAAATTTTATTACTGTTCAACTACAATTTTATTTCTTAAACAATCACTTCCGCTTACGAAACTAATAATATAAACTCCGGCAGTCAGATTAATATTAAACTCTTTTTCTGAAACTGATGACTTCAGAATCCCCTGATCTACAATTCTTCCCAGAGTGTCATAAAGCTTGTATTCCGTATCTTTTTTTGCTTCATATTTAAGTATAAAACTACCTTTATTGGGATTCGGAAAAATTTCTGCTTTAAATGATTCTTGCAGTTCTGTAAACACAAATTCATGTACGGTAATTAAAAATTCGCATGATTGAGTGCAGCCGGTAGAAGGATCGGTGTATGAATAAACGACGTTGAAATCTCCTGTTCCGCTGGCAGTCGGATCAAATGTTGTAGCCGGGTTGCCGGCAATTGAGTATTCACCGTTTTCTGGACTCGCACCTTCAAGTGTAAAAGATGGAGTATGGTCTGTAACTGTAATATCAGAGGGACATGACAATACAGGCAGAGCATTAACAGAAACTGCAAACTGGCATGTCTGGGTTTCGTAGGTATATGTGATTGTCTGAGGACCTGTTCCGGCAGTTTGCGGGCTGAACACTATTCCGGTAACTCCGTTCCCTGAATATGTTCCGCCTTCAGGGGTAGCTCCGCTGAGATTAAAGTCCGGGAAATCGGCACATACCGCAAAATCTTCGGGACAATTTACAACTAATGGTTCAAATACCGTAATGTTAAAACTGCATGAATTTTCACAGTTTTCAGGATTACTTGTGTATGTATATATTATTGTATATTCACCGGTGCCATAGGCTTGCGGATCAAAAGTGCTTACCGGGCTTCCGTCAATTGTATAAGTTCCTCCTGCGGGACTTGCTCCATCCAGTATAACAGCAGCATCATTTATGGAAACCGTAATGTCTCCGGGGCAGGAAACTTCGGGAACATCATTCACGGTAACGGTAAACTGACATGTTTCTCCAAAAAAGTCATAAGTAATTACATGATTTCCAATGCCGGCAATAGCAGGATTAAAATACACATTGTCCTGAATTCCGGTACCTGAGAACGTTCCTCCTGATGGGTCAACACCGGTAAGTTCAAAAGAACTTTCGTTTAAACAAACAGAAAAATCCCCGGGGCAGTCAGGAATTACAGGAATGTCCTGAATAACTGCTCTTACTCCGTCGGAGATATATACAGATGTTTGAAGTCCGGCACCGTTTTCTGCTTTTACCGAAGTGTAGTATAGCTGGTCGTCAATAAGACTTACGGAAGAATTTACAAATAAAGTTGATGTTCCGTTATCTGTCCATCCAATCAGGTCGCTGGCTCCCGGGGTTGTCCCCACTGCATAATAATATTTTGCAATTCCGGAATTTGCATCTGTGGCATTTGTCCAGTTTGCAGATATTTCGGTGAGGTTAAATGTAGTGTCAATATCGGTCCCGTATCCGTCTTTTACAGTAAATGAGGATGGTACTGTCCGGTCAACATTGAGGCCAAGGATATTTACTGCCGATATGTTTTGTGCCGAATCAGTTACAATTGAATTAATTTTTGCGCCAAAAATATTTACAGCCGGGTTTTGATAACGTATCATTGAATTAGCATCACCAATACTGATAGCAGCATTTGAATTTCGTGTACGGAAGACATTAAGATTTTTAATACTCATTTCGCAGTTCCCGGAACGGAAAGAAACGTAGGAGTGGTCAGCGTGTGTGGAAATATTAAACGGTGCTTCGTCCTTCCATTCACCTGCAAGTTGATTGTTTATGTAAACAAAACTGTCGCCTGTAATACGGTCGTAGATCAGTTTAACATTGTACCAGACTGATGGCTGTATTGTAACCGGAACTGATTTTTCAAGCGAAAATACATTATTCTCAACTTTGTAAAATTCCAGCATCTGGGTATTGTCCCTGAACCAGATAAAATAAGAATTTCCTCTGTTGTCAAGAGTGGCATCATCACAGAAATAATGAAAACCGAGCCTGCGGGTAAGATTAGATCCGCTGTATTTCATGTCAAATTCATACAGGTAACGGTTAGATAAGTCCTGACTGAGATACGCGTGAATATTGGTATTTGATAAACTTTGGTCAGATTGAACCAATGCACCTGATGTTATTTGCCACGTGCCGGTCTCAACTGTCCAGTCAGAACTTAATGAAGACAAAGAATCACACAAAAATCCGGTTTCAGGATTTGCCGACCATCTTGTCCCTGTGTTATCGCAAACCTGAAAGAATCTTTTTTCTATTCCGCTTAAAGCATCAGCATCGGTAAATGTAATATCAAAGTTTTGTGTTTGCCAGTCTGCTGTCACTGATGAGGAAGTCGACGGCGCTGTCCAGTCAACAAAAATATTTTCACTTGCAGATTCTGACCAAAGATTTGCATTATCAATCGTAAGACTTCTTATTCTTCCTGCATCCTGAGCCGATGAAGGGCTTTGGTATCGTATTTCGTTTGTGGTTTCATTTCCGAGTAATATACTTTCGGAATCGCCGCGGTTAATATACACCTTAAAGTCGTCATATTCGGTCTGGCATTCACCTGTACGTAACGAAACCGAATTCCCGGAAGTAAGTGGAGAAGCGTCCGTTGCAGAAACAGCAAGGTTGCCATCAACATAACATAATATTTCTCCGGTTACTGTGTTAAGAATAATTTTTACATCATACCATATGTCCGGGTCAATAGTATAGTTGTCTGTAACATACCAGCCGCCTCCTGACGAATAAGAATTGTCAATGTATTTGTAAAGCTGAACAGTGTTATTGTCTGCACGCAGGTAAACCATGTATGAGTTGCCTCTTCCTGTTTGTGTGGCATCGCTGCAGAAAAAGTGCATTCCGGAGCGTCTGTTGGTTCCGCTTCCTGAAATTTTTTGCTGCCAGTGGTATAGGTAAATATTTCCTGATTCCTGGTTAAGAGATGCATAGATATTTGTGTTTGTATTTGTTTCGTCGGATTGTAATAAATGCCCTGAAGATATTGACCATGTTCCTCCTCCTGCGGCTTGTGTCCAGTCAGAATGGATTTCAGAACCAAAGTTGTCATTAAAAAATCCGAAATCATTATTTGCACGCCATTCTGTACCGTCAAAATCCATTACCTGATAAAAAGAATGCTTTATGCCTGAGCCGGTTCCGTCGTCGTCGGTAAAATCTGCAGTAAAATCATCTTGTTGCCATCTCCGGTTAATTGTAATATCTGTTGTTGGCGGGGTGTTGTCAGCAACACAATTCCATATTGCCTGCCAGCCGTTGGCGGCGTTTGTACTGTTCGAGTAAAATTTAACAGTCAGATCCGGTCCGGTAGAGGAAACATTTCCGGGAGAGTTCGTGCCGGTGTATGTCCCGATTAGCGGAGAAGCATCTGAGTCTCCGTTGTAAAGCCAGAGAGTGTCGCCGGTACTATACAACTCAAATGATGAAAAGTTAAGGGAAACCGATGAGGCACCGGCGGGTGAAATTGTATAAGTGAAATCTTCAAGATTATTATAAGTACGTGTAGGTCCGCCCAAATCCCATATTGTATCACTGCACGGAACAACAGAGCATGTTGTAAATTTATCTTCTATGGCTTGCCAGAGTTCGGGGTACCCGTCATCGTAGCCTAAAGCCCAGATTCCTATTCCGCCCAGATTACGGATGTTTACCAGATCGTATCGTTTTTTTAGGGAAACTTCATCATCTACAAAACATTGACGCCACTCTGAGCCGGTATAATATGAAAAATACGGAGTAAAACTGTTTGGTTCCCATTTTTTTGAGCTGTATGTTCCGGGGTTGTTGCGTATATAACTGTATGTTCTGGAACTGATGTTTGAAATTGTTGATGATGGAACTGTGCCGGCTGTTGTTGACCATTCGCGGCCGTAATAGGGCAGGGCAAGTATAAGGTTTTGCGGTTCAACACCTGAACTTTCGTAAAATGTAACTGAACGTGAAAGGTTTCGGGCATAACTTGTTTCAAAGGTATAAAGCGGTCCAACCGGCCCTGCGGTGGAACTGCCTGCATAATAATAATCATAACCCATAATAATAAACCAGTCAACATAATTTACAAGTACCGGAATGTCCCAGACTACGCTCCAGTCCACAGCAGGTAAATCGATACTTACGATAATATCGGGAATAGCTGTTTTTACAGCATTTGATAACTGAATAATAAATGCGGTTAAATTTGCCTTCTGAGCAACAGGCACTGCTTCAAAATCTATATTTACTCCATCGGCATTGCGTGCCTGAAGTGCCGAAATAAGATTGTTTATCATTGCTGTTCTGGCAGTGGAGTTTGTTAAAAATGTCGCATGATCGGACATGAGTGTTACACATAAATGAACTCTTACTCCGTTGTTTTGTGCAGTGGTAACCGAAGCCGCTGTTGCCCAACTGTTGGATGTGGTAACAGCTCCTGTAGAAGTGTTGAACTCCCAGTCAAAATAGCAGAAATCGGAAATAAGGTTCCAGTCGTAATCTCCGTAATAATCAATTGAATTATTCCATGACGGATGAAATCCGAATACTTTACGGTTTAAATCGCATGATTTTGCGGAATTCTGAGCCGGCAAAACAATGTTGTTTTCTTCGGTGAGCGGGAAACCGTCAGGATAAAGGTTTTTGTAATATTCGGATTCTTCTTGATGAATTGACTTGTTCTCCTGTGCTAAACTTATAGCGGTTGCTGAAAGAAAAACAGAGATAATTAATAAAAATCTGCGCATTGTGAATGGTTTAATTAATTGAATAACAGCTAATGCGAAGATAATTAATTTTATAATGAGCCGGAAAAATTTTTACCACAAAGACACAATAAAGGGGAAATCCACTTTAGTATTTTAGAGTCAAAGAATAAGAATTAGCCACGAAAGCACGAAATCACGAAAAAAAAGAATGTTCTTTTAGTGTTTTTGTGTTTTAGCTTCGCTGAGGGCTAAAGCCGTTAGTGGCAACAAAAAAGAGACAATAGAAATAAAATTAATTAGCCACAAAATCACGAAAGCACTAAAAAAGGAATGCTCCTTTAGTGTTTTAGTGTCTTAGTGGCAAAAAGATAGAAGTGGTAATGAAACAAAGTTAAATAGTCATGAAAGCACGAAAAAAAAGAATGTTCCTTTAGTATCTTGGTATTTTAGTGTCAACAAAAGAAGTGCAATAAGAATAAAATTAATTAGCCACAAAATCACGAAAGCACGAAAAAAAAGAAAACTCTTTTAGTGTTTTTGTGTTTTGGTGGCATAGAAAGAAAAAAACTTAGTGTCTTAGTTGCAACATAAAAGAGGAATAAAATCAGGTAGCTTTAAAAGCACCAATAAGAGGGAAAACAAATAATAAATTATGTTGCCTTCGGCTACGCTCAGTCACCTGAGTACTCGTTGACCGAGCGTAGCCGAAGGCAACAGCTAAAAACAAAATTACAGATAGCCACGAAAGCACGAAATCACGAAAAAAAAGAATGTTCCTTTAGTGTTTTTGTGTTTTAGTGGCAATCATAAAAATATAATCTATTAGTGGTAAGAGAGCTATGTCATAAAGACTTGTTTCATAATCCGGCAGCTTATGTTATTCCTCTGCCGGAGGTGTCTTTGTGTTAAATTTTGTTCCTTCGCCAATATATGTCTGAACTAATCTGAAACCGACACAATCTGATGGTTTTCCACTCCATTTCTCCTCACTACTGATTTGAATAAAATATTCCATACTTGCCCAGGAACCGCCTTTTGTTTTATCCGGAATTTCTATCATTTCTGCAACATTGCCGCACATGTCGTAGAGTCCCCAATCATTTGGCGGGAAATAGCCAACCGGAAGCGTTGAAATTATGCCGTTCCAGTTACTGTCACGTATTTCTCCGGTGAATTCCTGATTCTGGCTTTTTATAATTTCATTTAGTTTGTCTTCATCTATTCTTTCGTAAGTAACAGAATCAATTGTAGTGTTTTTATAAAGGTACGAAGACGTGTAGTATTTTGCCAGAAACTGGCCCTTATAATTTCTGGTAAAAGGTCCTCCCCATGCGTAAGGGGCATTTTGATTCCCGGCTTGAGCCATGTATTCCCATTCTGTTTCGGTTGGCAATCTGAATATTTTGTGAACCCCTTCCGGAGTTCTTGTCATTTCGCTTAACCACAAAGCAAATATCTTAGCAGCCTCGTGGCTTATTCCGGCAACCGGTTCGAATGCAAAATAAGTGACCGGGATAGTTTCAATTTTGTTGTCGGTCATGAACTTTTTGGTAAAAGGCAGAAATTTATATAAATCAGATTTGTCAAATTTGTTATTAACGAGTACTGTATCTGTTTCCATGTTCATTTTTATTTTCCATTCAGGATCATCAGGAATGCATTTCGATAAATCTTCGTCCCGGTTATTTTCTATTAAATAATTTAAGAAAATCATCCATGTTAAATTACAGACTTCTGTTTTCTGTGCCCAGAATCCCAAAACACTAGTTGTTGAATCTTTATAAACAAAGCTTCCGGGTGGGATAAAAGAAAAACCTTCAGGATCGGGTACATAGTTTTTTGTGTATTTGACTTTTAACAGAGAATAATCAATATCCGGCATATTACGGCCAAGAACTTTTATTTTCTTAACAATTTTATCTTCATCTTTCATCTTTACTTTCATAACATATCTGAACCCTAAAGTACAATGCTGATCATCGGGATTAATAAAAGCTTTGGCGAATAAAGATTGTGAGACATTGTGACTTCTGTCAACCGGTCTGCGGTCGGCCCAGTTTGCACCACGCACCAATCTGCCGTTTTTGTCATTGCAGGTCTGGTCAAAATATTCTTCTGTCTGAAGATATATCATGTCGGATGGTTTATTTTGTTTACGAAGTTTATTGCGAACGGCTTCAATATAATCTGACCAACCCTGGCTATAACTTTCTTTTAGCCATTCTGAAACATTGGCATCCATATTTTTAATCTGACATGGATTTACAGGAGTAGTTGGCTGAACATCGGTAACCGGAAATGTTAAAAATGCATCATTAGGATTATAACCGGCAAAAATTCCGATAGCACCTCTGTAGTTATAATCGTCAGTGCTTTTAACAAACAGGTTGCAGAGATTATTATCAATCGTGTGAATAATTGCAACATTTTCAAGTATTTTGTGTGCTGCCAGTTCCCACTGATAATCTGTCGGTAAATCAAATTCTAATGTGTACGGGATATTCTGGCTATCGGCCCGAGTCTGCCATATCCATGTTAGCCAGTCCAGATATGCCAGTGCCTGCCAGTAACTTACTCCTACCACCGGATAATTATTGTAAGCCGGATGAATAAAGTAGTACTCATCCATTGGCTTGTTGTAGGATGCAGGGAAACTACCTGTCCAGCAATCTGTTTTCGGAAAAATATTTATGGAATTTTTGCCAAAGCGTTTAATTATTTCAGGATTTGTCTGATGGAAAGTATAGATAAATGCCTGAGGATTTACAGAATCTATTCCTATATAAAGCGGTTCAAGGTTTGAAAAACCATTATATTCAGCAACCCAGTTTATAAATTCTTTGTATTCAATATTACTGATTTCGGTATTGCTTATGTAAAATGGTTCCAGGTACTTATAGTTGTCTTTGTCCTTAAGAAAATCCGCGTAGTGATTATTGTATTTTGTTTCATCATAATAATACTTCATTCCTTCCAACAGATGAATATTTTGCGGGCTTTTCTGATACAAGGTTTTAACTTGCAACAATGCATCTGAGACAGGTATAAATGTCATGTTTTCAAATCCCTTTTTAAAAGGAATACCATTATAAAGTGGTAACAATACTGTGTCATGTTCATTGGATTGTTTTACTGTAAGATTATTGGAAATACTAACATAGTTGTCAGTAAAAGAAGTCCAGCGGGTTAATCTGCAGACATATCCGTCAATACTGTATTCTCCGGGATATAGTTTTACGGGGTCGTCTTTGTCCGGATGGATACTTTCTGCATAATTGTAATCAAATCTGTCAGCATAACCATAGTCTGATTTTGTTTTAGGGGCAGAATTTTCAGAGTTTATTATTGGTGTGCTTGCAATATCTTTTATGCTGTCTGTTATATTTTCGGAACTGTCAGAATTTTCATGATAAAAAATCCGTGTTTTATAAGTAACCGGCTCCGGCTTATCTTCTTCAATATTGTTGTTTTTTTCTCTGTCTTTAACACTTAACGGGGCTATGGCATTTGTGTTTTGAGGATTTGCAGGAACCTGTTGTATTGAAAGATAGTTATAACTTAATATTGTAATAAGCCCGGCAACACTTAACAATAAGATTAACCGGAATATAAATTTTCCGTAGCCGGAACCTGATTTAATAATTTTTGCAATATTTTCGTCAGCTTTTTGTTCGATTGCTATTGCAACCGGCATTGAATAAACATAATTTGCATTCATATCTACAGCTTTTTGGATTTCTTTATCAGTTTTATAACCGGAAGCAATTGTCTGAAGCAACAGAGCTTCAAAATCGTCGGGGATCATATTTGGTTGATTTTTAAGCATGATGTACCTCCGTTTTTAAAATTATTGTTTCCGCAATTTTCTTTTTTAATCTGGCATAATAAACTTTAAGTTGATTTTCGGGTTTATCAACATAGCGGGCAATTTCCGAATAAGGCATTTGTTGAGCTTTGAGCAACAAGAGCATTCTCTCCCAATCTTCGAGTTTTTCGAGTTCTTCTTTTAAAATCCTCATTCTTTCCGATTCGGATTTTAGAAAGTCTTCATCATCCTCATAAGCAAGTTGAAAATTAATGTGTTCTTCGGGCAGGACTTCTATGTTTTTTTTAGCATCCCGGTAAAAGTTTCTCAAATTATTCAGGAATGTCACAAGTACGAATGACCCGAATTTTTCTTCCGACACAAAACTGTACCTGTCAATTTTTTCGCTGATGTTGGTAAAGGTTTTGTAAATCAGATCCCAGGTATTGTCTTCGTCAAGTTTCCAGTTCTGAACTGCATAAGCGTAAAGTTTTTTCCCATAGCGATTATAAAAAACCTCCAGTCCTTTTTCCGGCTGTGTACTCAAAATTATGTAGGTTTCTTTTATCACTGTTTTTTATTTGTGCTGTAAAAATTATACGCTCTAAAAGTATAACACATTTTGGTAACAGAGTAAATTCCGGAAATATTTTATTAATGTGTTGAGCTTTGGTTTGTGGCAGATCTTTCATTGTCTGTTATTACATTACTGAATATTGGTTGTAAGTGTGATAAAATGTCCTGTAAAGAAAGGTACTGGTTAAATATAATGATAAATTTTATATTTTTGTTGAGCAATAGTTATTTAAATGTTAACATAAAATACAGATTTATTAGTTATAGGATTTTGATGTCAATATTTATTATCGGATCTCTTAAATATCAGAGTTTTTTGCAACTGTATCCTGATAATTTTAGTATAAGCTAATGTAAAAAAGTGCGACTGTAAAAAACATGAATTTTTTGATGTGTACCTGATTGAAATTAATATTAAACTTTTTAATTTGAAATTAAAATTACTGATACCGGCATTTTTGATATTTATTCTCTTTGCACCCTGGAGTTTGGGACAGACAAATAAAGATGTCAGGCTTCTCGAACTTAAACTTGGCAAAGCAGATGATAACAGGACAAAAATCGGGTTGGAAAACAGCTTGTCCGCAGAAATGTTGTATTTTGATTTGTCAAAAGCTGTTAATTATTCGCGGGATGCCTGTCGCCTGTCGTTAAAAGAAAACAATCCCAACCTGATAGCAGAATCTTCGTTAGGTCTTGGTAATGCATATTATTTTTCAGGAATGTCAGACAGTTGCTATTGTTATCTAAATACGGCACGTGAAATCTATTCCGGGCAAAACAATATTAAAGGGCTGGCAAAAGTATATAACAGTCTGGGGAATTATTACAAGGACAGATACAATACCGACAGCGCGTTTTATTTTTTCAACCAGGCTATAAGCATAGCTGAAAAAATAAAAAATGATGAAATACTTGCAACCGGATACCTTAATCTGGGGGCAATGTATGCCAATCAACTCAACGATTTCACAAAAGCTGAGGAATTTACAACTACTGCTCTGGAAATAATACAGCTAATTGATAACGAGGCACTGCTTTGTCAGGCATATTATAATCTTGGTGTTATCAGGCGCGAAATTGGTGATGACGTAAAAGCAGAGGAATTTTTCCTGAAAGTACTGGATTTTTATCGTGAGAAAGGATATACTATTAAACAGATCAATGTGTATCTGAAGCTTGGGTCATTGTTCTATTCGGTTGATAATTATGAAAAGAGCAGGTATTATTTCACAAAATTGCTTGATTTAAGCATAGGGAATAATTATAAACCCGGCATTGCTGCAGCTTATCATAATATTGCAAGCATTCTGCAACATAACGGGGAAATTGATACTGCAATTAATTATTATTTGAAAGCCAGCGAAATAAACATTGAAATAAAAAACAATTACTGGCTTTCAAATAATTATGCACAGCTTGCAGTATGTTTTTCCGATAAAAATGATTTTGATAAGGCATATCAGAACATCAGAAAGTCTGCCGGGATTGACATTTCCCGGAATGATAGTTCTGCTCTTGCCGAATCATACAGTATTCTGGGAGAGATACATCTTAAAAATAATTTTCCCGACAGCGCACTGATATATTTAAATAAAAGCAATGCAATTGCTGCTGAATATGGAGAAGATTATTTACTGTCAGAAAATTACGGGTTATTATCGGAAATATATGTGTTAAAATCTGACTACAACAAAGCCTTTACCTGTTTAAAACAAAGCAGGGAAATAAACGACAGCCTGAGTTCACTGGAAACGGTTCAGCTTGTTGAGGAACTTGAAATAAAGTATAATGTTAAACAAAAGGATCTCGAACTTGAGAAAAACAAATCTACTATAGAAAATCTTGAAAACATCAACAAAATAAAAAAGATAAGGATAGGCCTGCTTGTTATTATATGCTTCACAATCACTTTTTTAAGTATTTTGATTTTCATTCTCTTACGAATAAGACATAAACGCAAAACCGAAAAACTGATTTTTGAAAAGCAGATATTTGAAAAAAATGCAGAACTTAAAGAAAAAGAACTGCAAAAAGCCACACTGGAGATAAGTCATCAAACAGGCCTGATACTGGAAAAGAGCAGGATAATCACTGACATAAAAGAGGAACTTTATAAGATAAAAGATTCGGGAACCGACCTGCAGGTTGAAAAGATCTCAAACCTGTTGTCTTCGCGGATAATTATTGAAGAACAATGGATTGACTTTAAAGAAAAGTTTGAGGAAGTACATCCTGATTTCATAGCAAAACTAAGATACCGTTTCGGGAAACTCACTGATGCAGAAGTGCGTATGGCATGCCTGATTAAACTCAATATAAATAACAAGGACATAGGCACAATGCTCGGCATTTCCACCGAAAGTGTAATCAAATCAAAATACAGGTTCAGAAAAAGAATAAACCTGACTGACAGTAGTCAGCTTGACGACATCATTACAGAATTGTAAACATAATTCCACCTGCTTTTTACCATTTCTGTCTGTCGAAGCTCCATCGCCGGTTCGTTAAAATTGTCCATATTTTTGTCCACCTCAATACCGGGAATCAATATTCGCAACTGAATATCTTTGTTTAGCCGTACACATTTAAGCTGTTGTTAGCATTGTAAAACAGAAATATGAATATTAATTTAAAATAAGTTTTATGATAAAAAAGTTTGTTGTCATTTTGATTGCCTGTTTTGGTTTTATTGTTACTTATGCACAGGAACCAGGAAATGCACTGAATTTCGACGGAGTAAACGACTATGTTGATCTCGGTGATAACGACTGCATGAATGCCATTACAATAGAAACATGGTTGTATTATCAGGAAGACGGATTGAAATTTATTTGTGGTAAAGGCGTCGAAAACCTCGAAATACACACAACGGCCGGTGGGAATGTCCGCTTTATCCCGGTTGCCGGTGTTTACATTGACGCTGTGGGTGTGTTGCCTGTCGGACACTGGTCACACCTGGCCTGCGTGTATGATCCCGCTCAATCGCTTGCCAAAATATACATCAACGGCATTGAAGTACCAATTACGCATAGCGGAGCCAATCCGCTGACCACTGCGATGGCTGATAACACAAGTAATTTTGTAATAGGCCGGCGCTCCGACGGAACATACCCGTTTAAAGGCGCTTTAGATGAATTTCGCATCTGGAATACTGCCCGTACGGCTCAGGAAATTATTGACAATTACGATACCGTCGTTGTTGCGGCATCAGAACCAAATCTGGTGAGCTACTACAAATGTAATCAGGGCGTTGCCGGCGGAGACAATTCATCTGTTACAACGCTGGTTGATTCAACAGGCTCATTCAACGGAACATTCAATAATATGGATCTGACCGGAACCAATTCGAATTTTGTTGAAAGTTATGCCATGGTAATTCCGGTGGCACTCGCAGCCACAAACATAGTTGAGACAAGCTTTACTGCAAACTGGTCGGCACCGGCTCTCGGAACGGTCAGCAATTATTTCCTCTACGTTTCGGCCGACAGCACTTTTACAAACCTTTTGCCGGGTTATAACCCCGATACGCTTCAAAACACGGAAACGTCCGACAGTGTTGGAGGATTGATTCCCGGAAGCCGTTATTACTACCGCATTGCAGCTTACAATTCGGTAACGGGTAACAAAAGTGCATTTTCCAATGCGATTCAGACTGTTTCAGCCGGCACATCAGCCAGTCCGGGGTCTTTCCTTTTTTATGGTAACGGTGGAAACGCCGATCTGTTCATCCATTCAGACCGCAGCTGGACAGCAACAAGCAGCGAAGCCTGGCTTACATTGAGCATGGCAGCCGGAAACGGCAACGGCACTCTTGTTTTGACAGCCGATACCAACCACACGCAAGCCGCTAGAACAGCTTCAATTACCATCAGTTCATCAAATCAGTCCGATATAATAATAAATATAGAGCAGGGCAGCATTACCGGTTCGGGTACTGGCGCGGATCCTTTTATAATTTATACATACGATGATTTATGCGCCATTGATAATGTGATGTATTCGTTTTCGGCTGTTTATCAGCTTGGTGCCGATATTGACGCTTCGGCCTCGCTCACCCAGAACGGTGGACAGGGATTTTTGCCCATCGGAAACAATGTAACTCCGTTTACCGGAAAGTTTTACGGTTCTGGTTTCACCATCAACCATTTATACATCAACCGCCCGGGCATGAATTATATTGGGTTGTTCGGATACACCATGGGAGCAACATTCAGCGGACTTAGTCTTGCAAATGCCGATATTAGCGGAACTTTCAATTATTCTGGAATATTTACAGGTAGATCAATATCCAGCACCTATTCCGATTGTCATGTCTACGGTCGCATTGCGGGTGGTAGCTATTGTGGAGGACTCACCGGATATGCTGGCAATGATTCCGTTCAGAGCTGTTCGGCAACGGTTGAAATGTTTTCAAACTCGTATTGCGGAGGTTTAATAGGATACTGTGAAAACAGCATTATAAGCAATTGTACATCACAAGGCACAATTATTTCTACAGGTAATAGTTGTGGTGGTTTGATTGCAAATATCCAAAGGTGCATTGTGGAAAACTCGCAGGCGCAGGTTGATATTACCAATGATGGTAGCACAATTGCTGGTGTCGGAGGTTTTGCAGGAAGTCTGGGTAATGCTTCTGTGGGCAGCATAGTCAAAAACTGCTTTTCAACCGGAAATATTAAATGCCCCAATGCTTTTGGTGGTAGTTCCGAATTAGGCGGCTTTGCCGGCTCTATAGCTTTTATTCCTGTAGAAAACTGTTGGTCAAGCGGAAATGTCGAATGTTCGGCCAGTGCTTCACGAATAGGAGGCTTTGTGGGTAGTGCTTCTGTTTCAGGAGTATTGATCAACAATTGTTATGCTACCGGAAATGTACATGGCAGTAGTCAGATTGGCGGCTTTGCAGGTTATCTGACTGCAAATATTACTCATTGCTGGTCGGGCGGAAAGGTTGAAGGACTCTTATCGACAGGTGGCTTTACCGGATATCTGGCAGGAGGGAATATATCATACTGCTGTTTCGATACACTGACAGCCGGTACATCATTGTTGGTGGGTCAGCTTTATTCCGGCACTATTACATCCTGTGCGGGTTTATCAACTTCCGGAATTAAGCAGCAGGCAAATTTCAACGATTTTGATTTTACAACTAAATGGCAAATACGCGAAAATATGACCTGTCCGGCTTTGCAGGGCGTCAGCGACAATGCTCCTTTTGCCTTTGCCGATACCATAGAATTTCATAGTCGCAGTGTCGCTTTTGCCGATATAATGGCAACCGATTATGATTACGAAACACTGCAAACGACCCTTGTTTTGAAAATTATTGAACTTGAGAGCGGAACATCTGGTCCGGACAGCGTGTTCTTTTCTGCGCTGACACCTGTAAATACGCCTTATACGGTCAAATACAGAATAGGTGAGCTTATTCAGCCCGGCGACACGCTGTGGGGAAACAGGGCTGTGTCTGAACTGATTATAATCAACAATATTCCTGTATTTACAGATCTGCTGACAACGCAAACCGACGAAGATGTTGCATTGCATTTGAGTTTGTCAGACATTATTTACTCCGATGCGGACAATGACAGTATACAGTTTCAGATTCTTCCGGGTGCTGATTACACCGTAAGCGGAACCGACATAATGCCGGCTCAGAACTTCAACGGTCAGATAGATGTTCCTGTTTTTATTTCAGATGGTATCAGTGCGTCCGATACGCTTTCATTTACCATAACCGTGAACCCGGTCAACGATGCTCCGGTTATCAGTGCCGTAAACATCAGTCCCATTGCTGAAGATGCATCATATCAGATAACAGCGACCGACGTTTTGTTCAGCGATGTCGAAAATGACACAATAGATTCAATAGAGGTGCTTGCCGGATCGAATTATACTTTTTCGGGAGATACCATTATTCCGGACACTAACTTTTTCGGAACCCTATATGTGCCGGTCCGGATTTCGGATGGTAGTGACTGGTCGGCCGTTTACACTGACACCATAACAGTATTCAATGTTGACGATGCGCCGATAGCATTGGATTCCATTGTGCTGATTCGCCAGAATCAGACCGACACCATTCATCTGGTATTTTCAGATATTGATAACGCCATAACCAACATTTATATTGACAATTATCCGGATCACGGGGTAATTGATTTTTCAGGTTTTGATCTGATTTATACACCTGTTTCAGCGTATTATGGGAACGATACTATACGATGGTTTGTAAAAAGCGACAACGATGTTTTTTCAAACACAGCTCAATTAATCATCAGCATTGAACAAAACACTGCCCCTGTAATTACATCGACTGCCCCGGCAACTGCCACCGAAGGGCAGGAATACACCTATGAGGTTGTTGCCGTTGACGCTGAAAATGATAGTCTGGTCTATTCTCTTTCCAATGCACCGGCCGGGATGATCATAACCGACAGCATCATCACCTGGACACCGGTTGCCGGAACTACAAATTCAGGTATTGTAACGCTTACGGTCAGCGACGGACTTTTAAGCGACATTGAGAGTTTCTTTGTTGTTATTGTCGATAACAATACGCCTCCGGTTATAACATCGACAGCCCCGTCAACTGCTATCGAAGGGCAGGAATACACCTACGGGGTTATTGCAGTTGATGCTGAAAATGATAGTCTGACCTATTCGCTGTCCAATGCTCCGGCAGGGATGATCATAACCGACAGCATCATCACCTGGACACCGGTTGCCGGAACTACAAATTCAGGTATTGTAACGCTTACGGTCAGCGACGGACTTTTGAACGATATTGAGAATTTCATTGTTTTTGTTTCAAATACCAATACGGCTCCGGTAATTACTTCTATTGCCCCGTCAACTGCCATTGAAGGGCAGGAATACACCTACGGGGTTATTGCAGTTGATGCTGAAAATGATAATCTTACCTATTCACTTTCCAGTGCTCCGGCCGGGATGATCATAACCGACAGTATCATCACCTGGACGCCGGTTGCCGGAACAGCAAATTCAGGTATTGTAACGCTTACGGTCAGCGACGGACTTTTGAACGATATTGAGAATTTCATTGTTTTTGTTTCAACAGTTGGAATTTCAGATTTCTCTGAAACTAATATAAATGTTTATCCAAACCCGGCAAGCGACATTTTAATTGTTAAAAGTGGAGTGCTAAAAGTTGAAAATGTTATTGTCACAGATGTCACAGGAAAAACAATTCAAATTTATCAAATTAACGATTTGTCAGATTTTCAAATTGATATTTCAACTTATGAACAAGGGATTTATTTGTTCAAATTTAAAACTGAAAACGAGATATTAATAGAAAAAATCATTAAAAAATAACCCTTAAATAAATATTTAATCATGAAAAAATATCTATTTATATTAATTTTAATGCAAAGCTTCAATCTTTTTTCACAGGAACCCGGAAATGCCTTGAATTTCAACGGAGTATTCGACTATGTTCTTTTAGGGGACAATGACGGAATGACTGCTGTTACTATAGAAACATGGGTGTATTACCAGGAAGACGGTTTGAAATTTATATGCAGCAAAGGTCTGGAAACTCTCGAAATTCATACTAATACAGGTGGAAACATCCGCTTTATCCCCACTACCGGAGTTTATATTGATGCTGATGGTGTATTGACCGTTGGACAATGGTCGCACATTGCCTGTGTTTATGATCCGGCGCAATCGCTAGCTAAGATTTATATTAACGGTAATGAAGTCAATACACAAAATAATGGAACAAATCCGATTACAACTGCAATTGTCGAAAATACAAACAATTTCAGACTAGGGATACGTTCAGATGCAACATATCCCTTTAAGGGGTCTTTAGATGAACTACGTATCTGGAATACAGTCCGTACCTCATCAGAAATTTTTACCGGTTTTGATACTGTAATCGTGCCTGAGTCCGAAGTCAATCTTGTCAGTTATTATAATTTTAATCAGGGAATTGCCGGTGGAGATAATACAGACATTAGTTCGCTCACAGATTTAAAAGGAAACTTT
>QKHS01000016.1 GCA_003249955.1 Bacteroidales bacterium | reverse complement strand
TAAAGCCACATAATGAGTAGCCGCACTTGTCCAGTAAATTTCGTATGGGCCAATACCTGAGCCGCTTACTACTGCAGCCCCGTCGAAATCCCAGTTAAAAGTAGCCGTTGAAGACATGTTTCCTGTATATGTAATTATTGAATGATCAGCATTACACATTATCGGATCATATGTAAATGTTGTTGTAGGAACAGGCCAGAATTCAACAATGACCCTGTCGGCATCAGAGCAGGTAGGAGTGAGGTTTTGTTCTGTCCATTCGAATTCATAAACGCCCCATCCATTTACCGTAACTATAGCATGCGGAGACGTTTGGTTAGTCCACGCAACTGTGCCGGGGCCACTTATTAATGCCCAGCTTCCGGTATTACCCGCTGCAAGAGTAGCATTGAAAGTATATGTGTTTGTGCATACATGGTCGTCAGGTCCTGCAGTGGTTACAGGGAAAACACAACATAAAGAATCGTCAAGATTTCGTATATGCACAAATAAAGTAGTGTCATAAGAACAACCGAAGTCGTCTGTAACAGTAAATGTGAATGCCTGGTCACCTGGTGTTGTTGGGTTTGCAGATGCTGTACCTCCAGAGTTTGTATTCATTCCGTCTCCGGACCATATAATGTCACTTGAAGGATAATTGTGTGAAATTGTCCACACATCTGCAGGAATAATAGCAGGACTGAAATTCAGATCTACTGTACACAAGGTTCCATCATCTCCGCCCCAGTCATCAATAATAACAACACACCATTCTCCGTTAATAGGGCACCCTATAAAGTTGCTGAATGATTCTGCAGGCAGGTAGTCTCCGGCAGGAATTGTGCTGACGGAACCACAAATATCCTGTAAAGTCTGAGTTCCGTTGCTGTTAAAGCAATAATCCCAACATGTTCCGGGAATACAATCATCAGCCTCATTCGGAACCCCGAGTTCTGTACTGCCACAACCACCTGAAGCTCCGATTCCCAAAAATTCGTGTAACATAACTTCTTGTCCGTTAGGGCAACGAACAAACATTCCGACATCTCCCAGGAAGGAATGTTCGATACTCATACAAACACCTTCAAAATCTGATCCTGAAGTTATTGTCTGCCCTGGTTGGAATGCGTTAACTGTCCAGCAGAATTCCTGAACAACTCCCTGATAGTCATCGACACATTCTTCTACAACCTGAGTATCAGTTATGGACATTACCCAACTGTTAGTAGATACCGCTCCTGTGAAATTAACTTCTTCACCAGGGCATATTATTGTTTGGTCTGCTGATATATTTTCAAAGTTTGGCGGGATTGAAACTCTTACCCTGTATTGTTCAAGTGCTGTTGCGTAACACCCGTTGGCATCATATGACTCAAGCTCAATAAAGTATCCGCCCGGCTCTGTATAAGTATGGGTAAATGAAGTTGCCCCAACACCGGAATATTCAATATCGTTATTACCAGAGTTTGCTGTCCAGAACCATTCTGTAGTTGCATCAGACTGTAAGTAATCAGTGTTGTTATTCGGGTAGTTTCCGGCAGCATTAAATGTTATGGATTCGCCTAAACAAATATCTATCCATAAGGAGTCTACAGGAGGGGTAATTGCAGGATTTGAACCAATAATTGAAATGTCGTAATCCTGACAAGGAAAGCCACAACTTATTGTTGCAGCAAAACCTGCATAAACCACTGATACATCTGAATGCCAGACTAATGTCATGCATGTCCCGGAAGCTTCCACTGTCTGATTGAGCAGAGATGTCCCGGCTGCGTCATTAACAATCACAGGACTGGAGGTGTTGGGTCCGTCATAGATAGTTAAGTTGTCACAGCAGGACTCTGTTTCAAAAACAGTGAATAACAAAGACATGGACCCTCCGGGAATATCACTGCAAAGAGTAATGGTATAGTCTTCATAATTGCTGTAGTTGCCTGTGCCGCCTCCGTCATAAATAGTTCCGGAGCAGGTATTAATGGTTCCGCCTGCGCTTATAAGATATGTCTGCGAAAACAGGTTTGAAAAACCGAGCAACAATATTGATGTTGCTAATATTTTAAAGATATTAATTTTCATCCTGGTAAATATTAAAGTTTTCAGCTAGCTTTTTATAAGACTCAAATATTATTGCATAACCTGTATCGCCTATGCGATAACACGTCTGTTTATTGTATTGCCTTTCAAATGAGTAGAGCAGGATGTTTAAATTCTCCACATCGAGGTTTTCAACATTCTCTCCTATAGATTTTGTCGCAGGATCGAAAGATCTTAAAAACGGCATTGAAGCACATTTCTCTGCACCAATTTCAACAATTGAGTATGAATTATCAAGATACCAGTTCAGATATTTTAATTCGTTTGGATTATTCTGAGCTGTTTCTGTAAGATATTCTTCTGAATAAATTACTCTTAATCTCGTATCTGCGGTTTGCGCGTATATCGCACTAATAAAAAGCAGAAATGCCAATATTGAAAAAAAATACTTTAACATAGATAAAAAGTTTTGATATTATGTAAACGTTTTTTTTTCAAATAGGTTGTTTGATATTCAAAAAAAAACCGGCAAAAGCCGGTTTCTTTTTTTTATCTTATCAGGGTAATCGTTCCCTGTTCTTTGAATATTGTCCCGTTCCAGTCCTTAAATTCACAGAACCAGTTATACAATCCGTTCGGAAGAATGTTATCTCCTTTTATCCGGCTTCCCATATCCGTACCGTCCCATGCCCCGTCTGTACAGGCATCACAAGACGCCCCGGAATCAAACTTATCAGTTTCAAAAACAAGATTTCCCCATCTGTCATAAACAGATAACAAGAAAGAGTTCTTATCAATACCGTTACCGCAAGGCCTTACACAATCGTTAACTCCATCCCCGTTAGGCGTAAACGAAGTAGGCATATAAAAAGCAAACTCGTTACGAACAGTAATAATCCTGCTTGTAGTATCAGTACAATCATTTTCACTTTCGGCAATTAATAAAACCTCATAATCCCCGATAGTAGGATAATTA
>QKHS01000026.1 GCA_003249955.1 Bacteroidales bacterium | reverse complement strand
AACACTGTTAATTACAAGTTGAGGAGGTTCGTTAATAACGAAATTCTCACCTGTTGTACATCCGTTTGCATCAATTACCGTTATAGAATAGTTACCGGCACAAAGATTAGGTAAAATATTGGTAGGAGATCCCCAAGAGTAATTATAAGGCAAAGTACCGCCTGTTACAATAATCTCGGCACGTCCGTTACAACTTGCAAAACAAGGATCGTCATCAAGAATCAGAGTATGAGTTAACAAGGCAGGGTTTATAATATTAACAAGAGTGTCAGGCGAATCACAACCATTCTCGCTAACCTGTAAAGCCACATAATGAGTAGCCGCGCCGGTCCAGTAAATTTCGTAGGGCCCTATACCCGAGCCGCTTACTACTGCAGCCCCGTCGAAATCCCAGTTAAAAGTAGCCGTTGAAGACATGTTTCCGGTATATGTAATTATTGAGTGATCGGCATTACACATTATAGGATCATATGTAAATGTTGTTGTTGGTAGTGGCCAAAATTCAACAATAATTCTGTCCTGATCTATACAGGTAGGAGTTCCGTTTTGTTCAGTCCATTCAAATTCATAGACACCCCATGTATTAACAGTAACAATTGCATGTGGGGAGTTTTGATTAACCCACGCAACTGTGCCTGGGCCGCTTATTAATGCCCAGCTTCCGGTATTACTGGTTGCAAGCGTTGCATTGAACGTGTATGTGTTTGTACACACATGGGCATCTGGTCCTGCTGTAGTTACAGGGAAAATACAACACAAAGAGTCATCAAGGTTTCGGACATGTACAAACAGCGTAGTGTCGTAAGAACATCCGAAATCATCAGTTACGGTAAATGTAAATGCCTGATCTCCGGGAGTTACAGGATTTGCGACAGCAGTACCTCCTGAATTTGTATTCACACCATCTCCTGTCCATACAAAATCTGCAGAATCATAAGTGTTTTGAAATTGCCACAGATTTTCTTCTGCCGGGAGGACATTATCAGCAAATTGGAGTACAAAATCACAGACCATACCATCATCCGAATGAAGATTATCTCTGAAACAAATTTGCCATGTTCCGTTTATAGGACAGCCGATCAAACCTGTGAAATTTCCTTCGGGAAGATAATTTCCTTCAGGAATAGTCGAATTACTGGAACATGCACTTGCTATAGTTTGTGTTGCAGTAGGTGTCCAGCAATAATGATATAAAACGCCATATCCGCTCGGGCTTGTACATGGGTTGGAGTCGTCATCAACCGGTTCACCGAAGTATGTACTGCCACAACCGCTGGGATATGAAAGTAAATCTACAGTTTGTCCGTTAGGGCAGGTAATCCACATGTCCAGGTCACCTGTAAAAGAGTGTTCCAGATCCATACACAATGCTTCTATGTCATTTACAGATGTTATTGTCTGACCAGGTGCGAATGCATTATGGGTAAATTCACCACACTGTGGGACCTGATAATTATCGTCACTGGCACAAAAGCACGAGTTTACAATTTCAGGAATAGCTACAACCCAAGGCTCAACCTGAACCATTCCGTCATAATTTACTTCGTCTCCCGAACAAATTATAGTCTGATCAGAAATTGTACCTGTAAATGTTGGAGGAACAGCCACATAAACCAGAATATTTCCGGGATATTCATAGATACACCCGTTTATGTCTGTAGCCATAAAATCAACATAGCAGGCTCCTGACTCTCCGAAATCATAAGGTAAAGTATTTAATCCCACACCGGAGATAACAGAGTCTGAAATAGTTGTCATTGTCCATCTCCAGGTAAGGTTAGCATCTGATTGTAAATAGTTTAAGTTGTTGTTAGGGTAATTGCCTTGTGCGGTAAACTCAACTCCTACACCAGGGCAGGCATAAATGGCTGTGTCAGGAGCAACAGGCAACGAAGGAGATAGCAATGATATTGTAAAATCCTGACAAGGATAACCGCAACTTATTGCAATCTGGAATCCTTCGCGAGTAACGCTACCGTCTGAAGTAAATCTGAACGTAAGGCAGTTTCCGGTACTTTCAAAGGTTTGTCCTTCTATTCCGGGGTCTCCCGATGACTGAACAAGTAACGTACTCGATGTGTTTGGTCCGTCATATATGTATAAGTAGTCATAATTGCTTTCGGTTGCAAATGAAACCATTTCTGCTTCTAAGGTAGAACCTGCTTCACTACAAAAAGTTACAGTGTAAGATTCACTGTTTTGATATGCCCCGCTGGCCCCTCCTGAGTCATATAGAGTTGCATTACAGGTACTGATAGTTGTATTGTTTGTTGCACTGCTCATTGTGACTGTTTGTGTAAATGCCCCGGTGCTCAGGCAAAGTAAAGTAAGAACTGCAATTATCCGGTATATTTTATTTTCCATATTGATACAAGTTATAGTTTTCAGCTAATTTTTTTTCAGACTCAAAAATGATTGCATATCCTGTAGAACCTATACGGTAAGAGGACTGCCTGTCAAACTTTCTTTGGAAAGTGTACATGTAAATATTGAAACTCTCAATGTCGATGCTTTCAACATTTCCACAACTTGTTTTTGTCGTCGGATCAAAATACTGAAGATATGGCAGGTGTTCACACTTTTCAATTCCCAATTCCATTATTGTAAATGAATTATCAAGATACCAGTTCAGGTATTTTAATTCATTAGGGTGATTTTGTGCGATGTCATTCAGGTAGTCTTCGGAATAAACTGTTCTTAATCTCGGATCTGCGGTTTGTGCGTATATCGCACTAATAAAAAGCAGAAAAGCAAATAGTGAAAGAATGTATTTTAACATAAATAAAAAAATTTTGGTGCAATGTTAATGTTTTTTTTCTAAATAGGGCGTTTGATGCTTAAAAAAAAACCGGCTTTTGCCGGTTCTTTTTTATTATCTTATCAGAGTAATAGTTCCCTGCTCTTTGAATACCGTTCCGTTCCAGTCCTTAAACTCACAGAACCAATTATATATTCCGTTTGGCATAATTTCATCACCCTTAATGCGGTTGCCCATATCCGTACCGTCCC
>QKHS01000049.1 GCA_003249955.1 Bacteroidales bacterium | reverse complement strand
AAGGCTGATGATGCTATGAGCATGTATCTTGCGGATTTGTGCACCGTTTCCATTAATATTGCCGGCCTTCCAGCGGTTTCTTTCCCCGGAGGGTTTGACGAAAACGGCCTGCCCATTGGATTGCAGATGATAGGAAGTAAATTTACTGAAAGCCTGCTTCTGTCAACAGTAAATGCATTCCAAAACGAAACGGACTATCACAAAGCATGTCCGGCAGATAAGGGAGGTGCAAAGTAATGTTAAAAGGATATGATATAACAATTGGGTTAGAAGTACACTGCGAGCTAAACACCAAAACCAAAGTTTTCTGCGGCTGCAAAAACGAATTTGGCGGCGAAGCAAACGCTCACACTTGTCCGGTGTGCTTAGGCATGCCCGGTATGCTCCCTGTTTTGAACAAACAGGCAGTTGAAAAGTGCATTTTGGCAGGCTTCGCAACAAACTGCACCATTAATGACATTGCACATATGGACAGAAAAAATTATTTTTACCCTGACTCACCAAAAGCTTATCAAATATCCCAGCTTTATCATCCATTATGTTCAGAAGGGCTTGTTAAATTCAGCTATACCGATGATACCGGCAGCGAAAAGCAAAGCCAGGTAAGAATAGAAAGAATACATCTGGAGGAAGACGCCGGTAAGTCTATTCATGACGCATGGGGAAAATCATCCCTGCTGGACTTTAACCGCTGCGGTGTTCCTTTAATTGAAATAGTCACTTATCCTGATATGACATCTGCAGAGCAGACATGCGCCTTTTTTGAAGCACTGCGTGCAAGGCTTCGCTTTGCCGGGGTTTCCGACTGCAAAATGCAGGAGGGCTCACTGCGTGCGGACGTTAACCTGTCAATAAAGCCGATTGGCAGCGATACTTTGGGCACAAGAACAGAAATGAAAAACCTAAACTCAGTAAAGGCGATATACAGGGCAATAAAATCGGAGGCTAAGCGCCAGGCTGAGGAGCTTTCCCAGGGCAAAAGAATAATCCAAGAGACCAGAAGATGGGATGACAACAAAGGAAAAAGCCTGCGTATGAGGAGCAAGGAAGAAGCCAATGATTACAGATATTTCCCTGACCCAGACTTAACCCCCATAGCGGTAGATGAAAAATGGAAAAGCGAACTTAAAAAATCACTTCCGGAGATGCCTGATGCAAAAATGCAAAGGTATATAAATGAATACTCTCTTCCGGAATATGACTCCGGAATACTTACATCAGACCCTGATATCTCAAACTTTTTTGAGGAAACTCTAAAACATACAAAAAACATTAAAAGTGTTTCCAACTTTATTATGGTTGATATGCTTAGAATAATAAAGGAAAGGGAAGTGGAGTTTTCGGATGTCTGCTTTGCGCCTGCTGACTTGGCACAGCTCATTAATTCAGTTGATAACGGCATAATTAATATTTCAACTGCCAAAACAACAGTGCTTGAGGCAATGTTTAGCGGAGAGGGTTCTCCCGATAATATTATAGTTGCCAAAGGACTTAAACAGATGGGAAATGAGAATGAGCTTCTGTCGATTGTGCGTGCTGTAATCGATGAAAACCCAACTCCTGTACAGCAATACAAAGAAGGCAAACAGCAGGTTATAGGATTTTTGATGGGTCAAGTAATGAAAAAGACCCAAGGAAAGGCAAAGCCTGATACTGTTATGGCGTTATTTAAAAAGGAACTAAATTAGAATGGATTCTACCTCTATTGTTCCGTTTAATTTGTATGCAGATGAGTATGTAGTATGGATAGAAAAATTCAAGAATACTTCTTCAAAATTCTATTTAAAAATATTTACTTGGACCTTAGGCGTAATGGGAGGAATAGGAACTATTTTTATAGTTCTCGCAATAATTTTTAAAGGCAGGTATATTTTACTTAATGTAGCTGCTTTTTTTGGCGCATGTGCCTTATTTTCGTTCTCAATTCTGATATTTGCACTTCGCAGACAGCATAAAAAGTCGCCGCAAACCTCATACTTCGTTACTAATTTTCGATTAATCGAATTAATAGCCGATAAAAATATGTATTTTAAAGTTGGTTATTTAAAAAATCTGGTTTATGTAGATATAGATACTAATTCCAAAATACCAACTTTCGTAGAATTTGAATGGGATGAAAAAACAGATAAGGAAGCCGCACCAGCCGGATTTTATGATATTGACAATTGCAGAGAAATCTATGATATTATAAAGAAGCAGCAAAAAGAGTTAAAAGGCACTGAATATAAGTTTGACTTTATTGCTCAATAATTTTATTAGTGTGAGGCGTTATGGACACATCAATACAAAATCAGCTCCTTCCCGGTGAGGAAATTTTATGGGAAGGCCGTCCAAGAATTTCATCCGGAATAAATCTGGGTAATATAGGACAGTCAGTCTTCGGTTTGTTTTGGCTGGGTTTCAGCCTTTTCTGGACCATTACCGCATTTTTAATGACTAGGGCAATTCCGGGTAACGATCCAACAGCTATGTTTTTTAAAATCTTTTTCCCGTTGTTTGGCCTGCCGTTTATTGCAATAGGTGTATTTATTGTTTTTATTAATCCTATGAAAAAGAAAAACAGTACAATAAATACAAGTTATTATTTAACAGACCAACGGCTAATAATCTACAACAATGGTTCTTCACCCGTTTTTAACTCAGTTTTTATCAAAAATTCAGGGACCGTACAATTAATTGAAAATAGAGATGGCACTGGGAATATAGTGTTTGATTCTATTTTTAATAATACTTCCGCTAACAGACGCTCCTATGGTTCATATGTTGTTCCTGCATATAATAATTGCTTTTATAGAATTGATGAAGCTGAAGAAGTGTATAAATTAATTTTACTGCGCCAAGAAATAGTATTTAGCGAAAATAAACAATAACAATGTAAATAAAAAACGTTTAATGATTACTTAACAGTTTTAGTTAATGGGGTTTTATGAATAATTTTATCCAGGATTGGCTTTTCCCTGATGAACAAATAGTATGGTCCGGAAAACCCAGCAAAAAAAGAATACTAAACAAAGTTACCTTAAAGGGAGCAGGCTTTTTTGTTCTTTATGATGGGCTCATGATTCTAATTTTAATTTTTCTTTTTAATTTAATTAAAGGATTTCATATTATAATGCTCCTGCCTGCTTTTTTCTTCTTTTTGGGATTTTTTGTGGCTAACTATACCATAGCATTAATAAGATTTGAAAGAAATGATATTTATTATTATCTAACTAACAAACGGCTTATTATTTTTGCAGACCTTGAAAACACCACTGTAAACAAAAAACATTTAGTAAATTATAAGCCATTTGACTCCTTCAATTTAGAAAATATTCGTTTATTACATATTCAATATTCTATATTTGGAACAGGTAATATTTATGCTTCAGATAAATTCAAAAATCATAAAATCAGTTTCTTTAATGTTGATAATCCCGATAATCTTCGCCAGCTTATACTAAAGCAGGAAAATGTGGATTTGTATCCTGATAATACAAGTACCAATAGAAATACCTCGCTTTTCTGTAGTGCTGATAATATTTTAAATCCCGATGACTTATTACATTCTGCATTAAAAACAGACGCGGCACAAAAAGAAAAAACCATTTGGTCAGAACATCCAAAAATTCGTTTTCTTTTTTTAATTATTCAAACTAGTCCTCTTATATTCACTTTTTGTTTTTTTTGGAATGCTGGATTGATGTTTATTATTTGTTTTCTTATTAAAAATAATCCACAGATTTTTATGAATGTTTATATTTCACTGGGTTTTATTATGCTTTTTGCAGCTGGAATCTTTTTTACTGCAATATACATTTTTCCGTTAAGAGATAAATACAAAAACTTATTCTATAGTGTTTCAAATAAAAAAATAGTTATAAAAACCAATAAAATAAGTCTTTCAGAATATTATTGGCATGACATAAAAACATTATCTGTACAAATAAATAAAAACAAATACGGAAATGTATATTTAAATATGCCTTCAAAAAAAGCAGCTCATTCAAAAAATAATAACAACTTTAATTTCGATAGTTTGTTTTATCATATTAAAAATCCTGTTTATGTATACAAGCTATTACAGCAACAGATGCTTAAGATACATTCCTCTAATCAAAAAGCTTATCAGGTTCATGCATGTGATTATGAAAACAGGCGTAATGGTTTAAAAGATTTAATGCTGGACAATGAAAAAATTATATGGTCAGGTAAACCCAACGCTTCTTTTGTTTTAAAAAAAATTATTAAAATACATGATATTTTATTTAGTATGTCATGGATTGCATTGTCGGCATTTATGTTTTTTAAAGCGATCGCTATAACTGGCGCATTTGCATTATGGGTTTTGCCATATCTTATATTTCTTGCCGGTGGCGTGATTGTTGTCTTTAATAAAGTGCAAAGCATACTACAATTATTGAATAAAACCTCCTACATAATAACGAATAAAGGGATCAGCATATATGTTGACGGGTTTCATTTGTATTACCAATCAATATGGTACCCTAATTTAAAAAGATTAGAGATAAAGGAAAGTAAAAACGGAATTGGCACAATATATTTTAATAACTATTTGGACTCAATGCCATATTCAAAAAAAACAAACTATATGAATAATATTAAATCAAATTTCTGTGGAATAGAAAACGTCAACTACGTATACTATATAATTAAAGAGCAATACGAAAAATACAGGTCTGAAATTAATAATGAACCTGATATTGACAGTGAACTAATCTAATAAAGTTTTTTAGATTAAATGCACTTATATAAATTTATAATATATTATTAGATTACTTTAATCAGAATTATATATTTTCTTCGTTTTTCATATATCTTTCTATTGAATCTTCATTTGCTTCGCTGAATATGTTTGCGGCGTCTCTTCCGTCTGCCAATATTTTGCCCGGCTCTTCCGGCGGATACTCATAATCTCCCAAGAAAGCTTTTGTAAGGTCGTATTTTACTTTTCTTGGCCTGTTTTTCGGCTCTTCCGGTTTTACATTGTCCAACATATGATGATACGTCTTTATTGCCACATCTTCAACATTCTCGTTTTTTTCTACCTGCAGAGGAACACCGAAATTAACGGTTACTCGTCTTCTGAAATATACCTTTGAGGTCCCGCGTATGTAAACAGGCAGTATGGGCAGCCCCGTTTTAACAGCAGCAAAAAACACTCCCGTATAAAATGGGTAAAGCTTGTTTCCGTCTCTGTTTATTCTTCCCTCCGGAAGTATCACCACCGGGTATCCTTCGTTTGCGCTTTTTATTATCTGCCTCAGCCCTGTCATTCGTGATGTCTGGCTGGTTCTATCTATTTCCACCAGTTTTAAGTCACCCTTTTCAATAAAAAACTTGATAAGTTTCTGCTGATATGCTCCTGCCCTTTCCGCGAGAGAAACGAGTTGAAAAGTCTTTGGAGTTTTAGCAATTAGAATAATTAAATCCAACCAGCTTGTGTGGTTGCTTACTACTACGTATTGCTGATTTTTGTCAAAATTCTCATACCCTGTCACTTTAATTTTAACCAGTATTGATAAAAGAAAATTTATCACTGCTTTTAGTACTTTGTACCCGGTTGATGGTTTTTTCAAATGCTGTCCTTTCTCATTTACAAAAATGACTTCCC
>QKHS01000059.1 GCA_003249955.1 Bacteroidales bacterium | reverse complement strand
GAAGATTTAATCTTTTTATTATTATATAATAATGTTTTAGTAAATGGTTTTTTACAGAAAATTATATTTTATGAAAAGTTGGTAAAAAACAAATGTGATTATAGTATTTAATCGTTTCGATATGAAATTTTTTTTACTATCGGGTTTATACTGATATTTGTAATGATTATTTATAATTTTATGTAGTTTCTTCAGAATATCTGTGTATAAAAAACTTAGAAACATTATCCGTACTTTTAATTATCTGATGAGTAACCAGAGTTTAATTTCTTTTCATTACCTTATTATTTCACGTTATCCCGTTTTTTTATTATTTTGCAGTGTTTTTAAACACTGTTATGAAAATATTAAAGTGGCTTAACAATATCTCTATAGTTTATAAATTGTCCGGTATAATATCTGTGCTGGTTATGATTTCCATGTTATTTGTCGGAATTTTTACTTATTCGAGTAATAAGAAAGCAATTATTGACAGAACATACGAACAGTTAACCTCTGTGAGGTTTGAGAAGACCCAGCGTTTGGTGAGTTTTAAAAACAATAAACTGCTTGAGGTTTTTCAGTTTGCAAATTCGGGACAGGCAGAATCTTTGGTTAAAAGAGTATTACAATATTCTGATTATAATTTACCCGGATATGATTCTGTCTTCAGTAAAATTACCGACGATTACTTTATTCGTCAGGGAAGTGCGGAACGACTGATTGTGTACGATAAAAAAGAATTTGTTGTAGTAGATCCTTATGATAGTGTTGAGAATATATATAAGCTTGTATTTACAAAACTTGAGACTTTTCTGAACGAGCATAAAGACCCTAACGTTCCTTTTGTTTCCGATCTTGTTGAAAACGAAAGAGGAGAGGTGGTTTTTTACATTTTTATACATCTGGATGATAATGCAAATGATGTTCTTCTCGGGGTTGAAATATCTTCAGGACAAATAAATGATATTATGCTGGAAGATAATCCATATAACGGGCTTGGTGCATCAGGCGAGGTTTATCTGGTAGGCCAGGACGGCTATATGAGGAGTCAGTCCAGATTTTTGGATAAGTCCGTATTGAAGGTTATGGTTCCCAACCCTATGATTGCCAAAATGAGGCCGGATTTGGCAGGATCAAACAGTGTCAGCGATTACAGGGGCATAAAAGTACTTAGTTCTTATGGCACAATGGTATGGGGAGATAATCTATGGATAATATTTGCAGAAATTGATTATGCCGAAGCTTTGATTCCTGTTAATGCATTTCGCGATAGTATAATTTTTCTAGGTCTTGTCGGTGCTTTTTTGTTTTCTGCATTGATAATGCTGCTTGCTGTTACTATTACCAGACCTGTTGCAAAACTAAACTCTGCTGCTTTCGAAATTTCCAGAGGCAATTATAAAATAGATTTGCCGGTTTCGAATCAGGACGAAATAGGGAAGCTAAGTTCTACATTTAATCTGATGGCCGGGAAAATTGATGAACAAAACAAAAGGCTTGAGGAACAGAGAAAAAACCGTTTGCAGGAAATGATAGACTGGCAGGAAAATGAAAGAAGAAGACTTTCCAGAGAGTTGCATGACGGGATAGGACAGCTTCTACTCAGCGCAAAATTCAGAATGGGCAGAATTGTAGGTAAAACTGAAAACGATGATCAGATAATTGACGAAACTCTGGGAATTATTCAGCAGGCAGTTCACGATGTAAGAGATATTTCAAATGACCTTATGCCGTCGGTATTAAGTGAATTCGGACTGATTACCGGCATAAAAAATCTGTGTGAACAGATACGGGAAGATTATAAGTCGGGGGTTAACTTTGTAACTAATATAGACTCAATGCCCAAAGATAAAGTTTCTACATATCTTTACAGGATAGTGCAGGAAGTATTCAGCAATATTATAAAACATGCCGGAGCATCTAAAATAGATGTAAGCCTGTTTGATCACGGGTTTTACACCGAGCTCACAGTGTCGGATGATGGCAAAGGATTCGATTCAGACAATATATCAGACTTACGTGGAAATGGCTTGCGCAATATAAGCGAAAGAGTGAACCTGCTGAACGGTAATTGTAAAATCTCTTCGGAGGTCGGCAGGGGAACAGTGATTAAAATTGTAATTCCTAAAACTACTGAAGCATGAAAGAAGTAAAAATAGCACTGGTTGACGATCATAAAATGTTCAGAGATGGTATTAAGTCTGTTCTTTCAGACGAAAAATGCATTAAAATTGAAGCAGAAGCCGGTAATGCCGAGGAAATTATCGAAGTCTTAAAGCATAAAACAATAGATATTGTAATTACAGATATCGGATTGCCGGGAATGTCAGGTATTGAGCTTTGTCGTCACATTACAGACAATTATCCGGGAGTAAAGGTGCTTATCTTATCAATGCATAATAACGAAGAATTTGTTATGAATTCTATAAAAAGTGGTGCCGGCGGATACTTGCCTAAAGAGACGGGTCACGAGGAGCTTATTTATGCGTTACGAAAAATATCCGAAGGAGACATATATTTTAATCATAATATCTCGCAAACAATAATAAAGGGTTATCAGCGTGGTGAAAATGCAGTCGGCGAGAACCCGTCGGAGGTATTGTCCCAACGCGAATTAGAAGTCCTTAAGCTGTATGCCGAAGGATATACAAACAGTGAAATTGCCGAAAAACTTTTTATCTCGGTCAGGACAGTCGAATCACACAAAACCCATATACTGCAGAAGCTGGGACTGAAATCGCAGGTTGATCTGGTGAAAATTGCAATTAAGCATAAAATAATTCAGTTGTAAACCATTTGTTTCTTACGTAAAACACGTAAGAAAAATTACGTAGTTTACCTATTCTTATTAAGCAAACCTCTCTGGCAAGTATGATTTTAATTTTGAATTTTTGAAATCCAAAATTAAAATTTATTGAGTATGAAAAAATCGACATTTTTATTTATTGCCGTATTTCTTTCAGGCATGTTTTTTACAAATCTTTTAAAATCTCAGGATGAGTCTCCTATAAGTCTCAGTCTTGATTTATACAGCAGGTACGTCTGGAGGGGAACAGACTTCGGGTCATCTCCGAGTATTCAGCCGGGATTCGAGTTCTCAAAATCAGGTTTTACTGCCGGAGCCTGGGGTGCTTATACCACAAATATAAATCTTCCGGCACAGGAAGCAGATCTTTATCTGGGATATACTTTTTTTAAAGAAATGTTTAGTGTTACAATTTCTGATTATTTCTTCCCTGTTGACGGAGCTGAAAATTCGTATTTTAAGTATGATAAAAACACAAACCATGTGTTTGAAGCATCATTAAGTTTTAACGGGACGGAGGACTTGCCTTTAAGTTTTCTCGCAGGTACTATGTTTTACGGAAACGACAAAGACCGTAATGGAGACAACAGATATTCCACATACTGTGAGGTTGCCTATTCACCGGAAATAAAAGGAATGCCTTTTTCTGTTTTTTGCGGAGTAAATTTATTCGCACCTGCAGACGGAGATTTAAATATGCCTGTTCCTGTAAATGGTTTTTATGGAAACAAAACAGGAGTGGTAAATTTAGGGATAAGTGCTGTTAAGAATATTGAGGTTACCAAAAGCTTCACCCTGCCGCTTACAGTTTCTGTAATCACTAACCCGATGAAAGGCAATATGTTTTTGGTAGCAGGAATGTCATTTTAAAAAATTGAGTATTAACTAAAATAGGAGACAGTATTATGATTTTTAATGCAATTTTTGATTCAGGCAACACGACTTTTATGATTCTTTGTACAAGTCTTGTTATGTTGATGACTCCCGGGCTGGCTTTTTTCTATGGCGGTCTGGCCGGTAAAAGAAATATCCTGGGTATTATGATGCAAACTTTTGTATCCCTGGGTATTACAACAATTATGTGGATTAGCTTTGGCTATTCTTTATGTTTTAGCGGAGGTGAAGGTGGAATTATTGGTAATTTCGATCTGGCTTTCCTGTCAAATGTTCCTTTCGATCAGGCTTTTGATGCGGCGGCAGGGAAAAATTATCCCACATTTATATTTATTGCTTACCAGATGATGTTCGCGATTATCACTCCTGCACTTATCACCGGAGCATTTGTAAACCGTATTTCATTTAAATCTTACCTTATTTTCCTTGTAGCATGGCAAATATTTGTTTATTATCCGTTTGTTCACATGATATGGGGTGGTGGTTTACTTGCACAATGGGGCGTTCTTGACTTTGCAGGTGGTGTTGTAGTACATTGTACCGCAGGTTTCGCTGCTTTGGCATCTGTAATTTATGTAGGAAAACGTCGTGACCGTCAGTCTCCGCCAAACAGTATTCCTTTGGTAGCTATCGGTACAGGTTTATTGTGGTTTGGCTGGTATGGTTTTAATGCAGGGTCAGAACTTGTTGTTGACGGAGTTACAACATTAGCATTTTTAAATACCGATGTCGCTGCATCTTTTGCTGCAATTACATGGCTTATTATTGAATGGACACATACAGGCAAACCGAAATTCGTCGGCTTGTTAACAGGAGCTGTTGCAGGTCTGGCGACTATTACTCCCGCTGCAGGTTTTGTTCCGCTTTGGGCTGCAATCGTTATTGGTATCGCTGCTGCATCAATATGTTATCTTGCCGTTCAGTTGAAAAACAAACTTGGATGGGATGATGCTCTTGATGTATGGGGAGTTCACGGTGTAGGAGGTTTAACAGGAACAATCCTTCTCGGTGTTTTTGCTTCCAAAGCTGTTGGCGTTCAGTCTGGTCTTATCGAAGGTGACGCAGCATTTTTCTTTAAAGAGCTCGCTTCTGTAGCAATTGCTGCTGTTTATGCTTTCGTGTTTACATATCTGATGTTGTTTATTATTAACTTTATTACGAAAGTTAAAGTTCCTGAGAATGTTGAAGATTCCGGTTTGGATGAGGCTCTTCATGGAGAAAAAGCTTATGATGAAGGAACTTTCTAAACACTTAAAATAGTTGAGTCGAAGCATTGAAAAGCTGTCTGTTAAAGACAGCTTTTCTTTTGTAATAAAAAAAATATTGGGCGGAATTGTTGCCCATATTAATATTATTTATAACTTTGCGTTATAGAAATCTCTGTCAAAGAGGTTTCTTTTGTTTTATATATGTTTATTTTTAAAAAATAAAATAATTATGTCAGAAGTTGCATATTTAACCGCTGAAGGATTGAAAAAACTTAAGGACGAGCTGGACAGACTGATAAATATTGAAAGACCTAATATCTCGAAGCAGATTGCAGATGCCAGAGATAAAGGAGATTTGTCTGAAAATGCAGAATACGATGCCGCTAAGGAAGCTCAGGGGTTACTCGAAATGAAAATCAGTAAACTTCAGGATACCGTGAGAAATGCCAGAGTTATTGATCCCAGCGAAATCGATACCGAAACGGTTCAGATTCTCAACAGGGTAAAACTTAAAAATCTGAAAACAGGAGCAGAAATGGAATACACTATTGTTTCAGAATCGGAAGCAAATCTGAAAGAAAAGAAAATATCTGTTAATACTCCTATTGCTAAAGGACTTATGGGAAAAAGAGTAGGTGACGTAACCGAGATACAGGTACCTAACGGAGTAGTTACTTTTGAAATTGTAAACATAGCAATTTAAGTATATGTCAACGATTTTTACAAAAATTATAAATGGCGAAATTCCATGCTATAAAATTGCAGAGGATAATGATTTTATAGCTTTTCTTGATATAAATCCTCTTAAAAAAGGTCATGCATTGGTTGTACCTAAGCTTGAGGTTGATTATATTTTTGATAATTCTGAAGAGACTTTGTCAAAGATTTTGATTTTTGCTAAGAAGGTAGCAAAAGCCATTGAGAAAAATGTAGAATGTAAAAGAATCGGACTTGTTGTTGTTGGACTTGAGGTGCCTCATACTCACATACATCTTGTACCTATTGATCACGAAAAAGATCTGGTTTTTGCAAATCCAAGAGTTAATATGACCCGGGAAGAGTTTATGATTTTGGCAAAACAGATAAATGACAGTTTATAATTTTTGATGCAGAATATAATACAAGCCGGTTTTTATGCCGGCTTTTTTTTACTGATAAATCACACTCAGGATTAGTAATATTTTGTAGTGAAATAATAAAATGCTGCAACAGAAACAATAAAAAGCATCAGAACAAAAAGATTAAAATTATTTGAATTTTCATTTTTAACAATCCTGAATTCAATAATCAGTTCGTCTTTAATAAACATAATATAAGTGATGCAAATACTTATTATCAGTAACAATAATTCGGATATTTCGAATAACTGAATATTGTAAAAATGCATCAAAAGTAAAAATACAGATCCTGCAACAGCAGGAATAAGTGCAATTCTTGTGTAGAACCCGCGACGGCTTCTGTTACTGACAATGTCGTCAAATGCAGGAGCCATTCTTAAAAACTTTATGTCGTTTCCTATGTTTAAAAAATATAATGCCGGAATTGTCAGTACAGTTATCACAATCATTATTCCATAGGGGATGTACATCCAGTTAAGAGCATGATAAATATCTCTTTTAAGGGGAATGTCTCTCAGGAATAATCCTACAGACTGATTTACCGCAATTACAAATAACCAGGAAAACCATAGTTTGAGAAATCCTTTTTTTGCCCGGTTATGCCTGTATAATGCATATGATATCAGAGCTGTTGCCAGACATACAAAAAAACCTATTGTGTAAATGCTGATTACTGTAGTCTGTGTCCAGAAAGCACTGTATTTCCATGTAATACAATCCATCTCAAAATTATCCATCTGGGTAGATCCGTTGAAGTATCTTATAATGATAAAGCGTGAGATTGCACTTATTCCCTTCATAATAATAAAGGCAGAAACAAATGCAAAGAATGAATTAATACTTATCCATATTTTACTCTTTTTCATTTGTAGTGATTTTATCAGGTACGTTATTAAGTTTTTTCACGCCACTTAATTTTTTTACCCACCACATCCACATGAAAAATGTAAAAATGTAAATAATAACATTAAAAACGTAATCATGATTAAACTGGATATACTTTGGGTAGTAATGTGCAGCATAAACAACTGCAATAAGTCGGAAAACATTAATAAAATTTATAAGAAATATTCCTAAAGCAGAGAACCATAGTTTATTTATCCATTTACCAGGATAAGAGCAGATGAGTGCTGCAAAGAAGAGCCACAACTGAATTGCCAGACAATAATTTCCTACCCCGATAATTGCATATCCATGAACCCATAACTGATAATTGTTAACAATTTCAGAGCTCATACCGAATATGTCAAACCAAAGTTTTGTAGCATTCAGTATTACAATTCTCATACTGTCATTAAAAGATTCCCAACCTGTTGATAACCATGGCCAGATTCTTTCATCCAAAGGGATTTTTTCTTCTCCCAGAAACCATGATAAAAATTTCCATACAAGATAAATAATTGCAACCCTGGCAACAAAAAGAATCATTTGCTTGTTTGTTTTAACAAATGGCTTTATTTTGTTCCATACGACTGAGTCTTTTAATGTCATTATTAATTAGGCTTTTATGGTTAGTGGCTTAATATCATTCAAAAATAAAAAAAACTGTCACAATAAGCAACAGTTTTTATTTTGTTTGCTAAAGAATTTCTGTTTCTTCTTTATTTTTCTTTTTAAGTTTTTTAGCCCCGTAAACAGCTCCTGCAATTAGCAATACAACAGCTCCGCCGTCAACAGGAGCGCCGACAGGAGGGTCTCCCACGCCCGGATCTCCTCCCGGATCTCCCGGAGGTGCATAAAGGTTCAAAACTCCGAAAAAAAGAAGTGCCGCCAAAAGGGTTGTTAATTTTTTCATATCTATATTAATTTAATTATGCTATTTATTTTACAATTACTTTTTCTACTACAGAACTTTCTCCGGCATTTACTTTTACAATATATAGTGCCGGTGGTAAGCTGCTTAAATCTTTAATATTATCTGTAAACTGCATGACTAATTGTCCCTGCAGAGTGTAAATATTTACATTGTTTAAACTGTTGCCATCCGGATTGTTTATGTAAAGAACATTGTTCGACTCAAAAACTGATATCTGCGTTTTGTGTTCGTCAACATTCATGACATAATTCTTAAACGTAAATCTCTCAGCCGGATCATTGTTTTGGGCATTGTAAACGTAAGAAGTCTCAGGTAAAATATATTGTGAAGTAAGATTGTCATACAAAACCGGAATGCCTTCCTGCTCTATGTTGCTGGTCCACGAGAGGATATGTTCTCCTTCCTGGGCAGAAGAAATATAAACAGCCCTGTCAATAAGGTCATAAACAGAGTTCAGACTGCTTATAGAAAGTTCGCTGTTATCGTTTTTCTTTGAAAACATCTGAGGAGCAGAACTACTCCCTGGGAATTTATATGCATCGGTTTGAGGATCAAAAGCATATGAGTCACTTTCTCTGAGAACAATAACCGCTTCATCACTATAGCCGTTGCTGCTGACGTTTATTCTTATTGTGTTTGCAGGTTCTTCTGTGTTTTTAAGAAATGTCCCGGAATTATGAACCTGTACTCCGCTGTTCATGCTTATATTTGCACCAGTTGCAGTTGCCTGAACAAAGAATCCTTGTCCCGGAGCTACATAACGGCTACCGCCGTTTACACCTATTCCTCCTACGTAACTTGCATATTGATTATTATTCCAAACATAAACAGCATCGGCAATATTCGTTCTTGTCCATCCGCTTGCAGCATCCCAGTCAATAGCTGATGTATATGGATTTCCCATCAGATTCCAACCGGTGTTTGCACTTGCCGAACCTGTAAGCTGAGCGCTTAATGGTCCTATACTACCACTGTTGATAGTCCCGGTAAATGTTCTGGTCTGTGCCGTTGGCGCCCAGACGGAAAAACCTTGTCCGGCAGGCATAGGTGTCTCGTCGGGGACAATGTATTCTCCGAAAGAATTTGTAGATTCGTCATATGGTCGTAACCAGATGCCATGAAATACTCCTGCTGTTCCGGCAGTTAAAGGAGAGGAAACAAGATGCCATTGACCGGCTGTAAGGTAGCGTTCTGAATTAAATGTGCCGGAACTTACATTTAATCCTTTTATTATTAATGAGGCGTCTCCGGATGCATCTGATTTTATATTAATTTCAGCCAGATTGTATAAATTCCCGTTTAGTGTCAGTTGGGTAGATGTATTTAATGTCAGAGAATTTACATTTGATATGTACAGATTATTGTAGGTTAAGGCAGTATTGATTGAAAAATCTTTACCGTTATCCGAATTGTAAAATCCAAGGCTTTGTTCAGATGATGGAGCCCCGTTAGTCCAGTTATCCGAATTGCTCCATTGTTCGTTTTCACTTCCTATCCATGTGTTGAATGCATTAGAAGAAACCCAGTCTGTAGCAGGATCCATATTGTTTAAAGTTCCGTTAATACCATTTGATGTCATGTCATACAGAGTTGTACCATCAGATTGATCCATACGGAAATATGCCGCGAGACCGGATTCGTTACCGGCAAGTGTTTTCAGCATATTTTCTCTTATCTGAATTTCAGATCTGGCGTTATTCCATACTCTGACCTCGTCAATTTTACCTGAGAAATAATTAACTCCCAAATTTCCGCAATAACCTATTTTAAAATTATCTCCGGAGTCGTTCATAAGGTATGTTGATCCATAATCATATGTGTTATCAAGTTTTCCATTAATGTATATCTTAAGATATCTTCCGTCAAATGTGCATGCAATATGGTACCATTTGTTTGTTACAAGTCTGGCTGATGAACGCACGGATGGCCAGTTAGACCAGCTACGGCCTGCAATAAATGTGATCTGACCGGGATCTCCGCCAAGATTACCACTGTTAATATACATTCCGTAACCATAGTTTGATCCGCCATGTATTATTTTCCCGGCAACAAAGCATTGCTGAGAAGTTGTGGAAATATTTACCCATGCCTCAACAGTAACACTGGCTGTTAAAACAAGTGCTGCACTATATCCAAAGGTAATATTATCATTAGTCCCGTCAAAGTCCAGTGCCTGCTTTGAACCACCTAAACAACCTGATAATTTCCATTCCGGACCGTTTGTCAAAGTACCGTTGTTTGAATTTGGACTGTAATCAGTTACGGAAGATCCGCTACCCTCATTCATTTTGTAATATCCTACCAGTCCGGCTTCATTTCCGATAAGCTCTTTATACATGTTTGATTTGATTTGGTCTTCGGTACGAACAGAATTCCATATCCTTACTTCATCAATATTCCCTGCGAATGGGAGTGCATATCCTCCTGTGCATGGGTTTGATCCTATTAAAGTGTTATTCGATACTGTAAATCCTGTCCCTGAAACACCTCCTATATCACTGAAAATCAGTTTTCCGTCAACATACATGTAAACAGAGTTTGTAGCGCTGTTTCTGACTCCTGCAACATGATGCCATTTCCCGTCACTGACTGCATATGCCGCATCAGAATTGCAACCTGTTCCGTTTACGTACATTCTTAAATTTCCGGACGAATATAGTTCTAAAATCCAGGCTTGTGTATTTGGGTCAGGAGTTGAATTGTAATTATAATTACCGACAATACATTGTCGGGAAGAGTTACTGGTCTTGACCCAGGCTTCGATAGTGTAACTTCCGGTCCCCAATTGGGTAAGTGCGTTAGGTGTGCCAAGTAAGACGTAGTCATTTACTCCGTCAAACTTTAATGAGTTTCCGCCTTGTGCAGTAATTTGTGCAACAACGCTTGTACTTATTAAATAAAGTACAAGCAAAATAAATGATAATTTTTTCATGACAGAGAACACTTTATTGGTTAAATACTTTTTAATAAATATAATCAGACTTTATATGTTATAGCTATGTATTTTATTGTTCAATAAGAATTTTGTCAACGATTGAATTTGTTCCTGAAATTATTTTAACAATATAAATTGCCGGAGACAGAGAGCTTAAATCAGTTTCTTCAGAATTTATATGCATTATTATTTGTCCGTCAATTTTATAAATAAGCACGTCACCAATTGGGTTTCCGGTATTATTTTCTATGTGAAGAATGTTATCGTAAACCCAACAGTTAATAGTTCCTGTTATTTCTTCAATACCGCTTGGCATATCTACAAAAGTAAACCTGTCTGCAGGATCATTTTCAGATGCAGTGTAAACATAACCTGCTCCCGGAAGAATATATGAAGATGCCATGTTGTCGAATAATACCGGCATATTTTGCTGGGAGTTATGGGACCACGTTAATAAATGTTGTCCGTTATGAGATGGCAAAGTATATACAGTGAGTCCGGATATGTCGTAAACAGAGTTAAGACTTGAAATACAAAGCTCGCTGTTATCAATCTTTTTTGTGAATATCTGAGGCGCTTCAGAACTTCCCGGGAATTTATAAGCGTCTGTCATAGGATCAAAAGCATTATTGTTGCTTTCGCGAACAACAATTACTGCTTCATCTTCATACCCTTCGGAACTTATATTTATTCTGATGGTATTTTCGGGGTCTGTATCCGATTTCATAAATGCAGATGAGTTATGAACCTGAACATTTTCGTTCATTGCAAGACTTGCTCCGGTTGAAGTTGCCTGAACAAAGAAACCCTGTCCTTTCGGGATGTATCTGCTTCCGCCGTTTGCACCTACACCTGCAATATAAGTTGCATATTGAGATCCGTTCCACACGTAAACGCTGTTTGCAAGATTTGTCTTTGTCCAACCGCTTGAAGCATCCCAGTCTATTGCCGAAGTGTAAGGGTTTCCCATAAGATTCCATCCGGTATTGGCACCGGCACTTCCTGTAAGCTGGGCACTTACAGGTCCAACAGACCCGGTATTTATTGATCCGGTAAATGTTCTTGTCTGAGCATCCGGAGCCCATACCGAGAAACCTTGCCCGGTAGGCATCGGAGTGTTGTCAGGGACAATATAATCGCCAAAAGTATTTGTAGATTCTTCATACGGGCGAAGCCATATGCCATGAAAAACACCAGCGACTCCTGATGTTATGGATGAGGTGACAAGGTGCCACTGTCCGGCAGTGAGATATCGTTCTACATTGTAATCACCGGTTCCGGTAGCAGATCTTTTTACGATTAAAGATCCATCTCCGCTATTGTCGGAATCAATATTAAAACTCCCCTGATTAATCAGAGTTCCATTAATAGTTAATGCAGAACCTGCGTTGAGAGATATGGAATTAACAGATGACAGGTAAATACTATTGTATGTAAGGGCAGAGGATAAATTAAAATTTATCCCGTTTGTCGTATTGTAAAAACCAAGGCTTTGGTTTGTTGACGGGACTCCGTTTGTCCAGTTGCCGGCGTTTGTCCAGCTACTGTTTTCAGTGCCTGTCCAGGTGTTAAATGCGCTTGAAGCTATCCAGCATGTAGTAGCATTCATATTGGTAAGATTGCCGTTATTCCCGTTTGAAGTCATGTCATATAATGTTGTTCCGTCATATTGATCCATACGGTAATAAGCAACCAGTCCGGCTTCGTTCCCGGCCAGAGTTCTCATCATATTGTCATGGATTTGTGTCTGGGTACGGGCAATATTCCAAATTCTTACTTCGTCTATTGTGATATTTGCTGTGTTGAAACCGGCAAGAGTTTGCCCGATACGTATTGCATTTGAAGTTGCCGTATAAGAGCCGCCGGATGCGGTTCCCATTAAAGCCCCGTCAACATACGCACTCATTGTGGTGCCGTCATATGTTCCGGAAATATGATGCCAGTTGTTGTCATTTAACCAAAACCAGACTTCGTTAACCCCTTGAACTCCAAACATGCAACCCAGGGTTCCCTGTATTGTTAAAAAATACCACTCGTTTCCGGCAGAATATCTTCCTTTATCAATAATTCCGTCCCACGAAGAAGGAGTGTCATCCAGTTTTAACCAGAATTCAACGCTAAAGTTATTATTGTTTAATGAGGAGTTGGACGGGATTTGCACATAATCATTACTACCGTCAAAATCCAAAGCTTGTTTTGAGCCTCCTAAACATCCTGATATCTTCCATTCAGGTCCGTTTACCAAAGTTCCGGTGTTTGCATTTGCACTGTTATCAGTAAGCGAAGTGCCGGTGGCATCACTCATTTTGTAATATGCAACCAGCCCGCTCTCACTACCGGTTAATTCTTTGTACATGTTTGTTTTAATCTGAGCTTCGGTTCTGATTGTATTCCAGATGCGGACTTCATCAATTTGTCCGTCGAATGTACCGGAATTATCACCTCGTTTCCCTATCAGCAAAGGAAAAGCAGTTGTTGTAAGCGGTGTCGAAACAGGATTAACCCCGTTACTGGTAAGGCTGATTTCTGATCCGTTGATATAACATTTATAATACGAAGATGAAGGAGAGTAAACAAAAACAACATGAGTCCATTCTCCGTTTACAAATACGTCATCACCGGTGTCAAGATAAACTCCGGTTACCGGAATAAATCTTAATCCGAAGTTTCCTCCTCCGCCTCCTGTATGAATTTCTAATTGTTCTGCACCTTTGGCGATTAAGAAATTAACATCCGTACCGATAGTATTATCCCATTTATACCACATTTCAATTGTAACTTCCGTGAGATTAAAATCGGTACTGTTTGGAATACTTACATAATCGTCAGATCCGTCAAAACTTAACGAATATCCCCCTTGAGCAGGAACCTGAGAATATGAACACAGAACCATCCCTGCTAATGCGTAGATTAAACAGATTATTTTTTTCATATTTATTTAGTAATGTAGTGACTAATTATTGTCTTTTTCGTTGTCGTCTTTTTCGGTAAAATATTTTCCTTTTAGCTTTTTCGCTCCGTAAGCTGCCCCGGCAATAAGTAATACAACAGCTCCACCATCAACAGGAGCCCCAACAGGAGGATCGCCTACACCGGGATCTCCGCCCGGATCTCCGGGAGGTGCATAAAGATTTAAAACTCCGAAAAAAAGAAGTGCTGCCAGTAATGTCGTTAGTTTCTTCATATCTGTGTCTGTTTTAATTGCGCATATTATACCTGCAAAGCATTGCATATACGAACAATGCTCCGCGGGTATATATACAATTTATTTTACGGTTACTTTTTCTACCACTGAGTTTTCACCTGCATTTACTTTTACAATGTACACTGCCGGAGACAGACTGCTTAAGTCTTTAATATTATCTGAGAACTGCATAACCAATTGTCCCTGCATGTTGTAAATACTTACATTCTTTACAGAGCTGTCAGTCAGGTTCTGAATATACAGGATGTTGTTGTTTTCCCAAACATTAATATTAGTTAACTGTGATTCAATACCCATAGAAATTTCGGTAAAAGTAAATCTTTCGGCAGGATCAGTTGAAGAAGCAGTATAAACATACTGAGTTCCCGGCTGTATTGCAGTGCCTGTAAGATTATCATAAAGAACAGGAATAGTTGATCCTTGTAAAGTATGAGACCATGAAATTACATGTTGTCCATCCTGAGCATAATCCATATAAACAGCTTTTCCGAAAATATCGTTAACAGAGTTCAGGCAGCTTATAGTTAATCTGCTTAAATCATCTTTTGAAGAGTACATCTGAGGAGCAGAAATACTACCCGGAAGTTTAACAGCATCAGTTGCAGGATCAAAATTGTCTGAAGCCCCTTCACGAACAGCAATAACCGCTTCATCGCCATAACCGTTACCATTAACCTGAATTCTTACAATATCCAAAGGCTCTGATGTTTCTTTAAGGAAGCTTACCCCGTTGTGTAAGCAGATGCCATTAGCCATTCCTATGCTTGCACCGGCGGCAGTTGCCTGAACAAAGAATCCCTGTCCCGGAGCAACATAACGGCTACCGCCGTTTACGCCTATTCCGCCTATATAACCTGCATATTGAGTGCTATTCCACACATAAACAGCATCGGCAATATTTGTTCTTGTCCATCCGCTTGCAGCATCCCAGTCAATAGCAGAAGGGTATGGGTTTCCTATTAGATTCCATCCCTGATTTGGACCTGCAGATCCGGTAAGTTGTATGCTAAGCGGCCCTACGCTGCCATGGTTGATTGTTCCTCCGAAAGTTCTTGTTTGTGCAGAAGGAGCCCATACAGAAAAACCTTGTCCTGTCGGCATTGGAGTGGTTACCGGGACAATATAGTCGCCAAAAGTATTTGTTTCTTCCAGATAAGGACGTAACCATATATTTTCAAATACTCCGGCCAGACCTGCTGTTATGGGAGAGGTGACCAAATGCCATTGTCCTCCTGTAAGATAGCGTTGTACATTATATGTGCCCGAACCGGAAATTGAGCCGGAAATAAGTAAAGAGCCGTTTCCTGAAGCAGAGCTGCCGATGTTAATTGTTCCGTTGTTTGTAAGTGAACCGTTAACGGTGAATGTTTGAGTTGAAGGGATATCTATACTTGTTCCGGTTGCAACTGTAATATCATTAACAGTAGGGTTTACTTCCAGTTGCGGGTAGTTGGTAAGACCTGTAGGAATCAGAATGTTTGAACTTGAAGAGGGGACACCTATGTCCCAGTTGCCAGCGTCATTCCAATCGGTAGATACTGCACCTGTCCATGTATAAACACTAGGTAAGCTTACTAATACTCTGAATGTGCTTGCAGTAATAGCCGCGATATCATCTCTGCCGTCATTGTTCATATCTGCAACATCAAGTCTGTTGACCCCTGCCAGACTATATCCGTAAGGGCTCGTCGCGAAAGTTCCGTCTCCGTTTCCGCTAAATATTGAAATATTGCTTGCAGCTACAACAATATCAAGAAAACCATCGTTGTTAAGGTCTCCTATTTCTACCCATTTTGGTGTAGTAACAGTATATAGAACTACCGGATCAAACGTTCCGGTTCCGTCTGCTGAATTAATCAGAACCCCAATGGCGTTTCCGTTATAACTGGCAGCAACAATGTCAGGGTAGCCGTCATCATTAAAATCTCCTGTTGCAACACCTCTTATGTTTGATGTTGAAGATCCTGTTATAGTATAATCTGTATATACAGCACTATTAAATCCGCCTGCACCATCATTTAAGAATACTCTTACTTTGGCTTCTGCCGGCACGGCAGCAACGATATCGTTAAAGCCGTCATTATTAAAGTCTGCTATTGAATAGCCATAAGAGGAATTGTCAGAAGAAGTAATAATAAATGAAATTTTGGAAAATGAAAAATTGCCTACTCCTGTTGAAGTGTTAAGGAATCGAGAAAGTACAGTGTTTCCGCCTGTTAAAATGTCGGGTTTGCCATCATTGTCAAATTCTCCGGTTACCATGTCATAAGAGAATCTGTTTCCGCTGAAAGTGGGTGTTGCATTTGTAAAACCATCAGCACCATCTCCCTGATACAAATAGTAATTACCGCAATTACAATTTGCAGTAAATGCAAAATCTCTGTTTCCGTCCGAATCATAATCTCCGGATGTGATAGCAAGACTGGCATAGCCACCTGTATTTTCAATAATACTGCTCTCCCAGACAGATGATCCTGTATTATATTTTATGTATGTTACAATGTTTGAGCTTGACGGCGTTGTGTTGTTGTAATTCTGGGCATGGGTGACAATTGCCTCCGGTCTGCCGGCGTTGTCAAAATTCCCAACGGTAATGTCGTATGAGCTGCTTGTAATTGTAATCGGTCCCTCAACAGAAAAATTGAACTGTGAATAGCCGTTGCTTACGGACATAACAAACAAAATCACAATAGAGTTAAATAAACTCATTCTTTTAATTAAAGAATTTTGTAATGTTTTTTTCATAATATTTGATTTTGGTTAATACTCTGGTTTAATTAGCAATACAAATTTAATATATTATACAATACTATCATAATTTTTTATGAAATATTTTATTAATAATTTTTTTTACAAAGATATCTCATATTATATGTTGAATAAAACCTATGTAAAATAAATAAAAACAGTGAATAAAAAAACAATGAAAATGTTAATTGCATTTTTGAAATAAAAACAAATTCTTATTCTGCTTAAAATTTACATTTTTTAGAATCACACTTTTTCGGAATAAATTTAAGTGTAGAATTTTATAAATGATTTTATTTTGTATTTATAAATGTGCATAATCTATAATTTATAAATTATGAAATGTAATGCCTTGTTGCATTTGTATGTGTAATTTTGACTAATGTTGTGTTTTTGTGGTATAATATATGAAATTGTCTTTTTGTAAAATGGTTCGGGAAACAACTCTTTTTGATTAATATTTATTCCCGGAATGTGCTGTTTGATTCCGGTGTCGTTTTATTGTAATATCCTGGAAATAACGGATTAAGTTTGTTACTCCAGCAGCATTCTGTAAAGAGCTCTTAATTCTCCGCTGTGCATAGTGCGATATAGAAAATACAATTTGTTGTTGTGGACTTTAATATTATCTATCCAGTAAAATTCAGGAATACTTATTTCCTGTCCTGTTGTTCCGCTTTGAATAAATATTTCCTTTACCGAAGTCTTTCCGTTTCTTATGAATATGGCGTACACTCTTCCGGTGGCTTCGTCAACAACAATCTCATCTTCACAATATTTTGAGTTTTGAAAATGAATGGGAGCAGAGCCAAGTGCGTTAAAGCTTGTGTCGTACCACTCAATTTTTGAATCGGTATAGTTGATAATTGAGATTGTGTCATTAGCTTTAATTACCGGAGCAAAAACAGGTTCGTACATCATTTCTTCGAAACGCAGGTCGTGTTCATTCGGAGGTGGTCCCATAGAAAAAAACAAACCCTGAAATGCCAGCATGTTTAGTTTTACTTCGTCGGCAATCGTACGGAAGACTTCGGTTTCGTACGTTTCCATATCGGCATGGTAATAAACAAGTATCTGATTTTTGTCGGTAAACTGGCTAAACAACACTTTCCCGTCTGATACAAATTTACAGTCGTCCATTATTGATCTGAATTCGTCAATATCTGTCGGGAAATCAAGTCTCATGCTATTGTTTTCAAAAATAATCTGGTATGCGGTTTCTTCTGTAAGGTAATGCAGATTGCCGAAACAATCGTGATAAAAAGTACCTTCCATACCTGTGCAGTAAGTAAAAACGGTATCTCCGTCAGGGGCAATCAAAACTATCCAGGGGTTGTTTTTCTTATTGTAACGGTAGCAAAAACCTGAGTAAAGAATTGAATCTCCCAAAAAATAATAGTCGGTTACATCCAGCAACATACCTTTGCTTACGTTTACAACAGGTTTGATAATTGCATCAGGGAGCATGTTAATCATTGGTTCCATTAGTATGTCGGCTTTAAGGTCTGTTCCGGCAAAGGTTTTTTCTATGTCTGTGTACTGAACATGTGAGTATAACAGAGTGTCTTTTGTACTTCGCAGGGTTATTGAATATGATCCGTTTTTATCTGTGATGGTTCCTGATTCGCTTCCTTTGATAATTACATGGACTTCTGAAACAGGTTCGCCTGTTTCCGCATCGAAAATGCTGCCTTTAATAACCACCGGTTTTTGTGCTGTAGTTATTGCAGCGCTTGATAATGCGATAAAAAATATAATGAGCTTTTTCATATTCCTGTTTTTAAGAATTTGTTTTTACTCAATCTTCATTAATGTATATTTTGTACAGTTCATCCAGTTCCTTTTTTGCCTGGACTCCGTAATATCCCTGTTCGTTTACAATTTCTTCCAGTACTTTTTCGGCTGCTGCATATTGTTTTTCTTCTTTTAAGATAAGACCTTTGTACCATTTCGATTCTTCATGAAAGGTATTGATTTTACTGGATAATGCAATGTCAAAATAATTTATGGAGTTTTGATTGCTATTAATTTCATACAAACAAAGTGCTTTATAAAAAACCGCGTTAAGGTCATTGGGATATTGATCGAGAATAGTATTAAAATCTTCTATAGCTCCGTTGTAATTCTTTTTGTTTATTTTGTCAAGTGCCAGTCCCAGAAAATCAACATACGTCAATTCAGCCTTTTGTTCGGAAAAATTATCAGAAATACTTATATCTGTGAAATTTGAAGGGATATTCATGTTCTTTTTGTTTATTCTCTTGTCATAGCGATAGTCTATAACTTTGTAATTTCCTATGTAAGAATAAAGGTGGTTGGATGAATAACGATAATAACCTTTAAGATTAATATCAGCAGTGGCATTTTCAATTTTGATTGATTTTGTGTAATTTAAAGGGGTAATACTTTCCGGAACAATAACTTTGTCAGGCAGTGTTTTTAACTCTGCTGTAATTGATTTTTCAGTGTTGTTAAGAATCAGAATGTTGTCAGAAGTGTCTGCAATTTGTATGGAATCATTGTTTTCCGGAAATTGAATAATTGTCTGGCTTACAGAATTACCCGTATTATATTTTTCATCAAACGGAGAATTTATAAAGACAATGGCCAAAAGAGTTATGCCGGCTGCAATGCCTGTGTATATTAATCCCAGCATAAATCTGTTCTTTTTATTTCCGGGTATAATCTTGTGTTTAATCAAATTAAGATCATCAGGGAATGCTGCGGTTGTTTTATAACCTTCTATTGCATCGGAAAGGAATTCATCAGAGGCAATTTCTTTTTGAAATTCCTGTAATTCTTCGCCATGCATGCTACCGTTAAGGTATTTGCTTATTTTGTCGTTATAGTTTCCCGGGGTTTTCATGATTGTTCCTCCAGTATCTTTTTTAATTTTATTTTTCCGTTTTGAAGATATGATTTTACAGATTTAATTGTAAAGCCTGTTAATTCCGAAATCTCGGAATATGATTTATGCTGATAGTAAAAAAGTTCGACACACACTTTTTGCTCTTGTGAAAGAAGGCAAATGGCGTCTTCCAGTTTTTCGTTCATAACAATTTGTTCGTCATCGTTGTCTTCCGGTATAGCTTCTGATTCTGCAAAATAGTTTTTCATAGCCTCGTTTGTCCTCTTATCTTTTCTGAGTTTCATAAGACAATGATTCTTTGCTACAGAGTATAACCATGAGCTGAAGTTTGATATCTCAAAAGCCGGAATCTTTTCGGTGATTATTCCGAAAACTTCCACAACAGCATCAAGACTTTCATCACGTGATCCCAGATACTTTAAACACACACCGTAAACAAGAGATGAATACCTGTTGTAAATTTCTTCGATGGCCTGATTTCTGCGGCTGCTGAAAATTTTTACAATTTCTATGTCAGTCAGGTCTTTCATCTCTTGTTTTTTACGGTTTAAAGATAATAGTTTTTAATATTCCGGGCAAATCAGGGATTATTGTTAAACAGCTTTATCGTTTGTCTCAGGTTGTCTTTATGCAGAAATCAAATTACCTCCGGCTTTCCTGAGCATTCCTTTCACTCAGAATATCGAAATAACTTTTTGTGGACATTATAATTACTCCACCTGTAACGTCGCCGTATTTTGCCGGAATGCCCCCGGTGTAGATTTCCATAGATCCGATGCCGAGTGACGGTAAAGTTGACATTTCATCAGAAACTTTCATACCATCAATATATACCGAGCTGCTTCCCGGACGTGAACCTCTTACTACCATCTGGTTATTGACAACCTGGACATCGCTTTGGTAAGTACGGGCCAACATTGCAGGGTTCTTTGCCCCCGGTGTTTTTATTATCAACTCGTTTGAAATGGTCATTTTTTGTGGTTCATCCGGGTCAACCAGTTTTACCTTGTAATCTATAACGTCATAATCTCCTTCGAGCACATAAGCTGCCAGGGTCATTGTAATGTCTTCCAGAAAAGTGATTTTATTGTTATAAACCAGAACTCCTACAATTTTTGAAGTTTGATAGCCAAGGTATGAAACTTCTACAGTGTATGTTCCTGCGCTTAAAGGTTTGATTTTGAATTGTCCGTCAAAATCGCTGGTGGTTCCTGTTGTTGTAGGACCATCTACTATGCTTATGTTTGCTGAATATATCGGTTGTCCGGTTTCGTCAAACACTTTGCCGTGTATTGCTCCGCCCTGTGCGCTCATGCAGATTGATACTCCCATCAAAACTGCTATTAAAATTGTTGATTTCATAATTTTGTTTTTTAAGTTTATAATCTTTGTTTTATGCCTTGATGCCGGAAGCTTTATGAATTCCACGTGATTTTTATTTTATTTTTAAATTTTTTTTATCCCGTTTATAGAAATAAAAAAGAGCGGCTTTGTCAGCCGCTCTTTTTCAGGATATTACGAATGCGGTTTTCATTGTCTGCTCTCAGAAGCTCTTCTCTCATTTAATATGTCGAAGTACCCTTTCATTGTCATCATAACAACTCCACCTGTAACGTCGCCGTATTTTGCCGGAATGCCACCGGTGTAAATCTCCACAGACCCAATGCTCATTGATGGTAAACTTGTAGTTTCGTCTGAAACTTTCATCCCATCTACATACACAGAGCTACTTCCCGGGCGGGAACCTCTCACAATCATCTGATTGTTAGATTCCTGTATGTCGCTTGTATAAGATATTGCCAACATGACAGGGTTCTTTGTGACAGGAGATTTAATCAATAAGTCTTTATCAAAAGTGACAATTGTTGGTCCGTAAGGATCTATAATTGGTTTCTGCCAACCAGTTACAGTGTAATCTCCTTCGAGTAGAAATGGTGCTGCTTCAAGAACGATGTCATTCAGGAATGTAATTTTATCATTTACAACCAGAACCTCAGTAATTTTTGCAGTAGTGTAGCCAACAAAAGAAATATCTATAGTGTATGTCCCGGAATTCAGAGGCTTGATTTTAAATTCTCCGTCAAAATCACTCGTTGCTCCCGTAGTAGTAGGGCCGTCAACGATACTTATGTTTGCTGAATAAAGCGGTTCGCCGTTTGAGTCAAACACTTTTCCGAAAATTGCTCCGTTCTGAGCAAAAATGCAGCCTGAACTCCCATCAAAACTGCGATTAAAATTCGTTTTCTCATTGTTTTAAATTTTTGAGTTAATAATCTTTTGTGCATTGATGACAGGATTAATCAAAAATCCATGTGCCGTTAATCTTTATTTTACATTTTTTTGTAATTATTCAGATGGTTTTAGAAAACGATAGTTTAATAATGTAATAAGGTTGAACTTGTAGTGTTAATTCCTTTGCTATTAAGGTTTAACAGAAGAAAATAAGGTTTTTATACCTTATTAAACCTTATTATTTGAAGAAAAGGAACTGATGATAAAATGTTGTAATATTCGATGTTTTGCTCAAAGGAGATGACAACAATAAGAGAAGCACAGATAATGACTAAATATTTACGTTTTTTTATTTTATGTTAATTTTATAGGTATTTTAGTGTCTGAAAAATTTTTAGTTATGCCACCTAAAGCAATCAGATCGGTAAAGGATGTTATATTTTACCAGTATGCAAAGATTATTTCAAATTCTGCCGGATTCGGTAAGGATAATTATGCAATGATAATGTCGAACTGGAAAAAGCTTAAAAGCGGGGAAATACATTGGTCAACATCAGTAAGGGAGTGGTTACGCGAACACGAAAATCATGATAAATGTATTTATTGTGGTGCCGAAGGTAAACTTACAACCGAGCACATACTGCCGCGAAGCAGAGGCGGAGAGGATATTCCCGATAATGTTGTAAGGGTTTGCAAGTCGTGTAATTCTTCGAAAGGGGATAAAAGATTATATGAGTGGCGCGGACTGGGAAATAAAGATAATCACCATCGTATTGCCGAAGGTAAGTATCTGAAATATCTTTATTCTTTGCATGAGAAACTTGGCACTCTGGATGTGGATTCCGTTGTAGAATTGTGCGGTAATTGTGATATGAGGAAGAATTGTGAAGCAGATGATTCTGTTGAAAAGTTAAGCGTGTATTGCATTGAAGGTTGTTTTAAACATAATTAATTAAGTCTGATATGTATATGTGTTTTCAGTGTTTCATTTACCGGCACAAAAAAAGCTTATGTGAAATTTCATATAAGCTTTGATTTTTGTTTGCCGGTTCGGAGGGGTTCGCTCCCCCGACCCTCCCGACAAAGTCGGGATGCACTACCAACAACTGGTAAAAAATTAGTTCGTAGCAAAATCAGATTATGGTTTTAAGGATATAAAATTATTTATGTGAGATATTTGAGGATCAAGCAATATTTCTGGGGGGGAGCTTTGTGCGTTAAATAAAAAAGCATAGCGAAGAATATTCAGAAAAGCGACGCGGGCAGGCCATGGGAAAACGGCGGGCCAGCTCCGGAAGTGAAAATCAAAACAACTAGAATTGAGGCAAGCTGACATTATTATGTCATTTACTAAAACAAAGTTTCAAGGGGAATGAGAGATGGAACTTTGTTTTAGGCCCGGTTGCCATACAATTCTGTTGTTTTGATTGAGGCGGGATGAAGCTTTGTTTTCCCTAGCCTTTTTGTTTCTTTTGTGGCAATAACAAAAGAAAAAGACAAATAAGAAACATTTTAGTGTTTATTTTTTAAATGAAATATTTTTATTCTTGGATTTGTGTAATCCCCCAGAAATATTGCTTGATCCATATTTGTGTTTGCAGTTATTTCTCTTACCGGCACAAAAAAAGCTTATAATAGAATTACATATAAGCTTTGATTTTTGTTTGCCGGTTCGGAGGGGTTCGAACCCTCGACCCCATGATTAAGAGTCATGTGCTCTACCAACTGAGCTACGAACCGTCAATATTTTTACTGAACTTTTTTGAGGCTGCAAATGTATAACTTTTGGATTTATAATGCAAGTAAAAAAATTTTTTTTCATTCAGCGCCACAGATTTTCCCACATGTTTATGCATATATGTGCAGGGATGTAAATAATAATCAGGAATAAATAAAACATTTTTGCTGAAGAATCGTTTTGTATTCATTCGCTTTTAATAATTTTACACTTTCTTATGAAATTGGTAAAAACGATATTTTTTGTTTTGTTTGTTTTTTCCGTGAAGAGTGTTTTTTCGCAGGATACAGACGGTTATTTGTCTTATCTGAAGGATAATACTTTTATTTATTCTGAGGATGAAGGAATAATGCCGAAGACAGACTACTCCAGATATCGTTTGTTTGTTACCGGAGAATATCATTACAGGGAAGAAAACTCAAGGATATTTCTCAAAACATTCCGTAATCTGTACCACAATGCAAATGTACGACTGATTTTATTTGAAGCAGGCTATGCTTATGGATTAGTTATTCAACATTATCTCGAAACCGGTGATTACGAAAGTTTAAAACTGGTTTCTGAGTCCGGCCAGTTCGATGAGTACCATTATCGTTTTCTGAAAGACTTTTACGACGAATTGCCTGAAAATGACAAATTCGAAGTTGAAGGAATAGACCTTGATAATTATTCCGTACAGGGTGTTTTCAGATATGCGGCAGATTTGCAGTTCAGGGATACCATTATGCCGGAAGATTTAAAATTAATGCTGGATGAATTTGATGAAATTGCAAATAATGAAAGTTATGAGGTCATTCAGAAAAGTTTTGGAGATATTTATTTAGACTTAAATCAGAATTCTGAAAAATACAAATTGCTTTTGAAAGAAAGATATTGGGTTTATAAGGAGTTGATAGATAAAATGAGAAGTTCACTCAGCTTTGATTTGTATGATTATAACAGAGGTAAAGACAGTATTGCTCAAACCAAAAGAGAAAATTATATTTACAGAAGTGCTCTTAATACTATAAAGAAACATCCTGATGTAAATTATTACGGACAATTCGGACTTGCACATATAGGTCTGAGCAGGTTTTTAATTATGGATGAAAGTTCGGGGGTAGAATCGTTTACGGCTAAGTTAAATACTTACGAAAGATCTCCGTTAAAAGATAGTGTGTGCTCAATTGCTATTTTATATTTTAACGATTATTATGGTGATTACAATAAGTTATATTATTACTGGGGGAACTTAAGTTATAATGTAAGTCTGAGGGAAATACTGCCGATAAAAGTTTATAAAATTCTTAAAAAGATAACAGAAGAAAACAGGCTTTATTATGTTAATCTGACAAAGAAACACAGTCCTTTGTATGATTTCTCCGTAAATAATTTTCAGTACCTGATTTTTAAAAGATAGATTAATGATAAAAAATATAATTTTCGATCTCGGAAATGTGATATTAAATATTGATACAAAACTTAGTGAGACAGAGTTCGGGAAATATGGTCTGAATAATTTCGGAGAATTGTACACACTTGCTGCACAATCAGAGATTTTTGACAGGCTTGAAACCGGAAGCATAAGTCCTGAAGGATTTTTTGCCGAATTCCGTAATATAACCGGTTCGGATTTGCCTGATGAGGTTATAAGACATTGCTGGAATGCTCTTATAATGGATTATCCGAAAGAGAGACTGGAGTTGTTGCAGAAACTGAAACCGAAATATCGTACATTTTTGCTTAGTAATACCAATAAAATACATTACGATTATTATACCGAAATTCTTGTTGGTCAATTCGGGATAAACGGGTTGGAAGCCTTGTTGGAGAAAGCCTATTTCTCTCATGAGGTTGGAATGAAGAAACCTGACCCGGAGATATTTAAGTTTGTACTTTTAAAATCAGAACTTGTTCCTGCCGAAACTTTATTTATTGATGATAACCGTGATAATATTATTACTGCCGAAAAACTGGGGATACAAACCATATGGCTGAAAGACAATAATCTTGAGAAGCTTGAAATATGGAATAGTCTTATCTGATGATAATGTATCAGGAGTTTTTTACCTTAAACACTTCCGTGCAGATAATCTGATTTAAATTTTACGGATTATTGAATTCTTTTTACCGCCTGCATTCCGTCCAATGCTGAAGAAACTATTCCTCCGGCATAACCAGCTCCTTCACCGCACGGATAAAGGCCTTTTAATCCAGGACTCTGAAAAGATTCAAAATCTCTGATAATTTTTACCGGGCTGCTGGTTCTGGACTCAACCCCGACAACAACAGCTTCATTGGTTAAAAATCCGCTCATTTGTTTGTTGAACTCTTTAAATGCTGCCCGTAGTCTTAGCCCGATACTGTCCGGCAGCCAAAAATGTACAGGACTGTTTATTAGTCCTGGATAATATGATGAATCCGGTAAATTTGCAGAAATGCGTCCTTTTACAAAGTCTTCAAGACGCTGTGCCGGAGCTCTCAGTCCTGATGCACTGTTCTGAAAAGCCATTCTTTCGAGTTGCTTCTGGAATTCAAGTCCTGCAAAAGTTTTATTTCCGGAGTACATATAATAATCTTCAGGTCTTAGTTCAACAACAATTCCCGAATTTGCATAAGGAGAATTACGTCTTGAATTTGACATCCCGTTTACAACAATCTGGTTCTTTTCTGTTGAAGAACTTACGATAGTGCCTCCCGGACACATGCAGAAAGAGTAAACTCCGCGTCCGTCTATTTGTTTTACCAGATTATATGATGCGGCAGGTAAATATTCTCCACGTTCTTTTCTTTTGTACTGAATACTGTCAATTTGTGCCTGAGGGTGCTCTACTCTTATACCCATTGCAAAACCTTTTTCTTCGAGCCGGACTTTGAGTGCATCCAGAAAATAGTAAACGTCTCTTGCGGAATGTCCGGTGGCTAAAATAATGTTTTTTGCAGCGAATTCTTTACCATCTTCGGTTATAACTCCTTTTACTTCGTTATTTTCTGTAATAAGATTTATTACTTTGGTGTTGAAGTAAACTTCTCCTCCGCATTCCATAATTTTTTCCCGGATGTTCTTCATTATTCCGGGCAATTTGTCTGTTCCTATGTGGGGGTGTGAATCGATAAGGATTTCTTCGCCGGCTCCAAAAAAGTGAAGAATCTGAAGAATTTCTGTTATATCTCCTCTTTTTTTACTGCGAGTGTATAATTTGCCGTCAGAATATGTTCCTGCCCCGCCTTCTCCGAAAGCATAATTTGACTCTGGATTTAGTAAGTGCTCTCTGTTTAGTTTTGCGATGTCATGTTTTCTGTCTTCAACAGATTTACCCCTTTCCAGAACTACAGGCTTCATACCACGCATCAGGCATTCCAGAGCTGCAAAATATCCTGCAGGTCCGGCTCCGACAATAATAACGGGGTTTGCTCCTGATACATTTCTGAATTCAAAATTTCCGGTTAAAGAAGGAAATTTGTCATCCCGGGTTATAAATTGCAGTCTTACATTAAATTTTACAGCTTTTCTGGCATCTATGGATTTGCGTAATATTCTGAAATCCTTTATGTCCTTAACAGGAACACCTGATTTGTCAGAAATAGCTTTTAAAACATAATCTCTATTGAATAACTGTTCGGGCGAGAAAATAAAATCTGTTTCTTTTATCATGATTTTAATTCCACCATTTTATTTTGTCAATCTTTCCGCCTTCGAAATGGAAAGAAAGCACATACATATGAGAATTGAGTTTTCGGAAATATTCGCTGAACTGGGAGTCATCATAGGCTACAACATTAAATAATCCCCATGACGACTTCAGCTCTATCCCGAACATAAAGTATTCAAGGAAGAAATCGGCACCTAAGCCAACTTCATAATACGCATCAACAGGTTTAAGCCTTATTTTGGGTCTTTCGTCAGGATTTATTTTTCTTTGAGATGCAAGATCTATTCTGCAGTCAGCACCTGCAAGGACAAAAGGCCTCCAGTTGTTAATACGGGCAGCACGATACTTTAAATAAACCGGGAAATCCAGAAAAGTTGATTCAATCATCATGTTATGAAGTCTGTATTCTCCGTTTTTTATGTATTTATACTTCAGATTTCTTTGTCCGAACATTAAGCCGGGAAGAAATCTTACATCAATATACTCGGCAAGGCGAAGATTGGAAATCATATTGATGTTAAATCCTATAAATTTACCTACCTCAACAGCATATACAGTGTCGAACCCCGGCAGGAAAACATCAGAAGGCCTGATTGTGAAATCCATTGTGTTAAGGCCCAGAGAATATCCGAAGTGAGCAACCTGATTATCCAGCTTTGGCAAATTCATAGGAATGGCCTTCTGTGCACCGAGATTTAACCCGATTATACTAATTAATATTATTAGAGAAATCTTTTTCAATATTAAATTTTTTACAAAGATATAACTGAGAATCGGATATTTTATTATTTAAAGCATATTTTTTTGGAAGAGCCGTAACCTGAGCAGGAGAGACCAGTGGTTAAAAACATGAGTAGCAGACACCTTTAATAATTACTATATTACAGGTTCTTTTTTCATGGCTTTGTAATTCCTGAAAGGCTCAGTTTTTACAGTCAAAAAAAAATAATAAAAATTTTCTTTGTTATTAAAATAAAGTTTTCTACATTTGCAGTCCGAAATTTTTTAAAAGAAGACATATTAAAAACAGTTTAGAAAATGTACGCAATAGTTGAAATAGCAGGACAACAGTTTAAGGTAGAAAAAGGTACCAAGCTTTTTGTAAACCGTCTGGAAAACGAAGAAGGCAGTGAAGTTAAGTTTGACAAAGTTCTTTTATTGGACAATGAAGATAACGTAACTATTGGCACTCCGGTAGTAGAAAAAGCAAATGTATCTGCCAAGGTACTGAAACATTGCAAAGGCGAAACCACTCTTGTTTTTAAGAAAAAAAGAAGAAAAGGTTATCAGACACTGAACGGTCACCGTCAGTATTTAACAGAGATAGAAATTCAGGATATCAAAGCATAATTAAATAGTATTCAGAAATGGCACATAAAAAAGGAGCCGGTAGTTCACGTAACGGTCGTGAATCCGAAAGTAAAAGACTTGGAGTTAAAATATACGGAGGTCAGGCTGCGATAGCCGGAAATATTATTGTTCGTCAACGTGGTACTGTTCATCATCCGGGAGCAAACATGGGTATTGGTAAAGACCATACTTTATTTGCACTTATTGACGGAACCGTTCACTTCCAGAAAAAAAGAGATAACAGATCTTATGTTTCTATCATTCCTGCTGCTGCTCCGGTAGCTGTAGCTGAAGAAAAACCTGTTGAAAAAGCAAAAAAAGTAAAAGCTGAGCCTGTTGTTGAAGCTCCTGTTGCTGCTGCAGAAACTGTTGTCGAAGAACCAAAAGAAGATAAAGCAGAATAATTTTCTGACAAAATATGTGAAGCCCGTTTTTTCAGCGGGCTTTTTTGTTTTATACTATCCCAAACTTTTCTGCCGTTTTTATGTTTAGTTAGATGTTATTTTGTAACTTCGCAGCATTAAAATTTAGATGTATGTTAACATTAAGAGTAATCAGGGAAGAAAAGGAGAAAGTTATCAGCAGGCTGAAAATAAAAAACTTTGATGCTACTGCTTTAGTTGAGCAAATAATCGCCTGTGATGACAGACGTAAAGAATATCAATACAGTAAAGATAATTTGCAAAACCAGCTTAATGATATATCAAAATCTATAGGTCAGTTATATGCTCAGGGTAAGAGGGAAGAAGCAGATTCTCAAAAAGTAAAAACAGTTGAGCTTAAAGAACAGGTTAAGGAACTTGAGCAAAAATTTGCAGAAGCAGAAGCAGAGTTAAACGGCCTTATAGTTTTATTGCCTAATATGCCTCATGAATCTGTACCTGCAGGTAAGGGCGAAAATGACAATGTAATTGTTAAAGAAGGAGGTGTAATTCCTGAATTGTCTGTAAAGAAACCTCACTGGGATTTAATAAAAGAACTTGATATTATAGATTTTGAACTCGGGACCAAAATTACCGGAGCCGGTTTTCCTGTATATAAAGGAAAAGGAGCAAAGCTACAGAGAGCCTTAATAAATTTCTTCCTCGATGAAGCTGAAAAAGCAGGTTATGAAGAAATTTTACCCCCGCTTTTGGTTAACGAAGACAGTGGTTTCGGCACAGGCCAGCTTCCGGACAAAGAAGGACAGATGTATCATGCAACTGTTGATAATTTTTATCTTATCCCTACCGCCGAAGTTCCTGTAACAAATCTTTACCGTGATGTAATTTTGTCGGAGAAAGATTTCCCTGTTAAGAACATGGCTTACTCTGCATGTTTCCGTCGCGAGGCAGGATCATGGGGAGCTCATGTGCGCGGACTAAACCGCCTTCATCAGTTTGATAAAGTGGAGATAGTTCAGATTCGTAAACCAGAGGAATCTTATGCTGCACTGGAAGAAATGAAAGATCATGTTGAAGGCTTGCTCAAAAAGCTGAAACTTCCTTATCGCATTCTTAAACTTTGTGGCGGCGATATAAGTTTTACCTCGGCATTAACTTTTGATTTCGAAGTGTTCTCGGCAGCTCAGGAAAGATGGCTGGAAGTAAGTTCCGTTTCTAATTTTGAAGATTTTCAGACCAATCGTCTGAAACTGAGATACAAACCGGATAATGATAAAAAAACAAAACTTGCACATAGTCTTAACGGTAGTGCCCTTGCATTACCGAGAATAATGGCATCAATTATTGAAAACTATCAAACCGAAGAAGGTATTGTTGTTCCGGAAGTGCTGAGGGCTTTCACAGGTTTTGATCTAATAAGCAAATAATATGAAAAAACTGATTGTTTTACTGCTCGTAAGCTCGGTTCTTTTTGCTGCATGTAAATCGGAAAAGCAAAAAGAAGGCATTAAAAAAACTGAGGAAATGCTGGTTAAGGTTGACTCAATAAAGGCTGAACTTACCTCTCCGGAAGTTGAAGCATATAAAAAGATTTATGACACAACAAAAGTCTATATATCTTATTTTGAGCATTTACCTGCAAATTTCGAAAGGACAGATTCTATAATGAACCTGATTTATCTTTACGGAACAGTTGACAAGTGTTTTAAAAAGCTGAACTCCATGCACATTCCTCCTATACTGGAAGAACTGGAAATGTCTAAAGCTCAGATAACCAATCTGCAGCATGATATCAGCGAAGGGTTCTTTGAAGATGAAGAAATAGACAACTATATTCATGTTGAGGACTCTATACTTACCAACATTGAGATGATGGCAGATTCTAAAATAGAATACGGGAAAAAGCATGCCGAACTATACACTCAGTTACATCCGCTGATTGTTAATCTGAAACACGAATTTGAAGAAAAATATAACTAAATATTTCTGGATTACTGCAGTTTTGTTTTTGATTCTGCAGTTTTCGGTTTCAGCACAGAATGCCGATGCCCAACTTGCGTTAAAGTATTATCAGAATCAGGAATACGATAAAGCTGCAACACTATACGAGAAGTTATACCGTGAAACAGGGTATAAAAATAATCGTGATTATTATCTGAGATGCCTCAGTGAACTGAATGATTATGAGACTTCCGAAAAATTTCTGAAGAAAGAGTTAAAGAAAAACAAGTACGATTATTACCTGATAATAGACCTTGGAATGGTTTATCAGTCGTCGAACAAATTTGCTGAAGCAAAGTCCGAATTTGAAGAAGCGATAAATATTGTCAAAACAAATCAAAACAATGTTCTTGGAGCAGCATCGGCATTTATTGGTTATCGTCAGTACGAGTATGCCGAGAAAGCATATATTGCAGGAGGGAAATCGACTAACTATGATTTTAGCATGGACCTTGGCAACTTGTATTATATTCAGCGTGATTACGAAAAAATGATGGGGCAATACCTGAATTATCTTGAAAAAAATCCACAGTCATTATCAAATATACAGTCGCGTTTGCAATTTGTTATGGCCAATGATATTGACCAAAGTATTGATGCTGTAGTAGAGTCAATGTTGTTGCAAAAGATTCAGGAAAATCCGCAGAATCAGGTGTTTAATAAATTACTGATATGGCAATATTCTCAGACCGGCAGATACAAACAGGCTTTGAACCAGCTTTATGCAATAGATAAAAGAACCAGATCAGGAGAGAATGATATTATTGAATTCGGATCATTATTGTATGATAATATGGAATATGACCTGGCTATGGAAGCATTTGGCTATGTCATGGCAAAGGGAAAAGAGAATCCGTTTTACAATGTTGCTTATATCGAAAACCTGAACGTACTTTACACAAAGACCACATCAAAACTTAATCCCGACAGGGAAGAGTTGCAGAAACTGGAGTCAATGCTGGAGGAGTCTTTGAGTATCGTTTTGCGCAAGGAATCGTATAAAATCATTTATGCCCTTGTAAATATTAAAGCTTTTTATCTTAATAAATATGATGAGGCAATAGCTCTTATAAATAAAAGTATCGGAGAACGAAGATTTCAGCCGGATCAGGAAATGGTTCTGAAATTATTACTTGGGGATATTTATTTTCTGAATAACAATCCCTGGGATGCTATTCTTACTTATGCTCAGGTTGAGAAAGCTTCAACAGAAAGTCCTGTTGGGCACGAAGCAAGGTTTAAGAAAGCAAAACTGGCTTATTATACCGGTCAGTTCAAATGGGCTCAGGCACAACTTGACGTTCTTAAATCGAGTACATCAAAACTTATTGCAAACGATGCCATGGAACTTAGCATGTTCATAGCAGATAATTACAATCTTGACACAACAGAAGTAACAATGCAGATTTTTGCCCGTGCTGATTTCTATATTTTTTCAAAGCAGTACGATAAGGCTTTTGCCACTCTTGATTCTGTTATTGCTTTGTATCCGTCGCATGGACTTATTGATGATGTGCTTTATCGTAAAGCCGGAATTTATGAGGTAGGCGGGGACTATGCAAAAGCTGCAGAATTTTACAATCAGGTTGCAACAACTTATTATTACGACATTCTTGCAGATAATGCATTGTTTAAATATGCCCAATGTGAGGAAAAACTGAATAATAAAGCCGCGGCACAGGATGCATATCTGAAACTGATAACAGATTTTCCGGGAAGTATTTTTACCGTTGAAGCCCGAAAGAATTTACGAAACCTGACAAAAACACCCTGATGGCAGAAATAAAAAAAGACAGAGTAATACTGGGAATTGACCCGGGGACAAATATTATGGGTTATGGTGTTATTCATGAAAAAGGAAAAACTGTTGAATGTGTCGGATTCGGAATTGTAGATATGCATAAAATGGACGGGCACTTCAATAAACTTAAACATATTTACGAGCGTACTTTGCAATTAATAGATGGTTTTAAACCTGATGAGTTGTCTATCGAAGCTCCTTTTCAGGGTAAGAACGTGCAGTCTATGCTTAAACTGGGACGTGCTCAGGGTGCGGCTATTGCTGCGGCATTAACGCGTACTGTTCCTATTTACGAGTATGCCCCGCGAAAAATAAAACTCGCTATAACCGGGTCCGGAGCTGCGTCTAAAGAGCAGGTGGCGGGGATGTTGCAAAAAATACTGAAAATAAAAGAACTCCCGGAAAAACTTGATGCAACAGATGGTTTGGCAGCAGCACTTTGTCATTATTACCAGCGTACGGGGCCTGTATCAGACGTTAAGTGCAGGGATTGGAAAGAATATGTGACAAAGAATAATATTAAAGTTTCAGAAGGTAAGAAAAAACTTCCGGGAAATACTCTCTGATTTCCGGGTTAGTCTTTGCATTTTAAGCCCGAAGTCTGTCGGGAAGTAAAGGACACACAATTTATCTTACTACTCAGGATTTTCCTCCAGGTACTTTGCAGCTATACAAGCTTCTTTGTACCACTCTTCGCCGTATTTACGGATTAATGGTTCTTTTAAGAATTCAAAAATTTTAACTTGTTTCTCATTTCCCAGAATTACAGCATCTTTGCAAATATCCCACACATTGTAGTTTACAGCATCGAAACTACTGTACTTTTTTACACGGATAGGATAGAGGTGGCATGATATCGGTTTGCGAAAGTCAACTATTCCTTCTTCCCAGGCTTTTTCAATTTCACAATATGCAATCCCGTCTTTGGAGTATTGAGTAAAAACGCAGGCTCCTTTTTCGCCAAAGATTGTTGTAGTGAGTTCTCCTTCGATATCAATCATTGAAATTCCTTCTCTGTCAATAACAGATTTTCCTTCATCTGTCAGCCGGTGGTAAATCAAAGGTAATATTTCGTTAATTTTATCAACTTCTGCTTGTTCCAGCGGAGCTCCGGAGTCTCCTTCCACACAGCAGGCTCCTTTGCATTTGCAGATGTCACATATAAAGCATTTCTGAAAAATATCCCTGTGAACTATTTTATTGTCAATGTCAATCATTTTTACTTTAATTTTACAATTGTAATTCCTCCGCCACCAAATCGTATATCTTCATCGTAACAGGCTTCTATACGTGGAACTGTGCGCAGGTAATCGCGGATAAACTGCCTCAAAACGCCGTTTCCTTTGCCGTGAAGTATTTTTAACTCCTTGAAATCCAGCATTATAGCTTCGTCAACCAGGTCGGTAATTTTCTTTATAGCTTCCTCAACTCTGTCGCCGCGTACATCGATATATGGTTTAAAATTGAGAACTTTTTCATTGTAATTAAAATGCAGCGATGAGGCCGAACGGTTTTTTTGTTTGTACTCTGTTTCGCTTACTTTTTCGAGTTTTTCAAGAGCTATGCTTGTGTACATGTTCCCGAAACTTACCACGGCATTTTTTTCTCCGAGATCTGTAACTTCGCCGACAACTTCCTGCCCTTTAAGTTTTACTTTACTGCCTATGTTTATTTTATTTTCATCAACTTTAATAATTTCAGGAGGCGTTTTCAGCTTTTCTTTTCTACGGGCTTCGCGTTCTTCCTGTTTCTTTTTAAAATGATTATATTTTTTTGAAATTTCATCATCTTCATCATTCGAAGATTTAATGAAATTTTCTTTGAATTCCTGAATTTCTTTTCGTGCGTCTTTTGTTACATCTTTATCGGCATTACCCTCTTTTATTTTACGGATTGTGTTTTCAATCTGTTTGTTTACATCAGCCAGCAAATGTTCCGATTCTTTTCTTGCGGCTTCAAGAATTTGTTTCTTCTTTGATTTAAGAGTTTCGAGTTCAAGAATATTCTTTTCGAGGATTTCTTCCATCTTTTTTTCCTGGATACGAATCTGCTGACGTTTATTTTCCCAGTATTTTTTGTCCCTCATTACCCTGCGCAGAAACTTATCCATATTTGCATGGTCGCTTCCTGCTTTTTCCTTTGTTTTTTCGATGATGCTTTGTGGCAGTCCGATTCTCTGGGCTATTTCAATTGCATAAGAACTTCCGGGAATGCCTGTTTCGAGAATAAAAGTAGGCTGCATCTTATTCTGATCAATATGCATGGCTCCGTTAAAGATTCCCGGAGTGTTTGACGCAAATATTTTGAGATTGGAGTAATGCGTGGTAATTACTCCGAAGGTTCCGGTTTCATTCAGTTCTTCAAGAATTGATTCGGCAATGGTCCCGCCGATAATCGGATCGGTTCCTGATCCGAATTCATCAATCAGAATAAGTGATTTTTCGTTTGCATTTTTAAGAAAATGCTTCATATTCATAAGGTGAGAACTGTAAGTACTGAGATCGTTTTCTATTGATTGCTGATCTCCGATATCGAGAAATATATTGTCGAAAATACCCATTACCGAAGCACCTCCGACAGGTACCGGCAATCCGCACTGAACCATATAAGACAGAAGTGCGGTGGTTTTAAGACAAACACTTTTACCTCCCGCATTAGGCCCGGATATAAGCAGAATTTTATTCTCGTTATTCAGTAAAAAGCTGGTCGGGACAACTTCTTTTTTTTCTTTTTTCAGGCTGAGATAAAGCAAAGGGTGCTTGCCGCGAATCAGATCGAGTCCGGGATTTTCGTCAACTTTAGGAATAATTGCTTCTATGCGGATTGCCATTAATGATTTTGCTCTTATTAAATCCAGATATGCAATTGTTTCGGTAATATTAAACAAATCTTCCCAATATGGCCTGAATTCTTCTGTCAGTTCAAACAGAATTTTTTGAATTTCGCGGTTTTCGGCAATTTCGTATTCACGTATGTCATTGTTTAGCTCAACAACTTCCTGAGGCTCTATATATACAGTTTTTCCGCTTGCAGATTCGTCGTGAATAAGCCCTTTTATTTTGCGCTTATGCCCTGATTCTATAGGAAGAACCAACCTCCCGTTTACCATTGTAGCCGAAAGATCTTTACTTATCCATCCTTCGTCACGAATAGATCCCAGAATACTGTTCAATTTTTTTGTTACCTGATTTTGTGCATCAATAAGGTTTTTTCTTATTTCCCTTAACGCAGGCGAAGCATTATCTTTTACTGTTCCGTTTTTTGAAATTACAGCATTTATTCTGTCGTACAGGTAAGTAGGAAAAACTATTGAAGCAACAATTTCTTTAAGTAAAGGGAATTCGTTTTTTTCGTCAGTTTTAAAGAATCCACGGATACTTTTTGTATTTTCGAGGACAGTTCTTATGTCAACAATCTCGAAAAGCTGCAAACATGTTCCTTCAACTTTAAGTTTTTTTGCAATGTGGCCAACATCCGGATACGAATTTGCCGGATAACTGTCTTTCAACATGCAGATAGTCATCATCTCTTCAGTTTCTTTCAGATATTTGCGTATCAAATCTGCATCGGAACTGAATTTAATCTCATCTACAAGAAATTTTGCAGCATCTCCCATGCATCCGGATTTTATCATTTGCCGGATTTTGTCAAAACCAATCTTTATTTCAAAATTATCAGGGTAAATCACTTATAAAAAATTTTTGCAAAGATAAAAAAAGACATAAGATGGATGACGGAAGCCGTAAGAAAAATAGGGGATATGACATAAGACTATTGTAAAAGTCTCATTAAATTATGCATTTGCATGTGTTTTGTCGCCAGACATTTATAAAATTGTCATGATATAATTATGCATAAGGACTTCAAGTTCTTTTGAATTAACAATATTTTCGTCCTGTTTGTTTTTAAATGTGATTATGGTGTGACGGTGCTGAAATTCTTTTAATCCTGAAAGAATTTCTGTTTTTTGTTCTTCGCTGCTGAATCTTTTAATTGTAACAGTTTTGTAAGGAGCCGATAACCACCCGTCGTAAATCTCTATCGTGGTTTTTTTGTGTAACCCGGGAATGTTTACATTTTTCCAAACAATTTCCCCGGCAGTTAAAATTGTTGGCTCTCCCCAGAAACTTATCATTTTTTCAATGCTATTGTCCACATCAGATGTAAATATTCCAAAAGTTCTGGTTGTATCGTTTTCATTAAACTGAAGGGCTATGGATATTGTATCATATAGTTGAGTGGATACAATATTTTTGAATATTATTGAGCTGTCTTTGCGTTCATGTACAAGTTTTGCAGCCGGTTGTCTTTCGTTTGTAAAATTTTCTGAATTTATGCTTGTATCTTTTTTATGTAATTGTTTGCCGAAACCAGCAGTACTACTTTCCTGGGCAATGCATGAAAACGAAATCAGGAGTAAAATTAATGGCAGAAGGATTATGTTTTTCATAGGAATATTATTTTGTAAATTATTATATCTGAACAAATGTAAATAAATTATGACATTTAATTAAGATAAACAGTAAAAAAATAAAACATTTTTGAAGAATCTGCGAAACATAAAATAAATAAGATAATAATACGGCAACATAATTAATAAAAAAGAGAGGCTGCCAAATTAATAGCAGCCTCTCATTTAAATTTGATTAGAATATTACTTAATAACCACTTTGTGTGTAGAGGTTATTCCGTTTTGGTTTATCCTTACGAAGTAAACAGCCGGTATCAGATCGTTAACGTCGATAGTTGTTATTCTATCATCAGCCTTTTTATAGAATACTGTTTTACCAAGCATGTCTGTCATTTCGATATCTGCATTTTCTGCACCTTCAATAGTCAGGATGTCAGTTGCAGGATTAGGATATAATTTAATCATTTCAACCGGTAAGGATGTAATACCTTCACAAATATCTATTGTTAAATTGATAGTTATTATACTGTCGCAACCTGCCGAGTTCGGAATGGTTTCAACAATAGTCTGAGATTCGGTATATTCTGTTCCCAACGGAGAAATGTAAAAATTACATGCAACCGTATCGATTGTAACTTCTGTACTTTCGTTCAGTGTTAAGTTCAGAGTTATAACACTATCACAACCTGCTGCGTTTTCAATAGTATAGAAATACTCGCCGCTTTCTGTGTAAGTTGTTCCAAACCACTCGTAACTGTCACATTCTGTAATGTCAACAGAACTGTTTGTGCTGTTATTTATGGTTAAGTTCAGAGTTATAACACTGTCACAACCGGCGGTATTCTCAGTAGTGTATAAATACTCACCGCTTTCGGTATAAGTAGTCCCGAACCATTCGTAACTGTCGCAAGCAGTAATGTCAACAGAACTGCTTGTACTGTTATTTATGGTTAGGTTCAGAGTGTTTAAATGGTCGCAACCTCCCGGATTTTCTTCAGTGTAGAAGTATTGGCCACTTTCGGTATAAGTAGTTCCGAACCATTCGTAGCTGTCGCATGCAGTAATATCAACAGAACTACTTGTAGTACTGCCTATTGTTAAGTTCAGAGTAATAATACTGTCACAACCGGCTACATTCTCTGTAGTGTAGAAGTACTGTCCGCTTTCAGTGTAAGTAGTTCCGAACCATTCGTAACTATCGCATGCTGCAATGTCAACCGAACTGCTTGTACTGTTGTTGATAGTTAAGTTCAGAGTATTTACGTGGTCACAACCAGCCGCATTTTCTTCAGTGTAGAAGTACTGTCCGCTTTCGGTGTAAGTAGTCCCGAACCATTCGTAGCTATCACATGCAGTAATGTCAAGAGAACTGCTTGTACTGTTGTTTATAGTTAAGTTCAGGGTAATGATACTGTCACAACCGGCTACATTTTCAGTAGTGTAGAAGTATTGGCCGCTTTCGGTATAAGTAGTGCCGAACCATTCGTAACTATCACATGCGGTAATATCAACCGAACTGTTTGTGCTGTTGTTTATAGTTAAGTTCAGAGTATTTACATGGTCACAACCAGCCGCATTTTCTTCAGTGTATAAATACTGTCCGCTTTCAGTGTAAGTAGTGCCGAACCATTCGTAACTGTCACATGCAGTAATATCAACAGAACTGCTTGTGCTGTTGTTTATGGTCAGGTTAAGAGTAATTACATTGTCGCAACCAGCCGCGTTTTCTTCGGTGTGTGTGTACTGTCCGCTTTCAGTATAAGTGGTGCCGAACCATTCGTAACTGTCACATGCAGTAATATCAAGAGAACTGCTTGTACTGTTGTTTATGGTCAGATTCAGGGTAATAACACTGTCACAACCTGCTACATTTTCTTCGGTATAGAAGTACTGTCCGCTTTCGGTGTAAGTAGTACCGAACCATTCATAGCTGTCGCATGCAGTAATATCAAGAGAACTGCTTGTACTGTTGTTTATGGTTAAGTTCAGAGTAATAACACTGTCACAACCTGCTGCATTTTCTTCGGTATAGAAGTACTGTCCGCTTTCGGTGTAAGTAGTGCCGAACCATTCGTAACTGTCACATGCAGTAATATCAAGAGAACTGCTTGTACTGTTGTTTATGGTTAAGTTAAGAGTAATAACACTGTCACAACCTGCTGCATTCTCTATAGTATGGAAGTATTGTCCGCTTTCAGTGTAAGTAGTTCCAAACCATTCGTAATCATCGCAGGCGGTAATGTCAACAGAGCTGCTTGTGCTGTTATTTATCACTGCTTCAACTTCAAACCTGCCGGCACTTTCGCATCCGCCAACCATTTGTGAAGCAAAATAATTTGAGCCGCTGATAAGTTCTGTTTCAGGATTTATAATGTTGCCACCTGTAGAAGCATCAAACCAAACAAGATTTCCTGTGTTCAGTACCAAATCTGCAATTGTTGCATTATCACAGAAAGTCTGAACAGGGTCACCTGAAGGAGTGCTGATAATTTCATTTACACTGATTGTTGCAGAACCTGACTGATCTCTGTAACATCCGTTGGCATCAGCAACACCTGATAATTCGTAAACGAATTCGCCGTTAACCGCGGTTGATTGTGCTACTGATACACTATTACCTGAAACTGTGGTTATTTCCTGAATTGAGCCACCGTTAACAGTGTAGTAGAAAGTGTAAGGTTCTATTCCAAGGTCTCCTGTAAATGTTATTTCAGGGTTTTCTGATCCTGAACAGGCTTCGGTTGTTCCTGAAATACCTGCAGTAAGAACAGAATTTATTGACAATGTTCCGTTTTGATAAACAATGTCATAGTTATCAGATGTGTATCCTGACGGAATTATAGGATAATCTCCCGATTCGGTTGCAGTTAATGCTTCTGTGTTGAAAGTCAGGCTGTTACCCAATACTGTATAATCTTCGCCGGTAATAAATCCGTTATAGCTGACAGTAAACGATTCGCTGTAAACATTGCCGTCATAACATTTTGACACATTATTAGCAGTTATAAGCAATTCTTTCTTATTAATATCAGCATTGGTTAAGCAGTTGTCGGCAGCCAAAACATAGTTAAGCATATCTGCTCCGCCTGTAATAGATATTCCTGTAACACTGACAGGTTTGTTTATTCCTGCAAGTTCATTGTCAAATGAAGCGGAAGTGTAAGCAAGAGTGAGATCATCACCGGAGATTCTGTTGTCGGTGAGTTCTGCTGTTGCCGAAGTGTTGCCGTCATAATCTTTATCAAAAGCAGTAGCATTAACGGTAAGAGTTCTTTCGAAGATGCTTGCATATGCTACTCCTGAGTTTTCAGCCAGAGTATAATTATATCTGTCAACACCACCGCTGATGGTAATTGCACTGTAATTAACAGTTTTGTTTTCGCCTACATTTTTATCTTCAAAAGCAACTGTTTTGCTGAATGAAAGCAGGTCGCCCACAATTCTGTCGTCAACAAAACCTGTTCCGTCAACTGAAGTGGTACCATCATAAGTTTTACTTGTTGCAGCAAAACCATAGAGATTAAGAGTACGTGGAGTAATATCAGCATGTCCTGTACCTGTGGTTGAAGCTAAAATATATTTGTCCATATCAGCTCCGCCGGTAAGTTGGATTGAAGTGAAATAAACATTTTTGTCAATGCCGGCATTTTCATCTTCGAAGTAGGCAGTATAGCTGAATGTCAAATCGTCGCCTTCTAACCTGTCATCGCTGAAGCTGGTTCCTGTTACAATATTATTGTTGTCATAAACCTTATCGTCAGCTAAGAAGTTGCTGAAATTCAGAGTACGTTGTCCGATTGAGAATGTTGCAGGTACAAAGTCAATAGAATAATTTGCTCCTGCACTTATTGTTCCCTGATACAAATCGTAAACCCCGATATCTTCTCCGGCTTCACGATCCAGAGCACCTGTTATTATGCTTATGTCGTCAGCGAATTCAAATCCTGATGCTGTGAAAGCGAAAACAGGATCCACGTTGCCGAATTCTTTGCTTTGACCTTCGGTTGCATAAACAGTAAGAGTTTTTGCAGTAATGCTGAAATCTTCGGATGTGAATGAGATAGTGTAGTTATCACCTGCTGATAAGTCACCTTCGGTTAAAGCGTATAATCCGAAGTCTTCACCTTCAACACGGCTTAATTGACCGCTGAATACAGACATGTCATCGGCAAAGCCAAAGCCTGTTGCTGTATAGGTAAATACCGGGTCGGTTTCTCCGTAAATCTTGCTTTGTCCGGCATCTGCAAAAACATTGATTGTTGCAGGGGTAATGCTGAAATCAGCAGATGTGAAAAGAATATTATAGTTTGTTCCTGCAGACAGGGTTCCTAAAGTAAGGGCATAAGCACCTACGTCTTCTCCTTCAACACGTTCCAAAGCTCCGGTAAATACAGAAATATCGTCAGAAGCTTTGAATCCTGAAGCTGTGTATGCGAATACAGGATCTGCCGAGCCATAAACTTTAGACTGTAATTCTGTTGCTGTTACAGATAAATCTGCAGCTTCAACATTTAATTCTCCTGCTTCGGAGTAGGTTATGTCATAATTATCTGCAAGGAATCCGTTTATCCCTGATGCATCAGACGGAACAATGGCGTGTATTCCTGCTGCAGCGTCAATTGCTGTACCTGTACTGGTGAGGACAACGCCGGTAATACTTTCGCCGTTTGCAAATGATCCTGTTACATAGAAATCAGTTGTTCCTAATGTGATATCATCACCGTAAATTTTAGATCTGTTGTTTGCTGTAACGGTTATAGGTCGTTTTTCTACAATAATGTTTGCCTGGTAACCGTAGTATGCCGGCTCGTCAAGGTCAAGAACTGTTACCCAGAACAAACCTTCTTCGCTGAACAGAATTTCGTTTGTGAATTCAACTATACCCATGTCTGTCGGGATGAAAGTGTAGTCGTCAGGACTTAAGGCTCCGGGATCGGTAAGCTGGAATGTAATTGTTCCGAGATAATCGGTTTTTACATTCTGGAACAAGTCGCGTGCAACAACGGTAACACTCTGGTATTCTCCGTAATAATGAGGATTTTCAACACCATATACGTAGAAATCGTTTAATGCTGCCGGAAGTACTGTGATATCGTCGGAAGCATCACTTATACCTTCTGCTCCGTCAGATACCGGGCTTGCATCAGATACAGTAATTGTCCAGTCTCCTGTTTTTTCATCATAATACCAGAAGTCTGCTGTTGTTGATCCGTCAGGAATTGTAATCTGATCTACCTGAGATCCGAGTGTTGCAGCATCGTAAAACTTAGCATTGAGACCTGTTGAATTTGAGTATAAATAGACTGTCTGATCTCCTGCAAATACAAGATTATCAAATTCGTCATAACGGGTAACTGTATATGCCGCTCTGTTCCCGCCTGCGATAATATCGGCAGGACTTGTAATTGTAAAGTAATCTGCAGCAGCAGGGCTTACATCAATAAACCCGGAAGTTACTCCCGTAAGTAAATCTGTAGTGAAATCAATTGTAATAACTTCTGCAATTTCATAAGCAAGGTCGGTGAATGCGACTATACCGCCTGAAGCTGTTACGTCTCTGTTTCCGGTTAATTCACTGCTTCCGGTCGAGCTTGCTGTAACAATTGTGGTATTGTCGTTTGCTACAATATTATTGTATTGGTCAACGACTCTGATATCCGGTTGCTGTACGAAAAATTCACCTGCTATTGCGGTAGGAGATGGCTGGGTTGCAATTGCCAGATGGGTTGCAACACCAAATGTAATACTTACATTTTCATCATCTTCAATATCTGCTCCGTCGAGTTTTCCTGTAATGTTTGCAATACCTGTTCCGCTGAAATCGGGGTATAATGTTGCACTATAGGTTCCGTTAAGGTTGTCGGTTACAGCAGATAAGTGTCCGAGGCTTGTTTCAAGTGTAATAATTCCTCCGCTTGTTGTGAGCAAATTACCATGCTGGTCTTTTAACTGAACGGTAATTTCGCTTGTTTCGTCAGCGGTTATTGCTGAAGGATCGGCACTTATTGTAATCATTGTTACATCCGGCATACCTTCTGTTATTACAACCGAAGCATTATCAGAAATATCAGAACCGTCAAGTTGTCCTGTGATTGTTGCAGTTCCTGTTCCGCTTGCATTTGCAGATAAAACTGCTGAATATGTACCGTCTCCGTTATCAGTAACTTCAGTCAAAGCACCAAGATCTGTAAATAATGTTACAATTCCGCTGCTTATGGTTATGTTATTTCCGTGCTGATCTTTTAACTGAACTGTGATATTACTGGTTTCGTCAGTAGTCATTGTTTCGGGATCTGCTGAAATAGTAATTAAAGATAATACCGGAAGACCGTCTGTAATTGTAACAACAGCATCGTCAACAATGTCTGAGCCATCAAGTTGTCCGGTAATTGTTGCAATACCGATACCTGTGTTGTTTGCTGAAAGAACAGCCGAATATGTTCCGTCCATATTGTCGGTTACAGATGATAATACACCTAATGTAGTTGATAATGTGATAACTCCTCCGCTGGTAGTCAACATGTTTCCGTGTTGGTCTTTCAGTTGAATTGTAATATCACTGGTTTCGTCAGTAGTCATTGTTTCAGGATTTGAAACGATACTTATCTGATCTAATGCCGGCAAACCTTCGGTGATAATAACCTCTGCAATGTCTGAGATTGCCTGTTCGTCCAGTTTTCCTGTTATTGTTGCAATTCCTGTTCCTGTGTTGTTTGCACTTAATACAGCAGTATATGTTCCGTCCATATTGTCGGTAACACCGGTAAGAACGCCAAGAGTTGTTTCAAGAGTAATTACGCCTCTGCTTGTCGTTAAATTGTTTCCGTACTGATCTTTTAGCTGAACAGTAATTGTACTTGCTTCGTCGGTAGTAATGGATTCAGGGCTTGCAGAAATAGTGCTTGTAAGTAAAGAAGGAGCACCTTCGTTTATAAGAACCGTTTCATCGTCGGTTATTGCCGAACCGTCCAGTTCTCCGGTTATAACTGCGTTTCCTGTGATGTTTGTTGAAAGAACTGCTGAGTATGTTCCGTCACCATTGTCAGTTACTTCTGATAAGAATCCGACAGTAGTAAACAATGTAACGGTACCGCTGCTTACAGTAATATTATTGTCAAATATATCTTTTAACTGAACTGTAATGTCGCTTGTTTCATCTGTTGTGATGATTTCCGGATCAGCAGTTATCAAAGTATTTGCAGTTGAAACAGGAGCCGGTAAAACTGTAATGTCCTGAGTCTGGGTTACAGCTTCGGTATTTACGGTTGCACTTATAATGTTTTCAGCAGTTGTGTTAACAACTCTGACAGTAGCGGTGTATGTTCCGGTTCCTAAATCGTTTACTGCGATAACACCGTCAAAATCGGATGTTGAACCGTCAAGCATTACAGAAACATCTTTACCTGTTCCCAATAAATTACCGAACTCGTCACGTGGAATTACAGTTGCAATTACATATTCTCCTGCAATTCTTGTGTTATAATCAACAGTAAGGCTTGAAGTTCCGGCATCAAAAGGTGCAGGGTTTACAACAATACCATACTGGGTCCCGAGAATAATAGGAATTGCAGCATCAGCAGCACGCAACCAATATGTTCCTACAGGATTAATTGTAATTGCATTTGTAAAATGTCTTACTCCGCTGTAACCCACAAATGACTGATTACCTGCCGGGTATGAAACTACAGCATCTGCACTGGATTTAAAGTTAATAGAACCGGCATAGTCTGTAACAGTATTATAATACATGTCTCTTGCTGTTACTGTTGCATCGAAAGGTACTCCGGCAATCTGAGATGTTCCGGCTTCTACCAGGAAGTTTTGCAAAGCCAGGTGATTAACAAGTATTTCGCTGCTTGTTCCGGTTTTGCTGTTGGCTGTTTCTGTTACGGTGATAGTCGGTGTTTCGTTTGCATTATATAAAGTAAATCCGCTTACTGTGGAAACTCCTGATGCAAAAGAAATATTACCGTCAGCCGGTTTTACAGGATTGGTCCCGTTACCCGAAGCAGTAGCTGTTGATGTCCATATTACATCAACATCCCCGTTTAAGTCGGTTTTAACATTGCCATACATATCATAAGCAGTTACAGTTACGCTAAATGCAGAAGCGGCTGTTTCCGTATCATTGTGTTCAGTGACAACTGTAAAGTAGTCCAGACCACCCGGAGTTAATAATATGTCTGATTGCTGATTGGTGACAGAACCAGCGGTTACTTTAACAAAATGAGTTCCTGTTGTTTTCAGGATAATTCCGTCTGTAAATGATTTTGTTCCGTTATCTCCGTCTGTGAATGATTTTGTCCCGTTATCTCCGGCAGTAAATGTATAGTCTGAAGGTAAAACAGCCATAGGATCATCAGATGTAATATTAATTGTGCCTGTGTAGTCTGTCTTTAAATTATCATAGAAGTCAAATGCACTTACATCCAATGTCGCAGCTTCACCTGCCATAATAGGATTTGAGATACCTGATACTGTGAAATGATCAAGCGGACCCGGAGTTATGTCGGCACTTAAATAGGTTGGCTGAACCAGAGTGTAATTAAATGCATCAGTTCCGGAAATTGTCATAGCTGTACTTACGCCAATATTTTGGGCAACTTCTGCCTGAGCAAAAGTTCCTGTCAGGCTATTGTCAAGAATAACATCATCACTGTAAAATACCCCGCTTAATTCAGCACCTGAAATTACAGCATCTGTGTTTGTATCATATATTTTATTCTCAGCAACTGCGTTTATTACTGTTAATTCTGCTTTCGAAACGGTAAGTGTTCCGTCAACATAAGATATATTGTAATTTGAGGCAGTGCCGGAAGAAGCTGTGATGGTATGTGTTCCGAAAGTTGCGGCAGCTCCTGTGGCAGTGCTGATACTTACTCCCGAAATAACCGAGTATGTATCTCCGAAATACAATGTTCCCGAAGCAGTATAGTCTAAAGCAGGTTCGGCAGCTCCGTAAACTTTGGATTTGTCGTTTGCAGTTACGGTTAGGTTAGCTTTATTTACAGTTACGGCAAATTCAGAAGAATAAGCTTCCGAACAAACTCCGCTTTTTACCAAAGCTCTGTAATACCATGTGCCTGCTGAAGCCGGGCTTTCAGAATAAGTGTTAGCAGTATTCGAAATTACCGACCATGATCCTGAATTCAGTTTCTTTTCCCATTGCTGGATGGTGCCGGTATAACTTCCTAAAGTCATTGTTCCTGTTGAAGAACCATAAGTTATGGCATTTGTTCCTGTTATGCTTCCGCCCGCGCTGACCGGATCTACCGTGACAGTTGCAGAGGCGCAGCCGGGACTGAATGCTGTTGTATAGTTTCTTGCATAGTATGTTGTAGTGGTAGCAGGAGATACATTTATAGGATTTCCTGTTCCTACCAAAGTGCCACCGCAACTTCCCGAGTACCAGTAAACGGTACCTGAAGCTCCGTTTGCAGTTAGTGAAGTAGAAGAACCATTACATATAGTTGAAGAACCTACAGTTACAGATGTAGGATTTGCAGGTGCTGAAGGACCGAAGTTTGCAGTAATATTCATGTCTGAATTTAAAGTAACGGTTAAAGGATTTGTTGAGCCTGAAGCATCACCTGACCAATTAATGAAAGATCCTCCGCTATTGGGAGTTGCTGTGAGAGTAACATTTGTACCGGTTGCAAAATTTGCAGTAGTCATAGAAGAACCGGTGTTTATTCCGGATGGAGAGCTGACGATGTTTCCGTCGTATCCGCCGGAAGCAGTAGTTGCGACAGTAAGATTTTGTGCAGAAACACCACCACTTATGGAGGCTTTAAAATCGAGGGTAGTTCCGTAGCTATAAGTACCACATAATGCAGGACTGTTGGCATAAACCATTACAACCCTGATGTAAACTTCGCCGTTAAAGGCCGTAGTGGGCACTGTTATATCACCTGAATATACATATGTGCCGTTGAAAGTATTTACCTGATCAAAAACGAGTTCTCCGGAATCGCTTAAATTTCCGTTTCCGTTAAAGTCAAACCAGATTTTAACGAATTCCTGATAAGAACTGTTTGTTTTTACCGTAACAGATACCGGATAGGTATTGCCTGCTACCATAGCCGTTAATACTTCGCCGGTATAGTCGAAGTATCCGGGGCCGGAGGTAAAACCTGTGGCATCAGGGGCTCCTGCTCTTGTAACACCATTAATGGTTACTGATGAAACATATTCACAACAAAAAGTTGTAGGGTAAGATTCACACAAAGGTGATTGAGCGACCATTTGCCAGGTCACACCAATCAACAAGACGATTATTAAGTATAACTTTTTCATTTTATTAAATTTTATGGTTAGTATTAATTTCGTTCGTTAGTTCTCAACTCAAAAGGTAAACCTGTGATTTCTTCTAACTTTTGTTTAAGTTCAATGCCGTTGTCGCCACTGAACACAACGTTGCTGTGAATTATTACACGGCCTTTTACCAGATGTTTCCAGCCGATAAAATGCTCACTGTAATCCATGATGTTGAAATTAGTGATTTTTGTACCTCCGAAATAAAGTTCGCCAGGCTTGGTGTCTAAATAGAGATGTAAATTATTTATCTCTTTTTCTTTAAGGATAGAATTCACTAATGTAAACACAGGAGATTGACTTGTGTTGAAAAACACATTTTCTGTGCCTTTAAGAGACTTTTCATAATTGGGTAGTTCCGAATAATTACTTTCGAAAATCAGAAAGTCACTTAATACATTTTGGGCATAAGTGAAATTAAATACTAACCCCAGGATAATTGTGAAGTAAATTGATTTAGTTTTCATAGCTTTCGTATTTAATGTTAATAATTTTAAATTTTGTCGGGTTTTAAAAAAATAATTTATAACTGTGATCTTATGTGTCTGAATTTTAAGATTCATGAGGAATTGATGCTGTATTTATTATTTACAAATTCAGTGGTGTGATTTATTATGTATATGATGTCGTAATATGACCTGTTAAACAGTATATTATTATTGCTGCATAGCGTAGCTGCATTAATAATTTGAAAAATACTTTCTTTATTTTTGTATAAAAAATACATAAACACTTGTTGTTAAAAATTTCGGCGTAAACACTTACGTAAAATTAGGGCATAGATTAAAGGTTTGATGTGAAAACATATAAGGAAAAGTGTTTTATGTCGAAATAGTGTAAATATTCCGTGTTGCATAATATGCATAAAGTCTAACAAAAAAGACTTTATGTGTTGTATATGTGGTTTAAATGTCGATTTTGGTACAAAAAGGCAGATTCGTAAGTTTGAAAACAATACCGGAAACAAGTAAGCTAAAAATGATGTGTGATTAAATTTAACATGTTTTGAATTAAAGGTAAAAAAACGTTCACAGTTTCTATTTTCTGTATTTTTTGTTTAGTTAGCTTGTGTTATATGATATGAAATGTAAATCAGTGTTGACTGGTCAGGAATAAGCATCAGGAAAGTTATTCAGGTGTTATTTTAATTTATTTCAGAACCGTTAAAATTACTACCAAATTATTATGTTTTCTCTGATCAGTCTGGACTGCTACATCGTTTACAGACAAAGGTTTATAGCAGGTTACAGTAACTGAGAATATTACGGGCCGGAGGTTTGTATTATTAATATTATTTATAAAAGTTACAGCTTATGTTGATTCAGGACTTTTATAAATTACAGCCGGGTTATTTACGTTAACAATGTCATATATTTCTTTGCATGATATTTGTAAAATTCCTAACTTGTAAAAAATTAATTATATGAAAAAGCTGATTTATTTTTTCTCTTTAATGTTTATTTTTTCTTTTGCTGTCAATGCTCAGGATTACTCCGATCCTCAGAATATGGATGTGGATTATAACAGAGATGCAGAATATCCTGGCGGGATAAATAAATTTATAGGTGATTTATGGGCTGCAATGGAGTATTCTCAGCAAGCAATTGATGAACGTGCTGACGGTGAAATTATGGTTAGCTTTGATGTGGAAACAGACAGTACGGTTACAGGTATCTCAATTATATCCGGGATGGACTACGGGATAAATGAAGAGTTTGAGCGTGTTCTTAAAACCATGAAATTTGCTCCTGCTCTTGCCGAAGGTAATCCTGTAAAAATGAACGTGATGCTTAATGTTCCTGTCAGGGTTGGTCCTAATTCAAAAAAGAAGCAATAGTTGTTTTTTTCAGATTGTATCAGGTTAAAAAACTTTATTTATGAAAAAGTTATATTGTTTTGTACTTATTATGTGTTCTGCCGGGTTATTGCCGCTTATGGCAGGTGAAAGTAACGGCGGAGATGTTCTAACTATCAAAGGTGAAATAGCCAGCTATAAGATAGAAATGGAAATAACTTCGGCGGTACTTGATTCTTCAACATTTACAGGCAGGTACAAATATTTAAGTCAAAAGAATTATTTGTCGCTTACCGGACAAAATTTGGGAAATGTTTTATACATAGAAGAGTTTTGGAACGGGAAACAAACCGGAGCTTTTTATCTTGACCGGGAAGGAGATACGCTTACAGGGTGGTGGGTAAACGAAACAAAAGCCTTGCCTGTAACACTTATAATCACCGGAGGTAATTATGACCTGCTTAAATTTAAAACACTTGCAGAATATTCAGATGAGGTGAGTTCTGAAATAACAGGTATTTACCAGGTTGATTATTATTTTATTAACGACTACTTTGCAAGTGAAGATAATCCCGTTTATGAAACCGGATACAACGGGGGAAGCATTGTTTTCACGGAAGCCGGTAAAGATAGTCTGAACTTTTCGCTTGAATTTATTTGTGGTCCTACCTATCATTTTGCTATTGCCGAAGGTGTTGCCGTTAAACAAGGAGATTCCTATGTTTATTCTGAAGATCCTTATGATTACGGAGAGAATTGTAAAATTGTCTTTAAATTCGGGGAGAAGTCTGTTTCGGCTGTTGCAGAAGAAAGTGCCGGTTGCGGCTTTGGGGCAAGAGCCTATGTTGATCACGAACTTATCAAAGTGGGGGATTGATACTTATTTAAGTGATATACTAAATAATTTATAAACATTAATAATAGGTATAAAAAAAGTTGATGCGAAATAATGAACCCGCATCAACCTTCTTCACTTTTTATCGGCAAACAGTTTAATTTATTTCTTCAGAACAGCTTTAAGTACTTTTTCTTTATCCAGTTTTTTTGTACAGAAGAACCAGTCCTTACAGTCGAGATCTTTATCATCCATTCTTTCTTTTGCCATTCCGCATGATCCTGCAGGAGAAACAATTACATCGTCTCCGGGATTCCAGTCGGCAGGAGTTGCAACTCCGAATTCATCGGCAGTCTGCATTGCAATAAGTGCTCTGTAAAGTTCGTCAAAGTTACGGCCGAGGCTGAGAGGGTAATAAATTATTGCGCGGATGATACCTTTAGGATCAACGAAAAATACCGCTCTTACAGCTTTAGTACTGCTTTCACCAGGTTGAATCATTCCGTATTTTTTCGCAACATCCATTGTTATGTCTTCTATTAAAGGAAATTTCACTTCAACATCTTTCATTCCCTTGTATTCTATTTTGTCTTTAATCGTGCGCAACCACGCGATATGGCTGTACAACCCGTCAACAGACAATCCCACGAGTTTGCAGTTTGCTTTTTCAAACTTTTCTTCGAGAGATGCAAATGTCATAAACTCTGATGTGCAAACGGGGGTAAAGTCAGCCGGGTGACTGAATAAAATTACCCAGTTTCCTTTGTAATCAGCCGGGAAGTTAATTTCTCCCTGTGTTGTAACTGCTTTAAATTCCGGTGCTTTGTCTCCGATTCTCGGCATTGAAATAATTGTGTTTTCTTCCATCGTTTTTAAATTTTAAGTTATTAATTGTTATTGTTCAAATTCGCCTTTAATGTGCAACATGATTTCATGAATTTTGAAACCGGGAATTTTATTCCTTTCAAAATATTCCTGTAAAATTCCGTTAAGCTCTTCGTTGTAATAATCTTCTATTTTGGAAGAGTCCCCGGCATGAAGATGATGATGCATTTCTGTGTAACCGTCATAACGAAAAACGCCGTTTTCGGTATGTACTTTATTTATTATCTTTTTTTCTGCCAATGTTTCCAAAACAGAGTAAACAGTACCTAATGCAATATTTGGATTGTCTTTTTTTACCCTTTCCAGAATCATTTCTGCGGTAGGATGATTCCCCGATTCGTAAACAGCCTCAAGTATAGCCATTCTCTGAGGTGTTACTTTAAGATTGTTCGTTTTAAGGTAATTAATAATGTGTTGTTTTTCTGTCATAATTAAATAATAAAAATTCTTATTTAAGAAAGTTTATTATTTAACAGGAATGTTTTTATTTTGTTCAGATAATTTCTGATTTATTTAAAAAACATTCTTCTTATTTCGCCTATGACAAGAATAATAGATGTTGTCCCGGTTATGATAAGCCAGTCTTCGATATTTAACGGAACCGTGCGGAAAACTTCTCCTCCGAACTGAACGATTAAAATCTGGCCAATCAGTATTAATCCCAATACCGTTAAAAATCCATAGCTTTTTGAGAGGTTATAAAATGCTGATTTCCCGGAAGCAAATGCTTTTACATTAAACATGTTCCAGAATTGCATCATAACAAAGACGGTGAAGAAAACCGACAAATTGTAGTCGCTGATGTTGCCATGGTCATCGCGTAATTTAAAAAGAAGTAAGAATAGAATTGCTACGAAGCTAAGACCCATAAACAGAATATTATGGCGCATTTTTTTTGAAATAATAAAATCGCTGTTATGCCGTGGTTTTCTTTTCATCACGTTTCTGTTTGGCGGGAGAGAAGCCAGAGCACCTGCCGCAAACGTGTCCATAATGAGGTTAACCCAGAGCATCTGCGTTACTGTTAGCGGCAATTCGTGTCCGAAAACGGAACCTGTAAAAACGATAATCATTGCAGTTACGTTTATGGTAAGCTGAAAAATGATAAATCGCTGAATGTTCTGATATAGAGAGCGACCCCACATGACTGCCGAACCAATGCTGTTGAAAGAGTCATCAATAATTGTAATGTCGCTTGCCTCCTTGGCCACAGATGTGCCGCTTCCCATTGACAGGCCTACGTGGGCATAATTAAGTGCCGGGGCATCATTGGTGCCGTCTCCTGTAACTGCAACAATTTCGCCCGCCTTCTGAAGAAGCTGCACCAGCCTTTGTTTGTCCGAAGGACGTGCTCTGCAAAGTATTTTTAATCCTTTGGCAATTTTAATTATTTCATCGTCAGTCATCTTTTCAAATTCCTGGCCGGAGAGTACTGCAAATTCCGGAATTTCCAATCCCAATATACCTATCTGGCGGCCTATTTCTTTTGCTGTTCCAGGTGTGTCTCCGGTAACAATTTTAACATCAATTCCGGCATTCAGACAATTTTGAACGGCATCCGGCACATCGTCACGGATAGGGTCTGAAATTGCAGCTATACCAAGATATGTAAGATTGTAGTTTATAATTTTTCCGTCTGCAATTCTGGGCAGGTTATCTTCAATAATCTCGTATGCAAATCCTAATGTACGCATTGCCTGAGACTGGTACTTTTGTAAAATATCCTCAATTTCTGCCAGAGATTCAGATACTGTTTTAAGTCCGTTTTTATATCTCACATTTTCTGAATGTGCAAGAACTATTTCCGGAGCTCCTTTTACGTAGAGAATTTTTTTCTTTAACACAGGTGATTCAACAACTGTTGCCATGTATTTTCTTTCGGTTGAAAAGCTCAGTTGGTGGATTATACGTGTGTTTTCACGTATGTCAAGATAATTGTTTTCATAATTGTCTAGCCATAATAAAAGAGCGGCTTCGGTGGGATTTCCCAGGGTTTTTATTTTGTTTTTGTCCGAATAATCGAGATGAGCGGTTGAGTTAACAGCAATATTTTCTTTTATAAGTGTTCCGGGTTCATCATCTCCGGGTTTTTGTCCAGGCAAACTGAAGAATTTTGTTTCGTAAATCTGCATCTGGTTTTTGGTGAGTGTGCCGGTTTTGTCTGTACATATTACTGTTGCGGCTCCCATAGTTTCTGTAGCATGCATTTTACGCACAAGATTGTTCGATTTAAGCATTCGCCTCATACTTAATGCAAGGCTTAGTGTTACGCTCATAGGCAGGCCTTCGGGAACTGTAACCACAATTAAAGTAACTGCAACCATAAAGTACTGCAATATTTGCCCGGCCGAATCAATATCAATCCATGATGATTTTTCGAGAGGATTTATCCCGAAAACGAACGAAAGCGCGCTGAGCCCTGTAAAAACAGCCACGCTATATCCCAGCCATCTTAGCCATCCATGATTTTTTATAATTCCGGGCAGTTCTTTTTCTTTTTTTGTAATAATTTCTATTCCGTCGTATAGAACAGGAACCCATACCTTTGATAATAATACAGTAGCAGAGAGGAGCAAAGCCAGAAATAAATAAAGTTGCGGAAAACTGAATACAAGTTTTTCTGTAATTACATCTTTTGTAAATAAGCTGCCGAAAGTCAGAATTGCAAACAAAAAACCTATAACACCTATAAATCTTGCAAGTCCGTCGAGTTGTTTGTTCAGTGGTGTAACTTCGCCACTATCTTCGGCTGATTTTTGCGCCACTTTTCCATATTCTGTTACGTCTCCCACTTCAGTAACCTGCATTGTTGCAGTTCCGTCCATAAGCTTTGTTCCGCGCAATAATCTGTTCGATGCATAAGTTGCATCAGGATGAAACTGTGCAGGGTCGGTTGTTTTTTCCACCAGCGGTTCGCCGGTTAAACATGATTCGTCAATCTGTAACGAAACAGATTCAAGCAGATCGCCGTCGGCGGGTATTTCGTCACCGGTATGCAGGATAACAATATCTCCGACAACAATGTCTTTTTTGCTGACTTCTGTTACTATTCGGTTACGGATTACTTTAACAGCAGTTTCATCATTTACAAGATTCAGAATGTCAAATTTCTTATCTGCATCATATTCAAACCAGAATGCAACTCCTGTTGCAAGAATAATTGCTGCAAAAATGCCTATAGTTTCGGTAAATTCGTTATTGACAAAACCAATTCCAAGAGAAAGCAATGCTGCGATTAAAAGGATTTTGATTATGGGGTCGTCGAATTTTTTTATAAACAATTTCCATACAGGCTCTTTTGAGGGAGGTGTAAGCACGTTTGCACCGTGTTTTATCCTGCTTTCTCTTACCTGGGATTCGTTTAAGCCGGTATAGTGTCTTTTTTCTTCCATTTCAGACTATCTGATTATCTGTTTATTTTTTTTGACTGAACGTTTGGTCAAAGATAAATGTTTTTATGATACTGTGCAAATTTTTTTATGCCTGAAAAAAGCAAATTTTCAAAATTATCTGATTTATTGCATTTTTCTATCATTACAGTCCGGTAAATAATATGTTGTTACTAACGGGGCACTGACATTATGTGTTAAATACCTGTGAAACAACCGATAATTCTGCAAACAAAAAAACTCCCGCTTATTACATATGTCAGGGTTTATATAAAATCAATAAAATTTTTATCGGGAACAATGATTTTTTGATGAATGGCGCAAAACACATATTTTAGTAATTTATAATTAAATATTCAAATTAAAAATAAATTTTAAATATAAGCATGTTTTCAAATTGAAAATATTGTTTATAGTTAAATTAATGTTTTTAAAATAAAATGAATTAAATAGTTGTCTGTCAGTTATTTAAAATTTAATATATAAATTTTTGAAAATATTTGATGATAAAATAAAACTATATTTTATCTTTGCTGATATTTTACATTGTATATTAATTATTCAACCTGTGTTTTTATGAAAAAATCTATTTTAAAAGTTGCTGTAATCTGTATTTTGGGCATATTGTCGGGAGGGTTCGGCAAAGTTGCTATGAGTCAGGATTATTCTGTTGATAATCCGTTTGTTTACATGCGTGATAACAAATTTTATTACAAGGGAGAAGAATTTTTTGTTAAGGCCTGTAATTACCTTATTTCCATGCATTTGTATAACGGGCAGTTGATCGTAGGTCCGCATTATAATTATTTTGCATTGGGGAATGAATCAGGCCCTCATTATCCTACAAACCAGACAGATGCAAGCAATTATCTGCGTGCGCATTTTAAGTTGATGAAGGATATGGGGTTTAACACTATCAGGCTTATGAACTGCATGGTAGAACCAAGGTGGGACTCGGATGTGCTGACTACACGTTTGTGGTACCGCAATTCGGGGGAAGTTATTAATCAGAATCCCGATCCGGCATATGATTATTTTGAAGCAAACAAGCCGAGGAACTTTGAAATATTGTACGATCTTACAACAGAAAACGGTACGGAGTATTATAAGCAGGCAATGCAAATAGTACTGGAAGCAGCTCAGGAATACGATATGAAAGTAATATGGGTTCTGGGCAGGGATACCGATTATCCTTATGTTGTTGTACATGATGAGGATGATCCTTCAGAGAATGATACACTGGTAGAACACCATAGTATTTTAACGGATGTCAGCCACCCGATTAATCTTCAGTTTATAAGTTTTCTTTACGAAGTTGTGACAGAGTTTAAAGATAACAGTGCGTTGTTTTGTTACGATTTTTACAACGAGATACAAACATATAACGACAGTGAAGACAACGGGGATAATTATTATAATATAAGCAACTCCTTTAAAACCTGGACTAATGTTCTTAAAATGAATGATAAAAACCACTATTCAACGGCAGGTTTTGTTTCGTACAACCAGTTCTTTACACTTGGCGTCGAAACTTTTAAGCATTGTGATGTTTACAGTTTTCATATTTACGAAGGAGAGTATCGTTTGCATCAGACTACTAACGGAGATGAAGCAAACAGAAGTATTTACTATTTTGGAAAAGCATTGAATAATCATCCGTGGATGATAGGCGAAACAGGTAAGGAAACTCCGACATCATCCTGGGAAGATTTGCAGGAGCAATATGCCGGAAAGACAATTACCCAAACAAAACTTTGCGGAAGCCTGGGCTATTCCTGGTGGGAAATGTATGATCCGGGATGGGCAACATTTGGACTGTTTAAACGAAACGGTACTTATCCGGTGCAGATTTCTGCCAATCCTGCCACAAATATAAATATTCTCGGAACACCTAAAGATATTGTCACACCAACAGACGTTAATGTATTTCATTATGTAGATGATGCAGAGGGTGATTGTCTTATCGAATCAGATCTTTATTATGATTTTTTTCCGATCTATCCCGTGTATTATAATAGCGGGCCACTAAGAAGATGGGAAGGGATTGTTAAAGATTCGGAAAGTCATGCAATAGAAGATGCGTTGGTTAAATTAAGTGTTACGTATGATGGTAATCTCAGGGATTTTTTTAGTTTTACAAATCATGAGGGAGAGTTTAGTTTTGTTATCCCGACAGACGATAATAATGCAAATATTTCTGCCACCAAATACGGCTATGATATTGAAACAAAGGAATCTCTCACAGATTATTACCAACCTGATTTAAATGTATGGGTAGGGTTGCCAAATCATTTTAAATTACATGCATCCAATCTTCCTGCAACAGACGTATATGTTCAACCGGATGTGGTAATAGCTGCAGGGCAGACAAAAGTTATTGACAGAACCATGTTTAAGTCGGATATAAAGGTTATGAACGGAGGAACAATGATAGTTCAGGACACTCTGGCATTTGATGAGAACTCGGGTATTATAGTAATGCCGGGAGGTAAATTAATTCTAAATAATGGGGCAGCACTTACTGCAATACATGAGGAATGGCAGGGTGTAAAACTGATGGGTGATTTATCTGCAAATTATATTGAAATCAGTTCTGCAGGAAGCAGTTCAATAGCGAAAGCCGTGCTGGGCATATCAGCGGAAAATAACGTTAAAATCAGTTTGAACGGAACAAATTTTATAAACAATAAAAACGACCTTATTTCTGCAAATAACCAGCAGCCTGTAGTAATAAAAAATTCTCATTTTATAACATCAAACAGCGCACCGATTAACATTAACAGTTACTATTCGTGTTTTGTAAATTGTCTTAATGTAAAGATCGAAAGCTCTAGCTTTTATGACTACAGATCTTATGGAAATCCACCGAATAAACGTGGTATAATTTCGGAAAACTCCAAAATAGTTATAACAGGAGCAGGTGCCAGATCAGTATTTAATAATCTGAAATATGGCATAGAATCAAACAGCAGCCAACTATCTGTTTCCAACACCGATTTTACAAATAACCTTCACGATATTCTGGCGTTCAGCCTGTCCGGAACCGGCATTTTCGACAATTGTAATTTTACAGTGGGCGAAAATGCACCGGTCGATAATGTGGATTTAAATTATAATGTTAAAATTACTTATGCCGATATTGTAAAATTTTACAGGTGTCATTTTGCCGATAACAGCGTTGCTGCACAAAATTCTCCGCTTAAATACGGGATATGTGCTTCGGGAGTAAACAATCTTGTTGTAGGGCCGTCCCCGGTAATAAACGTGCCGCGTACAACATTTACCAATTTAAAGATGGGAATTTATGCAAATGCAGTAGAGACTAATAACTCTCTTAGTGTAAAACAAACAGACTTTGTCTGTTCCAGAGGATTATACATGTTTGGATATTCGGGACTTGGATCTGTAAAGGTAACAGGCAATAATTTCAGCATAAAACATTACGACTATACCACAGGTAATGTTACAAAAACACAGGTTGACGATCCTAACCAGCTTCCGACACCCGATCCTGTTGACCCTGTGGAACCAACCCCAAACCAAACACGCTCTTACGGAATATATGTTGATGGCCTTTCGAACAACTACCAGATTGAAGGCAATACTTTTGCAAGCGAAAATGCAAAGTATAACAGGTTTGGGGTTATACACAAAAATAACGGGCCAATACCAAATGAACTGTATCGAAATAACTTCAGCAATCTGGAAAATGCCGTGCAATCAATAGGAAGGAATAAAGAAACTGTTCAAGGAAGTGTTGATGGCCTCCAAATCCGTTGCAATAATTTTCAAGATATACGTAACGATATTTATGTTACAAAAGATCCTGAATATCTATATACAGATGGCATAGCATTGTCCCAGGGTTCACTTACAGAACCTGCAGCCAATCTTTTTTCTACAGAATCAGGTTTATTATCCAATATTAATAATTACGAAATGTCCCAGGTAAATTATTATCATCGTAATTCAGGCAGTCCCGGCTATAATTTAAGGGAAAGGCCCGAAGTAGTAACCATTTCAACTGTAAACAGAATAGAGATATACTCTGGCGAATTATCTTCGGTATGTCTTGACAAAACAACAAATAAACTACCGGTTGCCGGTGACGAATTAATAAGGGTTTATGCAAGCCTGTCGGCAGGAGTACAGATAGAAAGCACTCTTGAGGGTCTTGTTGACGGCGGAAATACAGATTTAACTGTTGCAGAAGTTGTTCTTGCCGACGATAACACGGCATGGCAGACATACCTTAGCCTTATGGAAAAATCGCCTTACCTTAGCGATACTGTTTTAAAGGATGTGGCTTTAAAGGAATACGGGCTTACCGCGCCCATGGTACGCGACGTGCTGGTGGCAAATCCCCAGGCTGCAAAAAGCAAGGAAATAGAAAAAATTCTGGACGAAAGAATAGCCGAATTGCCGGATTATATGATAGAGCAGATAAAATCGGGACTTACACAGGTTTCGCCAAAAGAATATCTGGAGTATCAAAAAGCAGAGCAGGACAGGATATTTAACGAGGCTGTATTTAACCTGACCGGATATTATTATTCTCAAAAAGATAAACTGGCTTATGCCGGCGACAGCATTGTAAAACTGCTGGGCTTAAAAAAGGAACCTGCATACATGCTTGTACTGGCCGACTATTATATGTCCGAAGGCAATCCGGCAAAAGCCACGGGTACATTATCGCTTATGCAATCGGAACTAAGCCTGTCGAGTGCCGAATCGGAAGAAGTTCAGGATCTGGCTGCTTTTTATAATTATTACAACGGTATATTGACCGATACATCCAAAAATATATTAAGCCTCGACAGCACAAACCTGACAGTGCTGCGCAGCTTTGAGTCCGGAGGCGGGATAGCCGGAGATAAAGCCCGTGCATTGCTTATGCTTAATAATGCAACAGACTATATGGAACCGGTATATATGCCTGAAATGATTATTGCACCAAAGTCAGTTTCAGCTAACTTTAAAAATACGGCAGATGAAGGTTTGTTCGCTATATATCCTAACCCGGCAAACGAGTATTTTAATCTTAAATATTCTGTTCCGGAACTTTCGGGTACAGCACAGCTTGTTATAACGGATAACCTTGGACGAATTGTTTACCAACAGCAATTGTATAATTTACAGGACATTATTATTGTTAAAACAGATTGTTTTGCCGAAGGTAATTATAATTGCAGTATCTTTAACAATAAAAAAAGATTGTATAACGGAAAGATTACAATAAAAAGATAAACTTTTAAAAGATTTTCCGCCTGCCGGCTTTTGTCAGCCGGCAAGCGGTTTAATTTACTTATTTATGAAAAAAATAAAATTACTTATATTATTCTTCGTTTTAAGTTATTCAATTACATTTTCTCAGGAAAGATTTTTTGGATTATATCCGGGGTGGACAATAAACTATTCATTGGAAACAGAAACCGGGTATAATATGTTTGGGTTGGATTATTCAAGTGAAGAATGCGAAACTCCGCCTATATTATCAAAAACAGATTTATATGGGAACTTATTAAATTCTCAAAGTTATATTAGTGATACACTTGCCGGTTTTACTTTTTATACGTCAAAAAGCTATAGTTTTCACGATGACTATTATTTTGCCAGCGGAGTGTATAAGGAATATTTTAAGGATTACATTCTTAACCCTATTATTATGTATTTTAACACTGAAACTAATTATGCAGATTCTATAACAGACTTAAAGCAATACTTTTCAGGCAGGTCTTCGCATATTATGTTTCACCGCGAGTTGGAAGATGTAATTCAGGTTTTCGGTGTCTCACAGTACTCATTAGACTGGAATACAAAAACATTTTTCGGGGTTTATAATAAAACAGACCGTACATTTACTTATAAGGATTACACCAAGCCTAATCATTGTGTTATGACACCTTATCAGGCTTTGCCAACAGAGGACGGGGGATATATAATTGCCTGCGAGCAGGATATGACATTATATGATCCTGAAAAAGTAAAAGCCTGCATTTTAAAAACAGATTCGGCCGGAAACGAAAAGTGGAGATATGTAATACCAGGCGATACAATAGAAACAGTATATTACGGTAATGTTCCGGCCGCGACATATCGTCCCCGTATATTTAATGCCCCTGACGGTAATTATTTTGTAGTCTGGACAGATCCTAATGTAATAACATCAATGTCTATGGGAGCAAATCCTCAGAATACAATCTGGGTATGCAAGCTTACCGATAACGGGGAAAGTTGTACAATAAGCGAAAAAAAAGACCTGCGGGCAGAACTGGACTATTTTAACCGCTACTGGTATATTACACAGGATTCGTATCAGGATGAACAAGGCAATATGTACGTTTTACTGCAAAGCGATGGCGGTTATATAAGTGCGCTTGCCAAAATACATTCCAACGGGACAGGAGCATGGTTGCGCACATTCAGATGCTTCCCAGATGATGATGCAGAATTTAACCAGACAATGCTTTATGGATTTACACCCACTTCGGATGGCGGGTTTATGCTAACCGGAGAGTTTCGCAGTTTTGCAAGCACAATGTTTCCCGGAGGAATACAATCAGCACTGGCAATAAAAACCGATTCCTGCGGGTGTTTCGACACCGAAGGCTGTAATGATCATTGTGCAGACTCATATTCGGAGCAGTTTATTTATATGGCAGGAGCAAACATTTATCCTAACCCCGCCAGCGATAAAATTACCGTCAGTTTTGAGTATAACGGGGCGGAAACAGAGTTTGTTTACAAAATTTATTCTTTGAACGGGCAGTTGTTGCAGGAAGGTACTTTTGGAACCTCAGTACCCTTGCAGAATGGCACTTCGGGAACCTCAGTACCCCTACAGAATGGGAATTTAAAAATTGACATCTCTGATTTACCATCGGGTTACTACACGATACAATTCCGGGGTGGCGGGAAGATTTTTACAGCTAAGTTTGTAAAGGAATGAGGAAACTGAAAGAAGTGCAGGCTGTTTTTATGAAAAAAATAATTTTACTAATATTATTTCTTGTTTTCAGTTATTCAATTACATTTTCTCAGGAAAGATTTTTTGGATTATATCCGGGGTATGAATCATTGGCATGCATTGAGACAACATCAGGGTTTACAATTTGTGGAATAGACACTTTGAATCAGGGCAATGACAATACAACTGTTTTTAATTCTGTTTCCAACACAGGAGAGTTGTTAAACACATACCGGTATGTAAGTGATACAATAGAAGGACTTTGTTTATACACATCCGATAGTTATGGCAAGCATGATAATTATATTTTTGGTAGCGGTGTTTATATAGAATATTTTAAGAACTATATTTTGAATCCTGCTTTGTTTTTTTTCAACCCGGAAAATTATTATATTGACTCTATAATAGACTTAAAGCAGTATTTTTCAGGCAGGTCTTCTCACATTATGTTTCACCGCGAGCTGGAAGATCTGATTCAGGTTTTTGGTGTTTCACAATACTCATTAGACTGGAATATAAGAACATTTTTCGGGGTTTATAATAAAACAGACCGTACATTTACTTACAAGGATTATACTAAGCCTAACCATTGTGTTATGACACCTTATCAGGCTTTGCCAACAGAGGACGGGGGGTATATAATTGCCTGCGAGCAGGATATGACATTATATGATCCTGAAAAAGTAAAAGCCTGTATTTTAAAAACAGATTCGGCCGGAAACGAAAAGTGGAGATATGTAATACCAGGCGATACAATAGAAACAGTATATTACGGTAATGTTCCGGCCGCGACATATCG
>QKHS01000052.1 GCA_003249955.1 Bacteroidales bacterium | reverse complement strand
CCCGCTGACTTCGATGAAATTATGATATCTGATGCGTGAATTTATTTTAGTATTTATTGTCTTATCAGTATTAACAATATCTCCGACAAGATTTATCCCTTTTTCAAACATTGCGGCATCACAGGCCGCTATTTTCTTTTGATCGCTGTGTTTATGCCGATTATTAATAATTGATTTAATAAAATGGGTCATCCCGTTTCCGGCTTCGTCAGTTTTTTCAAAATCTGACAGTTCCAGATGGCAATGAGCATTAACCATCCCGGGGCAAATTATACCGTTGTAAAATATCATAAAAGGTCTTTCAGTCAGACCTTCACCGGCTTTACCTATGTGACAGATTTTTCCGTTATCATCAACTGAGATACAGGAGTTTTTAATAAGATTGTTTCCGTCAAAAATATAGTTTGCAGCAAAATGGCGCATCCGCTTAGTATATTTTACCTTTTTCGATACTGTATCTGTTTATTACTCTGTCGTAAATACTGTTAAGAGAGTCAATGTTATTATGCACGTAATACAGCATTGTTTGTTCAAATTGATCCCTGGTATAGTTGTATTTTCTGAAAACACTTAGATATACAAGAGAATCTGTGACAACGTTGTTATTTGTTTTCATAATTTTTGACGTAATTATTGCATCGGCAAGGTGAACATCATAAATTATCATTTCCAGGGAATCAGGCGGAATAATATTTTCTCCCTGAGGACTGGAATATTTAGGTTCAGATATACATGAAATTGCTATCGGTAGAATTACAGCTAAGATCAGAATTATTTTATAAGTAGTTTTAACCATTGTTGTTCAATTCGTTTTCATTTTTACCTAATATTTTAAAGCAGATTTTGAAGTTTTACAAAAATAACTCATAATACTCAAAATCGTTTAACCACTAACTTTTTTTATTTTTTTACACAACTCAGAAGCAAAAACGAATTGGTTAAGCTCAATATTGTCGGAGTTGAAAATATCTTCACGCCCACCTTGCCACCAGTTCTGACCTTCGTGAATATAATTTATGCTGTCTCCGGCTTCCATTACAGAATTCATATCATGAGTATTAACAATAGTTGTGATATCGTATTCTATGGTAATTTCCTTGATTAATCTGTCAATTAATATGGCTGTTTGCGGATCAAGCCCTGAATTCGGCTCATCACAAAAAAGGTACTTCGGGTTTAACGAGATAGCTCTGGCTATTGAAACGCGTTTCTGCATTCCGCCGCTTATCTCAGACGGGTACAGATGATTTGCATTCTGAATGTTTACACGTTCCAGACAAAAATTAACTCTTTTAAGTTTCTCTGCTTTTGACCAATTAGTAAATAAATTTAACGGGAACATGATATTTTCTTCTACCGTTTGTGATGTGAACAGAGCCCCCCCCTGAAAAACCATTCCTATTTCCTGACGGATTTCCCTTTTAAATTTCATGTTAGCACGAATAAACTCCCGTCCGTCAAAGAAAATGTCTCCTGTTTCGGGGACATGCAGTCCTATTATTGATTTTAGCAATACTGTTTTGCCTGAACCGCTCCGGCCAATAATCATATTTACATTCCCCGGTTTAAAAGTTGCATTAATGTCTTTCAAAACATGCTTGTCGCCGAAGCTCTTATTTACATTTCTTACTTCTATCATGTCAACAGCAATTGAGTAAGTATAAGATTGAAAAGCAAAATGAGAATTATGCTGTAAACTACAGCTCTTGTACTGCTTTTACCAACTTCCAGCGCTCCTCCGAATGTGTAATATCCGTGAAAAGATGAAACAGAAGTTATGATTACGGAAAATACACAAATCTTAATCAGAGAGTATGTAACATAGAACGGGACAAATAGATAATTCAGCCCGTATATATAGTCATAAACACTAACAACTCCGGTTGCAGCAGAGACCAGATATCCTCCGGCAATACCGAGTATTATACTTAATAAATTTAATACGGGGAAACTTATGATAGCAGCCGTAATTTTAGGTAATATCAGGTAATTAGCTGAATTTATACCCATTATTTCGAGAGCGTCTATTTGTTCCGTAATTCTCATTGTGCCTATTTCGGATGCTATATTTGATCCGACTTTTCCGGCAAGAATAAGACATATTATTGTTGAAGAGAATTCAAGAATCATAGTATCTCTTGCACTAAGCCCGATAAGATATCTGGGGATATACGGTGCTTCAAAATTTATCGCAACCTGTAATGTTAATACTGCTCCCATAAAAATAGAAACAATACTTACAATCCAGATTGAGTCCATTCCGATTTGTTCGACTTCCTCCAGTACCCTTTTTATAAATATGCGTAATTTTACCGGTTTGGCAAAAACAGAACTCATCAAAACGAAATATTTCCCTATAGTAGTTAATAAACGCATATATTTGCAAAGTAAAAACAAATTTAACCAACTCTTTTGTAAAAGAAAAAAATATTTATTATTTTGTCGTTTATTTATTAAAAAATTATAAAATGAATTCTAATTACTGTGTAATAATGGCCGGGGGGATTGGTAGCAGATTTTGGCCTGTAAGCCGCAGCAATATGCCAAAGCAATTTATTGATATTATGGGAACCGGTCGTACTTTGATACAACAAACTTATGACAGGTTCTCGAAAATAATGCCGGATGATAATATTTACATTGTCACAAATGAAGAATACCGGGATCTTGTACATATTCAGCTACCGGATATTCCGGATGGTAATATTTTAGGCGAGCCTATGAGACGTAATACTGCTCCGTGTATTATGTATGCAAATATTAAAATAGGGTTGAAGGATCCAATGGCTAATATTGTTGTTACTCCGGCAGACCATCTTATTGTTGACGAAGACGATTTCCTTAATAATATTAAAGAAGGATTGCAATTTGTTACTTTTAACAACTCGTTGCTTACATTCGGAATAACTCCGGACAGACCGGCAACCGGGTATGGTTATATTCAGCTTGCCGGAGATAAAGATGGTTCCCGTCTGGTTCCGGTTAAAACATTTACAGAAAAACCGCATCTTGAATTGGCAAAATTCTTTTTAAGTAGTGGGGATTTTTTGTGGAATTCAGGGATATTTCTTTGGAAACAAAAGGTAATTGATGCTGCTATGCTTGAGTTTTTGCCTGAAATGTACAATCTTTTTATGGAGAATATAGATTCTTTTAATTCAGCGGACGAGAAAGTTGTTGTAAACAGGATTTACTCAGATGCTAAAAGTGTATCTATTGATTTTGGGGTAATGGAAAAAGCTACTAATGTTTACGTGCTTAAAACAGATTTCGGATGGTCAGATCTTGGAACATGGAATTCTCTTTATTCTCTCCATGAAAAGGATGATGATAAAAACGTGGTTATCGGAGACAAGGTTCTTTTGAACCATTCATTCGGTAATTATATAAATACTTCGGGAACCGATAAGGTGGTAATACTTAAAGATCTTGATGATTATATTATTGTTGATACAGAAAATGCTCTTTTAATATGTAAAAGAGAAAATGAGCAACAGATATCAGATCTGCTTAACGAAGCTAAATTAAGGTTTGGAGAAACCATTAAATAAAAAAAAGGAGCTTTAAAGCTCCTTTTTTTTATTAAGATTTTAATATTCCCATTGGTCATGTTCAAATTTAAACAATCCTTCCTGAATTCTTTCTCCTTCCCGAATTGCATCAATACCAAGAAGATAGTCGGAAATCAAACGATTGTCATAACTATTTGATTCAGCAACAATATAACTTGTGAATTTTCTTTTGAAAAATATATCATCAAAAGTTTTACGTTCAGCATCGTTCTGAGTATTGAAAACCTCATAAGATGCGAATAATGGTCTGTAATCAGGGAAATAAATCCAGAAAGGCCAAACGCGTTCAAATCCACCGCTTGTTTCAACCCATCCATCCGGAGCCATGGCAACTATACGTACATCCATAACAGATCTTTGTTTATCAAAAACCCATTCTTCCCAAATCCACAACTGATCCATAGGTCTTGTATCGTTGATTCTGGAATCAACCATTTCTTCGTAAGATCCACCGTTAATTGTATCTGCGATAAGAATTTTCTCTTTATACCCGAGTAAGTCATCTCTCAGCGGGTCATCAACCTCAACAGGGATTCTCCACCAATTTGTGATGTCACTCGGATTAAGATCATATACCGGATACTTTTTACCAAAAACTGTATCAAGTTTTTCTCCGGTTACGATGTCATAAGTTTCACCAAGAATCCCGATGTTATAAATAAGCCATAATAAATTAACACGGCTTCTTTGAGGTTGCACACCAGTGCCTGCGGGATAAGTCATTCTCAATATCGGGAAATACAGAGGATGATTCTGTTTTTCCCTGAGTTCAACAACCCTAAGGATTTTTTTAGAGTACATAGCGTCTGCTTCCCGTATATTCTGATAGGGGACAAATGTACGTTCAACTGTATTTTCTCTCATATATGCACCATCCAAAACCTGAGCTGTTCCTGAGAAAGCCAGACTTAATAATGCGATTACCGGGAAAAAAATCTTGTGAAATTTCATAAAAATATAATTTAATATTATTGCAATACTACTGTTATACCGTTTGTTTGTCTTACCCCGGAAGGTCCGCTAACTTTAATGTTAGTAAAGCTGGCAGCAGAACCGGTACCCATTTTATTCATTTCTGAAATTATATTGCCAGGTATGTTAGAGCCGGAACCCTGTATTGTTTGTGTTACACCTCTGACCTGATACATAAATTCATAAGAAACTATACTATAAGAAACACCTTCAAACGGGAAAAAGTCTGATTCAAGTCTTGCAGTTAAAGTAGGGCTTCTGGTTATAGCTGCCCTTGGTACTTTAGCACCGTCTTTATAAGCACCTGCAATGAAAATTGTTGGCGGAGGCACATTAAGTACGTTAAATTTAGCTGATCCAAGAGTTCTTCCACCTTCTTCTGTTTTTACAGAAACGGTTACCAGCACTTCTTTTGCAGTAACACTGGTAGGAACAGATACTATATAACCTCCTCCGGCACCTCTTATCGAAGCACCACCACTGATACTAACGCTGACACTTTCTTTTGGATATCCGGATACTGCAACTTCAACAGGATTATCCAAACCACGATAAAATACATTACATTTTGATGCAGATACTGTGAAACCTGCGTCACCAACCTGATAGGTTGCTTCGTATGGTAACCACATATCACCACGGTTAGAGACATAGTGTACAAGACCACCGTAAGTAAAGTCGCCGACTCCGCCACATTCTCTGGTGTGATGTCCTTTACCGGTTTCATCCAGAGCTAAAGTATCATATTCTGCTCCCGGACGGAGTTTGTACTGTACTTCTCCGTTTACAACCGTAGAGTCATAGAAAGGTGCATTATAGGTAAGATAAATTGTTGGTCTCATAGATGTATCACGCGCACCAAGGAATACTGTTGATGTATAAGTTCCTCCTCTGACGATAAAGCTTCGCGGAGAACTAACCAACCCTTCCAGAGAGGTGATACGTATATCAAGACCTTCTAAAGCTGAAATCATATATTCCAAAACATCAGCTTCAGAATTTCTTATGTCAGCCTGCAGTTTGGATAACATAGCAAGAGTACCGATCATAGGCATACCTCGGCATAACGTTTCCTGCCATGTCCATGGTTCTTCTTTATTATCAAGTTGATCTACCACAGCTAAATTCTGATTAACATTTTTGTAAATAGTCATAGATGTATCTCCTACAACTCCCAAAAGCGTTGTTCTGAAATTATCCATCCAGGTTCTTAAACTATCCCCCATCATCTGACCACCTTCTCCAACCATAACAGTTGTTGCTGCATGGATGTCATCTTTCTTTTTTATTTCGTCTTCCAATGTGGTTTCTTTTCCCTGGCTGGTTTGTATAATCATAAGTTTTAAGCGGTCAATATCACTGAAAAACTTATTTGCCAATGCTTCAATTTCATGAGCTTGGTTTGCAAGTTCTGTATACTTTCCTGGCTGTTCAGCAGCTTTAGTGTCAATTACAGCATAAAGCGAGCTGGTTTTTGCAGAAAAGTTGATGGTTGTTTTTTTGATACTTTCGTCAATCTTGACGAATGCATTTACAATCTCTCCCGAAACGTTAAGTGCCAAGAGAGCAGTGTAAAACAAATACATCATACCAATCATTTTCTGCCTCGGGGTTTCCGGGCAATTTCCTCCAGACATATAATTAAGTTTTTAAATTCAACATAAAATAACAAACTCTTAAACTAGTCCTGTTTAAAATTCATTGCAGCAAGCATGTTACCGTAAACAGTATTCATTGCAGCAAGATTATGACTTAATTTGCTGATTTCATCACGATAACGTTTTGTATCTTCAGCAGATTGTTTCATGTTAGCCAGAATTTCATCAAGACCACTGTATAAAGTTTTTGAAGCTTCGATCTGGCTGTTTGTGCCCTGTAACTGAAGTTCATAAACTGCATTCAGTGCAGTAAGATTTTTGTTCATTATACTGAGTTGTTCATTATATGTTTTTCCTCCTCCTGCTGACATTTCCAACTCTTTATTCATGTTCTCTATCAGCTTGTTGTAAGTAACGGCCAAAGCATCGCCTGAAGTTCCTACGACATTTGCTGATTTTTCATAAGTAGAAGCTAATTTATCAGCCTGTACGTTTAATTTTTCAGCAGAACTTCCGTAAGCGTCAGCAAAAGAAGCAACTTTTTCAGAAGCTTTCTCAAAGTTAGCTACATAATTGTTTGTTGCTACAGTCGCATCTGATACGTCATGTAATTTTTCAGCAGTTACATTAAGATTTTTTAATCCATATCCTAATTTCTCGAATAATTCAGGTGTAATTTCTGCATTTTCAATCATAGCATCAAATTTTTCCAATGCTGATTTTTTTGAAGTTATCGCAGCTTTTTTGTCTGAAATGTTCAGATTTTCTTCAACACCTGCAAGTTCCGGGTAAACCAAACTCCAGTCAACTTCTTCGTGTGGCGGCTCGAATGCAGATAAAAAGAAGATAAAGGCTTCTGTCAACAGACCAACTGTTAACATGATCCCGGATCCTGGTAAGTGCTGGATTTTAAATAATGCTCCAACCATAACTACTGCAGCACCCCAGCCATAAACAAAACCCATAAACTTTTTGTACTTTTTACTCGAGGTAATTTCGCTCAAATTCATAATCGTGTCAGTTTTTTAATTAATACTCCGTTTATAAAATAATACTCAATAATGCTTAATAAAACAGATTTATTGATAAACCTGTGAATAAGATGTTCCGTCTCCTCTGTGTCTTCCCAGATAGGTTCTTACACATCTGAATCCGATATAGCTTTTTGCTGAGTCCTGGAATTCATATGTGCGTGATCCGTTTTGCATGTAATATGCAACATCTTTCCATGAACCGCCTCTTACTACTTTACGTTTTTTTGCAGGAGGATCGTCAGGATGTGCATAATATTGATAATCAGGATTAAGGTCGTGTGTGAAACTATATGCAGATTCATCAAATGCATTGCTTGTCCATTCAGCCACGTTTCCTGCCATATCATACAAACCCCATTCGTTTGGATCATATGTGGCAACCATAAGTGTTTGAACACCACCGTCATCATAGTAATTACCTCTCATAGGTTTGAAGTTGGCAATGAAACAACCGCTGTAATTACGGGTGTATAAACCTCCCCATGGGTACATTGATAAGTCAAGTCCTCCGCGAGAAGCGTATTCCCATTCTGATTCTGTCGGAAGTCTGTATTCATTAAGATAATAATCTCCGACAGTCTTCTGACTTGCATTTTTTAACATAGATCTCCACATACAGAAAGCATTTGCCTGAACCCAGCTAACACCTACTACCGGATAATAATCGTAAGCAGGATGCCAGAAATACATTTTTGTCATAGGTTCATTGTAAGAATATGTGAAATCACTGATCCAGCATAATGTGTCAGGATAGATATGAACTTTTTCGTGCATGTAATAGCTATATCTTCCTCCTTGACGGCCTGCATCTGATTTTCCGTCATAATTTCTTATTTCACGATCTGCAAAATCATCCCAAGGTCTGTCTTCATCAAGTTTTTCACGGTCGGCAATCTCACCTTCGTATTGTCCTGTTTCAGGATTGAAGTGTCTTCCTATTCTTAATCCATGATCGCCCTGACGGTCAAAAGTTCTTGCAACATCCTGATCTGCTCCGTCAACACCTGGTTTATAAGTATGCTTTTGTGCAGCTTGTTTGAGGTCAAGCCAAAAATACTCGTAATACAAGGCATCAGTGTTAAGGTCTATCTGTCGCATAAAATGATATAGTTCAGCAGGTGGTAACACATAAAGTGTCTGGTTAAAATTGTCAGGAATCTCATTTTTAATGAGAATACCTTTAATTTCAAGATCCATGTAATCTAACGGACCATTCCAGTCAAGGAAGTTGGTATTATCATAATCATCAAAATCAAATTCCCCGTTAGTGTACATGTTTGTAATGAAGTTCGACTCGTCTTCAGTTACATCCGTATCGTCAATAATGAAATCTATAGGCTGATACGACTGTTTTGTACTGATATCACCAAAGTCAACATCATTTTTAGTTTCTTTACCTAAAACTGTAAGAGCCATAGAGTCTCTGACCCAAGTTACAAACTGTCTGTATTCAGAATTTGTAATTTCGGTTTCATCCATCCAGAAGCCCTGAACAGTTACTGTCTTTGACTGTGCTGTCATAGAGTAGGGGACATCCTGATCGCTCGGCCCCATTTGATAAGAACCGGGAGGAATAAACAACATCCCGTAAGGATCCGGAGAGTACCATAATTTTCTGTCAATTCCGGTCAATTCACCATTTCCATAGTATCCACAACTACTTAGGAAGACGATGATGATTGTACTGATGATGAGTAGTTTTCTCATAATTATACATTTATTTTAGTAAGCGACAATTTTTTACGTTAATATTTTTTAAAAGTTACAATCTTCTTACACTTCTGTATCGGCCCGGAGTCTTTTTCCCGTCAACGCTGAAGCAATATCTTATCATTAACTCGTGAGACCCGCTACTATATGAACCTACATTTGATGTTAATATATCGTAACTGTAACCAAAACTTAAACCGTTAATAAGATGTACTCCTATCATAGGAACAATGGCATCGTTGTACCTATATGAAACGCCACCCCAGAAACTTTTATTATACAGGATTTTAGCATTTAACTGAATCTCAACGGTACTTCCGTCTGATTGTACCATTCCTGACGCTAATAAATCAAATGAAGGGTTTGGCAAAGCATAATTATATCCACCGGTTAAATAATAATGTCTGGAGATATAACTTTTTGCTTCTGTTTCGAAATTAATTACTGGTTTTAAAAGGTGAGTGGTTGAAATACCTACCCAATAATCCTGACTTACAAGGGTTGCTCCAAAACTCATGTCAAAAGCTGTTTTGCTTTCCATGTGCGGTATTATAGGATCTTCATAAGTAGTCCCGCCGTTTAAAGATTGCCATGTCTTCCAATCTCCGTCAATAGAACGGTTAATTACGCCAACACCCAATCCTATGCCAAGCATTCCGGGGTCAAGTTCTACACGATATGCAATATTTCCGCTGATATTCAAATCCTGTTGAAATCCGATTATATCCTGATTAATATTTAGCCCGACTCCGAGAATGTCTGCCAATGGCATATCAAATGAAAATAGTGTTGTGACAGGCCGGCCATCACCAAAACCAACCCACTGTTGTCGGTGCAAACTAGTAACGCACATTGCGTCATTACTCCCTGCAGCTCCCGGATTGTAAATATTCTGCGAATACTCAAACAAGCTGAAATGAGAGTCAACCTGAGCCAGTGAATGGTTAATAAACATTCCTGTTAAAACGATAATCAGTACTAATAATCTCCTCATATTAAATTCGGTTTTTCACTTTCAATACTTAACACCCAATTTATAATTGGTAAAAAAAACACTTTTTTTTAAATTTTCCAAATTTTATTAACATTTTTTTGTTGATAACGCAAAAAATGTTAATAACCTGAACTGAAATATTAGGTTCGTTTACCCAAAAATTTCAAATTGCGAAAGTTACATTAAATTTTTTAAATACTACAAAAAATATTCAAAAAATAAATAATTTTTTTCTTAGAAATAACGATAGCAAGCTATTCATTATTATGTAATGTTCTTAACAAAGATGATATTTGTCATATTTGTTAAGATAGATCATGAAAATAAAAATTCTAATTTGCTCATTTTCAGGACAAAACTATTTAGAATCTTTTTTTGAAATAATTTCTTTACAGTCTTCAATAGTCATTGTTTCCGGTTCCATATTTTTAGGAATACGGTAGTTCTTCTTTTCATAAGAAATGTAAGGTCCGTACCTGCCTTTTAAAATTTGCAATCCTGGTATTTCATCAAAAGTTCTGCTGAAACTATCTTTTTGTTTTAGTTTTTTCTCTTCTATTAATTCAATAGCCCTTTCCATGTTAATAGTGTATGGGTCATCATCTTTTTTTAAGCTGAAGAACGCTCCGTTATTTCTGATGTATGGGCCGAATTTCCCTAATGAAACAATTAAATCATCACCTTCATAGGTGCCTATGTTTCTGGGTAGCTTAAACAAATCAAGCACTTCTTCGAATGTAATGCTTTCTATATTCTGATTCTTTCTTAAACTTGCGTAAGTTGGTTTTTCCCCACCTTCAACTGAAGCGTATGGTCCGTATTTCCCAACTCTTAAAACAATCGGCAATCCGCTTTCAGGGTGTTTCCCGATTTCTTTTTCCCATTTTGTATTTTCTTTTTCTTTCAGGCTGTTTTCAAGTTTCAGACTAAACGTTTTGTAGAAGTCTTTAATCATTTTATTCCATGCAACTTTCCCTATTGCAATACTGTCAAATTTTTCTTCGATTTGAGCAGTGAAATTGTAGTCCAGAATATCATTGAAGTGACCAGTAAGATAATCTGTTACAACAACTCCCATAGAAGTCGGGAACAGTTTGTTTGATTCTGCACCGAATTTTTCAGAAACAGTTTTTTCAGAAATTTTGCCGTTTTCCAGACATAATGTCTGAATTTTACGAACGGAAGCCGGACGGCTTTCTTTAACAACATATTCTCTTTGCTGAATGGTTGAAATTGTCGGGGCATAAGTAGAAGGTCTTCCAATTCCCAATTCTTCCATTTTCTTTACCAGACTTGCTTCTGTGTATCGGTAAGGAGGCTGGTCATATTTTTCGGTGACATCAATTCTGGAAGGTACTGCTTTTTCGCCTTTTGTTACATTAGGTAAAAGCGATTCATTTTCTTCGTTGTTTTCTTCGTCTGTCGATTCAATATACAATTTAAGAAATCCTTCGAAAGTAACAATTTCTCCTGTTGCCAGAAAACTGATGTCGTTTTCTTTATTATTAATGGTAATAATCGTTTTTTCTATTTTTGCATCCTGCATTTGAGAGGCAATAGTTCTTTTTCTGATGAGCTCATAAAGGCGTTGTTCCTGTTTGCCGGCGTCTATGTTTTCGTTATCGGCAAAAGTAGGGCGGATGGCCTCGTGAGCTTCCTGCGCACCTTTTATCTTATTGTCATATTTTCTGATTTTTACATATTCTTCACCAAAACTGGATGTTATAAGGTTTTTGATACTTCCAACCGCCATGTTTGAGAGATTCACAGAGTCTGTTCTCATATATGTGATAAACCCGTTTTCGTAAAGACTCTGTGCGTATTTCATTGTCTGGGCTACAGAATATCCGAGTTTTCTCCCGGCTTCCTGTTGAAGAGTTGAAGTTGTGAATGGCGGAGCAGGAGATTTTTTTCCCGGTTTCTTTACAATATCCTCAATGTGAAAATCCTGATCTACACATTTTTTTAGAAAACTCTCAGCATCTTTTACAGTTTTAAATTTCTGGTTTAGTTCTGCCTTAACAATATTACCATTAATTATAAACAGACCGGTAACTTTAAAAACAGAAGCAGATGTAAAATTATTTATTTCCCTTTCTCTTTCAACAATAAGCCTTACTGCAACAGACTGAACCCTGCCGGCAGATAATGCAGGTTTTATTTTTTTCCATAAAAGCGGAGATAAACTAAAACCAACAAGTCTGTCCAGAATCCTTCTGGCCTGCTGGGCATTTACAAGGTTTATATCAATGTCCCGTGGATTAAGAATAGCGTTTTGAATTGCATCTTTTGTAATTTCGTGGAAAACAATGCGTTTTGTGTTTGTTTTGTTCAATTTCAGCACTTCACTCAAGTGCCATGAAATAGCCTCTCCTTCACGGTCTTCATCGGAAGCCAGCCAAAC
>QKHS01000051.1 GCA_003249955.1 Bacteroidales bacterium | reverse complement strand
TAAAGCCACATAATGAGTAGCCGCACTTGTCCAGTAAATTTCGTATGGGCCAATACCTGAGCCGCTTACTACTGCAGCCCCGTCGAAATCCCAGTTAAAAGTAGCCGTTGAAGACATGTTTCCTGTATATGTAATTATTGAATGGTCAGCATTACACATTATAGGATCATATGTAAATGTTGTTGTAGGAACAGGCCAGAATTCAACAGTAATGGTGTCAGAATCGGTACAGGATGGAGTGAGGTTTTGTTCAGTCCATACAAATTCATAAACTCCCCAACTGTTTGCTGTAACTATAGCATGCGGAGAAGTTTGATTAACCCACGAAACTGTACCCGGTCCGTTTAATAATGCCCAGCTTCCGGTATTACCGGTTGCAAGAGTAGCATTGAATGTATATGTATTTGTACACACATGGGCATCGGGTCCTGCTGTAGTTTCAGGTTGAATGCAACAACTAGGGTCGTTTGCATCAAGCACATGTATCGGAATAATTGTATCATAAGAACATCCGAAATTATCTGTTATAGTAAATGTGTAATCAAGATCTCCTGAGGTTGAAGGAGAAACAACAGCTATTCCGTTTACATCACTATCTACATCTTCACCTGACCAGCTCACATCAGTCGAATCTACAGCAGTAGTAAATGTCCACAAATTGTCTGCTCCCGGAATAAGATAGTCTGCAAAGTGAAGTTCTACGGTAAATACATTTCCATCATCAAGATTAAGGTTGTCCAGAAAGTGTATACACCATTCTCCGTTAAGAGGACATCCTATCAAGGAGCTAAAATTCTGAACAGGTTGATATGATCCTGCCGGCAAGGAACTGCCTGAATTACAGTTTGCAGACATTAATGAAGAAGCAGACATGCTCCAGCAATATTGCCAACCCGTACCAGGATTACAATCATCGGCCTGATCAGGAACTCCAAAATAAGTTCCGCTACAAGCCTGTTCAAATAAGTTACACGTTTGTCCGTTAGGGCATTCAATCCAGATATCAAGGTCTCCCATGTATGAATGTTCCATATTCATACAAATGGATTCCACATCCGTGGCAGCGGTAATAAACTGGCCCGGAGCAAAAGCATTGTGCGAAAAACATGCTTCCTGGTCAACACCGACAACGTCTTCGAAACAAACTTCCACAAATTCAATTTCAGGAATTTCAAGAACCCATGGTTCTATTTGCCAGAGACCCGTTAAACCCATGTTTGTACCGGGGCATCCTCCTTCTCCTGTAGTCCCGACAAACGTGGGGCTTAATGACACTCTTACCCGCCATGGATCTGTTATTGGCATAGAGCACCCGTTTTCATCAGTAGCCATTAGGTTAATATGATAACCTCCGGGATTTGTGAATACGTAATTTAAAACATTCATTCCAACACCTTCAACGTTAGTCTGACCATCTTCAGAAATAATCATCCATGTCCATGTTGTTGTGGCATCAGATTGTACATAATCAGTATTATTATTAGGGTAAGTTCCCTGAGCTGTAATTGAGACTTCAGTTCCCTGACAAACATCAATCCAGAGCGAATCTGTAGGAGCAGTTAAAGCCGGAACAGAACTTATAAGGGCAATTGTGAAATCCTGACATGGAAATCCGCAGCTTATTGTTGCCGCAAATCCCGAATATGTTACAGACCCGTCAGTATGCCATACTAATGTAAGACAGGTGCCGCTGGCTTCAATTGTCTGACCGTTCAAACTGCTTGATCCTGCATTGGAAATTATTGTAGGGCTTCCAGTAGTTGCTCCGTCATGTATTGTAAGGTGATCGAATGTCGCAGATTCAAGACTGAATTCTGTAAAATCCAGAGTCATTGTTGCCCCAGGGATACTGCTACAGATAGTAATTGTATAATTTTCGTTGTTACCGTAGTTCCCGCTTGCACCTCCTGAATCATATAATGTCCCGGAACATGTATTAATTGTTCCACCACTACTTATAAGATATGTCTGAGAGTACAGATTCACAAATCCGAGCAACAATATTGATGTTGCTAATATTTTAAAGAGATTAATTTTCATCCTGGTAAATATTAAAGTTTTCAGCTAGCTTTTTATAAGATTCGAATACAATGGCATAACCTGTATCCCCTATGCGATAATATGTTTTCTTGTCGTATTGTCTTTCAAATGAATAAAGAAGAATGTTGAAATTCCCTTCATCTACAGACTCGGCATTACCTGTGATGATCTTTGTCGCAGGATCAATCATTTCCAGATATGGCATTGCAGAACATTTATCTGCCCCGGCTTCGACAATTCTGTAAGAATTATCAAGATACCAGTTTAGGTACTGCAACTCTTTCTGGTTATTTACAGACAGGTTGTTTAAATAATCTGCAGAATATACAGCAGACAATCTTGAATCAGGAGTAACATTGCTTTGCGAGAATACAGGCAAGGTTACAATTGCTGAAAATGACAGTATAAATAATAACTTTCTCATAAAATTAAATGTTTACATGCATATGACGACAGACTCTTTTTTTGGTTGGCTGTGCAATGTAAAAATACTAAAAAATAATTAACATTCCCGGGACTTTGTACTAATAAAAAAAAGTGCAATAGTAAATATTGCACTTTTTTTTATTAGAAAATAATGTATAGGATCTAATTATCTTTACGGGCAGAATAGTTGATTTTTAAGGCACTTGCTTTACGCAATTCCTGTTTAATATCTGTTACAATACCCATTTTAGTGTTTTGGTGAACTTTAAGAGAGGTTGTCATAAAAGGAACCTCTGCTTCGTCACGTTGCTGTCTTTCAGCCAGAATGTACTCATATATGTCTGATAATTCTGCAAATGCTGAGTTAAGCTGGATTCTCGGTTCTGTTCCATACATACGCTGGTAGTTAACTTTTGGTTCTCCGACATAAATATAGCTGACCAATGATTTTTTCTCAAGTTTTTTAATTTCTGTAGCTTCAGGTAAATCTTTGTTTGTAAGTTCTATTTTCAACTCAACTTCACGCATAGTAGTTGTTACCATGAAGAAGAACAGAATCATAAAAACGATATCGGGAAGCGATGCTGTAGATATTGCAGCAGAAGCTTTTTTCTTTTTCTTTGCGAATTTAGCCATAATTATTTTCCTCCTACGTTTTTAGGTTCTGCTTCAGAAATTCTCTGAGGATATACTTCCCTGACAGCTTCCTGTTGCTCTTCGTTAAGCATATCGTATTTTTCTTTTCCAAAATATTTCATTGCTGCTTCATCCCTAAGAATATTATATGCAGCAACCAACTCATTCTGAACCTCTATATATCTTCCGTATGTAGTACCACGGTCATTTTGCAAAGATATTACTCCTTTGCCTACCAGAACTACTTTATTTATACCGTCAATTTTTACTTCTTCCATTTCAGGAAGTTCCGGATTATCAGGATCACTCTTGATAAACTCAATAGCTTTCTCCCTTAAATCCTCGACATTCATTGGTTTTCCATTTACCAACAACCTGTCCTGAGCATTGATAAGAACAACAAAAACATTTCGTTCGTTTATTTTAACATCTGTAATGTCTGTTTGCTCTGGAATCGGAGGTAATTGACGGGCAATACCGGTATCCACGTCCATTGTGGTGGTTACAAGGAAGAAAATCAACAACAGGAAGGCGATGTCTGCCATCGAACCTGCATTTATTTCTCCTATTTCTCGTTTTGCCATAATAAATTAAATTAAATTGTTTTGCAATAAGCACTAAATTATCTCCATATTCTTGAAATCTCAGTATAAACCAAAGCAGCAACGGTAATACCCATAAAGAAATACATACCATACAGTGAGGTTTCCACCCATTTACAAGTTGTTGGTGTGAGTTCAAAATTTTGAGACCCAAGAAACTGCGGAATTGTATCGGCAGCCATAGAATAAGAAATAATAAAAATCAAGCCTACAACAACCAGAGCTATAGCTGGCTTAATAGCACTTTTCGGGCTGTTAACAGCATCTGCAATAAATTTATAAATTGCAAATCCTACTGCTAAAACAGCAGCTCCGATAAATAATGCTATTGAAAAATTAAGAACCAGTCCGCTCCATCCTTCTGCGAGTTTATCAACTTCCAGGATTTTCATATCCTGAGGCAGATCTTTCATGGCTTCGATGCCTGCTTCTAAGGTTTTTGCATCATTTAAGAAGAACAGTACACCAATAAGTGCTGATACTCCTATGATTACGTAACCAAATATTTTAACTATTTTATTTAACATGATTCAATGTTTTAAATTATTTTTTCTTTGCGTTAAAATCTACTAAAATATCAATAAGGGAAATTGAAGCATCTTCCATTGAGTTAACAAGAGAGTCAATTTTTCCGATAATGTAATTGTAGAATACCTGAAGAATCATAGCAACGATAAGACCACCTACGGTAGTGATAAGAGCTACTTTAATACCACCGGCAACCAAAGAAGGATTGATATCACCTGCTGCTTCGATAGCGTCAAATGCACCGATCATCCCGATAACTGTACCCATGAAACCTAACATAGGAGCAAGAGCGATAAATAAAGCAATCCATGTTAAACCGTTTTCTAACTGACCCATCTGAACAGATCCGTAAGAAACAACAGATTTTTCAACTACATCAATACCTGCATCATAACGATCCAGACCCTGATAGAAAATACTTGCGACAGGACCTCTGGTGTTACGGCAAACTTCTTTTGCTGCTTCAATACCTCCGTCGTTAAGGGCTGTTTCGACTTTTTTCAATAATTTGTCTGTGTTTGTTGTAGCAAGATTGAGGTAAATAATTCTTTCAAATGCCAAAGCCAAACCTAAGATAAGGGTAAGAATAACAAAACCCATAAACATTGGTCCACCTTCAATAATTTTAATTTTTAATTGCTGGTGAAGTGGTTTTTCTGCTGCTTCCGGAGCTGCTGCCTGATCGGCTGCTGCATCTGCAGGAGCATCTGTTGCTTCTACCTGTTCTGTTGTTGGAGCATTTTCATCTGTGGTGTTTTCATCCTGTGCATAAATCAAAGATGAGCCTGCAAAAGTAAGCATTCCTGCTAAAGTTAACAATGCGATTAGTTTTTTCATGACTATTTTACGTTTTAATTTAAACTTATTTAATTATTACCAGTTAAATTCACTTTTTTTCAATCAGCGGAGAGAGTGGGATTCGAACCCACGAGACGATTTGACACCGCCTACACACTTTCCAGGCGTGCGCCTTCGACCACTCGGCCATCTCTCCTTATAAACGGCACCTAAAATGCGTCGCAAAATAATAAAATATTTAACGCTAAAAAAATTTTATTGTTAAAAATTATATTATTGTTATCAATACTTCAATGAAAGTTTGTTTATTCGTGTAAATCAGATTATTCAAATGTCTGTACTGATTTATTTCATAACGTACGTTTTTTGAAAATATTATCCCTGTTGCAATCTTAATCCAAATCAAATAGTTTTAAGCTGTTTTTGTAAGTTATTTCTGCAACAATATCAAAAGGAAGCTTTTTGATCTCAGCAATCTTCTCAACAATATATTTTATATTGTACGGTTCATTTCGTTTCCCTCTTAACGGAACAGGAGTGAGGTAAGGAGAATCTGTTTCTGTAAGGATTGATTCTGCCGGTATTCCTGCAACAACATCCGTCATATTATTGTTTTTGTAAGTAACAACTCCGCCTATACCTATATATAATCCCAGATCAATTATTTTTTTTGCCTGTTTAAGATTTCCGGGGTAGCAATGGAAAACTCCGGTTAATCCTTTAGCTTTGTAATTTGTGATAATTTCCATTACTTCGTTTAATGAGTTCCGGCTGTGTATTATTACAGGCAGTTTACGTTCACAGGCTTCATTAAGCTGAAAATCAAAGGACTCCTGTTGTTCTTTCAGATATGTTTTATCCCAATATAAATCAATGCCGGTTTCTCCTATACCTATTATATTTATATTGTATGAAAAAATTATTTTCAGTTGTTCTTTAAAATCTTCTTTTACAGATGTCGGGTGGAGTCCGAGAGTGTTGTAAAATATACCAGGATATGAATTACTGACAGACAGCATCTTTTCAACGGAATCTTTATCAATATTAGGCAGAATTATTTTGTTAACACCTGCCGACCTTGCGTTTTCAACTGCAATATCACGGTCTTTGTCAAATTCTTCCAGATATAAGTGGCAATGAGTGTCTGTCATCATAATTTATTTCAGTTTTAGTGTAAATATTTTGCCTGGCAGAGCCCTGACAATGTTTTTAAATTCCAGTTCCAGAAGACTCATACTAAGAGTATTCAGATCAAGGTTAGTCTGTCTGATAATATTGTCAATATCGAGATACTCGTAATTTTTCAGTACATTAACAATTATTTTTTCATTTTCGGTTAATCCTGTAACAAGATCAAGGCTTTTTTGCAGTGATTCAGGCGACTTTGATGTCCAGTTCATTATGTATTCTATGTCTTCAAGCGACTCGGTAAGGTGTGCTCTGTTTGTTTTGACAAGTCTGTTGCATCCTTCACTGTAAACAGAGTTTATACTTCCGGGAACAGCAAATACATCGCGGTTGTAATGATTGGCAATATTTGCAGTAATCATGGAACCTCCTTTCTTTCCTGATTCAACAATAATCAGAGCATCACATAATCCTGCAACAATTCTGTTCCGTTTTACAAAATTAGAGTTCTCTGTTTTGCTGCCATGCGGGAAGTCGCTGATAACAGCACCATCTGCTTCAATAATTTTACATGCAACTCTTTTGTGTTTTGCCGGATATATTGTCTCCAGACTGTGTCCCATTACTGCCCATGTCTTAAGGTCGTGTTTTAAAGCTTCTTTGTGTGCGGCAACGTCTATCCCGTAAGCCAGACCGCTTACTATAACAGTGTCGGGATATTTTGCAGCGAGGGATTCTATAAACGATGCACAAAAATCGGTTCCGTATTTGGTTGCATTTCTTGTCCCTACCACACTGATTATTTTTTGACTGTTAAATTGCGGTTTACCTTTATAATATATAACTATAGGAGAATCATCACATTCTCTTAACCTGACAGGATAATCTTCATCGGTAAAACTTACAAAGTCGATTTCATTAGCATATATATACAGTAGTTCTTCCTCGGCTTTTTGTAATGCAGACCCGAAACTATTATAAAGTTTCAGGGATATCTGGTCGCCGATTCCTGAAATTTTTTGCAGGTCGCGCAAAGACGATTTGAATATAGCCTCGCAACTTCCAAATCTGGAAATAAGTTTTTTTGCATTAATATCTCCGACTCCGGATAAAAATGAAACCGCCAGATTATATAATCTATTATCAACCAAGCCTTGTTGCTTTAGATATATTTTGAATGAGAATGATTATGGTATAATTTAATGTAAGTTCTGTGTTGCCTATTTGAAAACGTATCTTACCGAGATAGCCCCTCTTTGCCAGTATCCGACGTAGGGAATTACATTTATTGATGGAACAATGTCTAAGCTGATGTTAATCGGAATTTCATCAAAAGTATATTCAATACCTGCAACTCCGTCAATACCAATTACCGGACCTGAAGAATAGTGTTCGTAAGCCCATGGCCAGTATGTAGAATTATAAAATCCCAAATGACCGCCGAATCCGTAAAAAAAAGCTAAATTATCAACCCCGAAGATGTCATTTTTATGTATCTCATAAAGAAGTGTAAAGTTTAATCCGTGGTAATGTGTTCCTAAGATAATATCGAATGCCGAAGAGCCTCCCACAAATGTTTTGAATGTAATTCCCTGAGATTCTCCTCCTCTTAAACCTATGGCAGCATTGTAATCCTGTGCAGAAACAACTGCTGTTGCCATAACAAATGTCAAAACGATGATTAATTTTTTCATATTTTAATTTTTAAGTTATATTAATACATTAATTAATTGACAGGTCTTGTCTGATTGCTTCAATATCCTCTTTTGATAGTGTTGACAGACTTACCGGGTTAAATTTTGCAACTCCTTGCGGAGTTTTTACATAAACGATTAAATCCTTACGAAAACCTCCTAAAGAATTCTTTATTTCTGCTTTCACAAAATCTCTTTTCGGGACTTCTATTGAGAAATTCCCTGCAGACATTGGCTGAAGAGAAGTGTAACGGATAATTATTTTTGGGCCGTCACTATTGTAAAAAATATATGAATATTTTTTTGCATAAGTGAAAGCAATTGAAGATATAAAAACAGCAGTAAGAACGATCTCAAAAATGTGTTTTTCAGACCATTTAAAGACTATGCTGGCGACTAATATTCCCGCGTATAGCAGTGCACTTAACATAATTCCGAATTTTATTCTTGCCGATATTTCTTTAGTGTTAATTACCATAATTTTCAGATTTTTTATTGCCAAAAGTAATAAAAAAAACTATTAATTTATTTTTTTTGCAAACTGCTTATGCTGATTTTATTGACAATTATTTTTATAACAGCAGGCTAGAAAAAAAATATGAAAAATTTTTCTTTCAAAAAGCAGAAATGTTAAAATAATGATTATTTTTACATTTATATTTTACGATACTAACAAGTTATGAACATTTTTTTTGCGAAAAATTACATTTTTTGTTAAAAAACTATGATTATTAATTTTTTTTTGTATTTATTTGTAAAATATTAAAAAAGAAATTACTTTTGTACAAATAGACACAGTAAGCACGTATAAAATTATGAACACAAAAAGACACTTAAGTTTAGTATTGCTGGGGATGATAATAGTTCTTCCGTTGTTGACAACAAGCTGTTTTAAGAAGGGCGAGGAGGATCCGTTCTTTTCTATATACACAAGGAAGGCAAGGGTTACAGGTGAGTGGACTATAACAAATATGAAGTCTGAAATAATAAGAACGTTTCAGGGAGAAGTTCAAACCAGAACGACTACTACGGTTGAAGATTTAAATTGGTCTCAGGTAGTAGAAATCTTGGGAACAGATAGTATTGTTGAGTATGAAGGTAATGTTGTTGAAGGCCGCAATAAAATTGTTTTTGACAAAAATGGATATGTTAGAGAAACTTATGAATATGGATATATTGTAGAAACTCCTATTGGAGATGATGCCGGAGTTTTAAGAACTAATTACAGAATAAGTGAAGAGATTTCAGGTACATGGAATTTTCTCGGAAATATTGATGATTATAAGAATAAGGAAAGGTTAGCTATTGTAATTGAGGAAAGCAAAAAGACTACACAGATTTATACTATGGAAATTCTTGAAGATAGTGAAACTACTCCAACATGGTCTCCGGATTCAACTTATACTGATGTCGAGAGATATGCCAATGGCCAGATGTGTACAATTTGGGAGCTGGATATGCTAAAGAATAAACAAATAAACAACAGACAAAACATTAATAATTTCAATCTTCTCACTATAAATGGAAATGAAGTTACAGAAGGAGCTCTTAAGCAACTCGGAACTGTTACACAGACATTGAAGAGAGATTAATGAAATAACGATATAATAAAAAAAGGCTTTCAGATTTGAAAGCCTTTTTTTATTTAACTAACTTGTAATTTTTGTATTGTCCGAAACTTATTCCGAATTTTTCTAGAAAATGCTTTAACTTATCTTTTGCTCTCATGCGGTTGCAGGAAAGGTCGTAGTCAAATTTCCAGTTTATTCGTTTTATTCTGTCCTGCATTACTACAGGATGACTGTCTTCGAATTTCTTAAGAACATCAATAGCCGAGTAATCAAACTGGTCGGATTTTACCACATTTTTTTCTATCCACTCATCATTGTGCCACAGTTTATTAAAGTCTTCCTGTTTTTTTTGCATTGCACGGGGATCTTTTACCCATCCATAGTGGTAAACTACAGCATCAACCTGCTTAACTTTAAGCATCCGGTTATCATCTTTCCTAAAACCTTGTGCATCCCGAAACGAATAAATGTTTTTGTTGTTTCTGACAATACGGATTTCGTTACGGTACCATCTTAAAGATTCTCCTACATAGTCGTAAGATCCGTAAAAATGCATATATTTAAATAACAAACCATCAACTTTGGAATTATTTAAGTTATCTTCCATTGATTTACGTATCACAGGCAAATATTTCTCGTGAATGACTTCGTCTCCCTGAATATAAAAACACCAGTCAAAACAATTATCTATTGCCTGAAAAGCTTTGTTGGTTTCTTCTGCCAGAACTCTACCTCCTTCACGTAGTTCATCGTTCCATACAGTCTCAATTATTTTGATTTTGTCCGGATTAATGCTTTTAATTAATTCCAGAGTTGAATCTTCAGAATTACCAACTGCAACAACAAAGCTATCACAAACAGGCAACACAGATTTTATTGCTTCCTCAACAGGGTAGTCATATTTAACAGCATTTCTTATAAATGTAAAACCACAAACTTTCATAAGTGCAAATCTAATATTTTTTTCATGGCATCCATATTATAAAACACTCCATTAGTTTTGACTGTGTTGGCTTTTTTTAAATCAAAAACCGGAAACATATCCTGCAAAACACTTGTGAACCCGAATTTCCCGCTGAGGTATTCAGCTAAATATTCTTGTTCCGGTTGCCCCGGAGTTGGTATTAATAGTGCTGTGTTTCCGGTAACAATTAAATCCATAACAGAACTGTACCCACTACGACAAACAATATATTCAGCCGAATTTATATAATGCAGAAACTCCTGGTCATTGCAATGATTAATAAAACTAATATTCCCTTTGTCAGTTAATTTTTCTTTTGATTCGGGTAACCCTCTGATAATAAGTGTTGTTTTATCTGTGCCGCTAAATTTTTTTATTAATAAATGTTCTAATATGCTTCTTTGTGGTTCGGGTCCTGAAACGATACAAACAACGTCATATTCATTTTTATTTAAAGTCTCAGGCTCTAATACGGAAAATCTTGATATGGGACCGATATAGCTGAGAGCCGGATAATAATTGTTTTTTGAAAGTCGGCCGGAAATGTTGGATTCTCCTTCTATATCTGGTATCCAGCAGTAATTATATACATTTATTATTTGCCTGTGAATTTTTGTGTATAAGCTGGAAAAGAATCCTCCTTTCAACGAACAAAATACGTTAACCTGATGGGTAATATAAATTGATTTTATTTTACGGCTAAATACGCCTGGTCTGTTGTCAGAAATTATGGTGTCAATTTTATGAGCTTTTATTGCTTTTGCAGTAAGGTGTCGTTCACGGATAAGATTAATTATCATAAGAAAAACACAGAAATAGAAACTGAAACCCATTGCTTTTTTTGCACCATAGTGCATGGAAGGGGAGGGGATGTTAACAAAAACCAAATCAGGATATTTGCTTTTTAGTAATTCAATTGAGGCTCCGTTTCCGGCCAGAACAACTTTTTTCCCTGATTTCAGGCAATAATCAATAACCGGAATTATGCGACTTGCATGTCCCAATCCCCAGTTAAGCGGGCTTATCAGTATGTTTTGGCTGGCTTCCATTAATACTAAAGAATTCTTTTTATACGGCTTTTATCCGTTATTTTAAGATTTATCAAATCAGCGTTTTCTATCAGAATTATTCCGGGAGCTATTCCTTCTTTAAACTGCCCGAAATTGTCTTGTCTCAGTGCTTCTGCTCCATTTGTTGTGGCAATTTTCAATAAATCAATCAAAGACAATCCGGGATAGTTATTTGCAAGAATTTTTAATTCGTGCAAAATGTCAAGAGTGTCGTTTGATGCAAGAGAGTCGGTTCCTGCAATTAATTTATCTTTATTTTTGTAAACAAATTCTTTTGAAGGCAGATTGTTGTGCAGAAACATATTTGATGACGGGCAAAGGCAAAAAAAGATATTGTTATTTAAATCCGGCATATCATTTTTTACGGCTGTGTTATGAACTAATATCATTGCAGAAGCTTCGGAGAATACGGATGTTAATTTAAACAGTTCTTTGTGATTAGCTGCCAAAGGAGTAAAGTCAGGGTCGATTTCTTTTATAAAAGTAAAAAGAGAATTTTTTTTACCGGTAAAAAAATCTGATTCTTCTTCTGATTCTAAGAAATGTATGCTTGTGACTTCGTTTTTTGATTTAGATATTGTGTATTCAAGTAAACTTTTTGATATTGAATAGAAAGCATGAGGGATAACAGAATTTTTTAATCCTGACTTTGTAAACTTTATTGCAAGTTGTTCAGCAAAGGCTGTTTTTTTATCAGTTTCACAGTTTTTTATCCCGCTGACTTCGATGAAATTATGATATCTGATGCGTGAATTTATTTTAGTACTTATTGTCTTATCAGTATTAACAATATCTCCGACAAGATTTATTCCTTTTTCAAACATTGCGGCATCACAGGCCGCTATTTTCTTTTGATTGCTGTGTTTATGCCGATTATTAATAATTGATTTAATAAAATGGGTCATCCCTTTTCCGGCTTCATCAGTTTTTTCAAAATCTGACAGTTCCAGATGGCAATGAGCATTAACCATCCCGG
>QKHS01000076.1 GCA_003249955.1 Bacteroidales bacterium | reverse complement strand
CCGCATTACATATAGGTGTTGTTATACACAGATTTTTCTTATCGTACAATATTTTTTCTCATTAGTACTTTGCTAGAAAGTAATACTGTGTCGGAATAAATGTCATGGCGCAAAATACCATAATCTGAATTTGTAAAATATATGCTTCTATTATTGTCTTCGGTTTCATCTTCCGCAACTTCTACTTTTAATACACGATAATAATATTGGTCATAAATAAAAGTTGAGTCCAAATGTTCACCAAATCCCTTATTATAATCAACATAAATTGTAGTTATAGAATTATTGTCACCAAATTTTTGTAAATTATCATATTCTACAAGGAAAGATGTTGTCTTCGAAGAAGATTTTGCAGTAAAACAATAATATTCTGTATTTATAATTGAGTAATCAGTATATCTTGGCCCCTCTAATCCATAATCGTAGCTCACAACTTGAATGCTGTCGGTAATATTACTCACACTATCAATATAAACCCAACATTAAAACAGCAATTTAATAAATCAGGCGTTATTTTAATAAGCTCTTCCTTTTCTTTATGACAAGAAACTAATGCGATGAGTAAAAATATTCCAATGTATAATACGTACTTCATGGATGTGTTTTTAAATTTGTGTATAACGGTTGCAGCTATGTGGAGTGCGGAAAAGAAATAGTAATATCACTATAAAATTTCACACGGAGCCAAATCTTTTTATTTTGTTTTTAATTTTCTTAGATAAAAGCCAAATTAAAAAATTTGGCGGTGTTCGTCGGTGCGATTCACGTCCAAGTTCCCACGCTTCGGGCATTACATATAGGGGCTGTTATGCAATGATTTTTATTCTGCATAGCTATGTAATTTATTTAAATAATCATTTGTTAAGCTATCAGTTTTTTGCTTAACACATTCATTTATTAGAGACATGATTAGTTTCTTCTGATTTTCTGTACAGGCATTTATTAATTCAACTTGTTTAATACTGTCATTATTATATCCAAATAATAGTATATGCCCACCACCATCATACCATCCTCTGTCAATGCTATCTTGGAAGTCAATGGGATTAAAATTATAAAATATTGAATCTAAAATATATGTGTGTGTTTCTTCATTTACTCTAAAATACAAACTAGATGGTTTAAATATTTCTACGACTTCATAATCTTTATCTTCTTCTGGTTCTTGAACCGGAAAAGTCATTAATAAACTAGTCCCATTATGTTGGAATAAAATGGTTTTTTCATGAACATTGTACGTAATAACTGATGGATAAATAAAGCAATAATTGAAGAAAACTTGAATTATTTCTAATTTAGGATTGTCGGCTTCATTTTTAGTTATACTAATTGTTTCACAAGTATCACATTCGTAATTCCATCTGCCTCCATTATCAAGACATGAATCAATTTTAATCCACGTACTTATACTTGGGATAATAATAATTGATAGTAAAACAATCGTGGTAATAGTCAATGCTATAATTATGATTTTCTGTTTCATTTATACATAAATTGTAAAGTGTTGCAATGCTTTTAAATTTGGTGCTAACGGTTGCAGCTATGTGCCATGCGGGAAAAAAGTCCCGAATCCACAAGCGTACCCGCTAAAAACCAAATTATAAAATTAAGCGGTAGAACAGAAATGTGACTACCAGAATTACCATCTTAAAAACCCTCATGGGATATAGGGGTTTTTAGCCACAGCTATTGGGAGATTAATTACAAATTCTATCTAATTCTTTTTTTGCATATTTTGAACCATTTGAATTAGCAAAACTCCAGTCTTCACATGCCCCTTCAGTATCTCCAAGTTCATATTTATAAAGTCCTCTGTTGTAATACTTCTCTATAAAATCAGAATTTAAACTAATCGAATATTCAATATCTGATAATGCACTTTCATAATCTCCTAAAGAAGAATGTATTACAGCCCTATTTGAATAGTGTTCATGATTAAATGGATTTTCTTGAATAGCTTTGTTTATGTACTCAAGTGCTTTTTTGTTCTCTCCTATGATGTTACAGTAATATGCATAACTTGCGTTAGCTCTGTCGTAAGTTGCATTTATTTCAAGTGCTTTTTCAAATTGTCTTTTAGCATCATCTAGTCTACCCATTGATACATATGTGCCACCTAAGCCTAGATAGTAATCTGGGTCATTTGGATTCAGGCTAATTGATTTTTTGAAAGTGATTTCTGCTAAACTGTTTTTTCCCAGACGTAAATAACACTGGCCAAGGTCAAAATACGCAGTGTCATAGTCTGGATAAATATCTATAGCTTTTTTAAATTCAATAATTCCAGATTTATAATCTTCATTATTAAGGTGCTCTAATCCTTTTTTCTTGTGTATGTATGCTTCTGAGGAGTATTCCGGTTTATTTTGTGCATTATTTGTACAGTAAATACTCATTAAACAGACAATAAAAATAAGGAATATATTAATTGTTTTCATAGCTTAAATAAATTTTTGAAAAGGAAGTGAATTCTTTGATTTTAATTATTGCCAACTCCCTTATCCCCCACCAAAAGGCTTTTACTCAGCCGTTTTCGGTGTGGTATATTTTTAACGATTTCTCCTTTATTCAATCTGATTTTCTACGGCTTCGCCGATACCACTCACATATAAAGTAGTTCTTAACACAGTTTGATTTATCGTGCCAACTCTTGCTACCCAACCATTAACCGGTTTGGTAATACCGCCGTCAGCATTTCTGTTGAAATTTCCGTACATGCAAAGCAATTCAGACTTTCAATCAGTATTTTTATTTTCTTTTTACCATTTTTTGGTTTTTCGGAAACAATTCCCCGTAATCCTCTCAGATTCCCGGAAATTACTTCTACCTCCTCTCCTTTGCTAAAAATATTGGCCGAAAGTTTTTCCAGTTCAATTTTCTTCCCATAATCCAGTAACCTGTTTATCCTGTCAATTTCGGCTTCGCTTACTTTGGATAAAACACCGCCAATACTTAAAAACCGGCTTATGCCTTCAGCCTCATACACTTTCATGCGCTCTTTGGCTGTACATCTGACAAATGCATAAGTCATAAAAACCGGGACTTCAACCCACTTTTTCCTGTCTGACCATTGCCTTAACTGTTTCTGTAAGGGGACGAGATTCTCAACGCCAAGATCAGTCAGATTTGCTCCGACTTTTTTTTCCCATCGTGGTCTGGTAATTATCACATACCACTCCTTATTTTTATTGTCAAGAAAATTCATATCTCCGATAAACTAAAAACAGATTTTTCAAATATAAATAAAAAAACATAATAAAAATAGTTTCTATAAAAAATACTTGATTTTGATATGCCGGATTAAGGCTTATTCCACATTTCTTCTATTGCCGGGAACAAATGTAAATACCTCACTAAGAGCAAAATCCATCAATTTTTTTTAATTTTTGCAGGACTGTTAGTTTCGTAAAATTTAATGGAAGATGGAAGACCGAAGACGGGTTGTGGATTGTGCTATATAGTCAATTACCGGTACTTGCAGCACAGTTATGAATGGTTGAAATGTTTCAGGTTATTTATAAATTCAGTTTTGAGAAACTTAAGGATTATAAGAAATCTACATGTTTTAAGTATTCGCTATCCCATCTTCCGTCTTCGGTCTTCTGACTTCGGTCTCCCCCCCAAATCCGTCTATCCGCTCTGTTACTTCATTAATCTGGCGACAGCAACTTCGAAAAGAATGAACAAAAATGCAAAAATTAAAAACAACTGCCACAAAGGTTTCCCTTCGGAAAATTCCTTAAGTTCAATGCTCAGGTCTTCGGTATCAGCATCAATAATTGTAGCACGGTTGTCAAGTTTTTCTGTAATAAACTTCTGCAGCTCCTCTTCGGTATAGTACTCCAGCACAGACTCTTTGCGGCTGTAATTAAGCGAAACCGGGGCAATATATTCATCGCCTTTATAAAGCCCGTATGTCCCGGCCAGCTTTATCTGAGAAGGAACCTCAACCCTGAGTTTTTTGCCTGTAAAACGGAATGCTGCCACAGCATCAATATTTTTATTATCGGTTATACGGAAAATATCTGACTCTGCAAGTTCAACATCCGAACTAATGTCAATACCGGCTCCTTCTGCAAGCACAGCATAAAGAGAATTATTAATCTGGCTGTTAAGTGCCATATTAAAAAATGCCGGGACAAACAAAGGACTCTTCATAAAAGAAGAATTAGCATCATTTATCGGAGCAGCAGAAATATAAAGTCTGCCATTGCCGTAACTCCCTGCCGATAATACCGGAAAACCGTTCTCCAGCTTAAGCACAGGCGTATATCCTGACGAGCTGTATAAAACATGCTTGTAAACCAAACCGAGCACCGGCAGATCTGATTGCTTTTCCTGCTTCTGAAAAACATTGCGGAAAAGTTCGTGATTATACTCTACATCATATATTTTTGCTGACGTAAATTTTACAGACTCAAATTTGCCCGCGTTAAACATATTCAGGAACGAATTACATGAATTCACATTTAAGTCCGTGGCAGGAATAAAGACTACCGACCCACCGTCCGACACAAAACTCTGAAGTTCCGACGACAAGCCCGATGAAATATCCGTGATACCATTCAGGAAAATAATATCATAATTTGTAAATGCTGCAGACTGCTCATTTCCCGACTTTAGCTGTGTTATTTCAAAATTCTCAGGATCAGATCCGAACAATGCCGATAAATAACGGTTTTCAGATCCTCCGTTTATAATAAGCACATTGGTGAGATCGGCTATTTCATAATTAAAATATAATTCATTATCGTATGTAACCGGGTAATCGGCTATTTCCAGCCTGCCTTCCACAAATCCGGTAACAGTATTCACATATTCCAGTTCAACATCCTGAGTTTGTCCTGCTTCGATATTAAATCCAGACAAAGCTTTAAGGCTGTCTTTTATAAAAAGCTGTAGCGAAATATCGAAAAAATCTTCCTTTGAACTGTTGGTAACTCTTACGTTAAGAGTTTCGGAACGTCCCTTTCTGTGAACCGGCGAGCCAAACCAACATGAATCGACAAACAAATTGTTCACTCCCAAAGGACTGAGAGGGACAAAAACAGGATCTATATTCTTATCCGGCAAACTTGTTGTTCCGTCCAGAAAAGTTTTCTGCATATCGGAAATAATATACAACCCCGCTTTTTTATTTTGCGGAACCAGAGTATTTGCTTTTAAGATAACATCGTTAAGGCTTACAGGATTTGAACTGATCACAGTTTTGTCAACATTTCCCAGAAATACATCCCTGTTTATTACAAACTGGTGCTCAGGCAACATATCATTTGTTATAAGCAAATATTCCATCGAAGCAGACGAATTAAAAGCAATTTCCTTTGCTATTTGCTGAGCCTGTTCAAAAAGTTGTCCTTTCTTTCCTTCCGCTTCCATGCTGAAAGAATTGTCAATATAAATAACATTGACTTCCGATATTTTTGAAGTTTCATCAGCATTATTCGGGATAAACGGACCGGCAAAAGCAATTACCAGCATAGCGATAGTAAGGATTCTGGCCAAAAGAATAAGCAGATGCTTTAGCTTTGTTCTGGTTTGGGTTTCCTTTTTTATGTCCTCCAGAAAACGGGTATTACTAAAATACAGAGTTTTGTGCCTTCTGAAATTTATCAGATGGATAATTATCGGTACCGACACCGCAAACATCGCCCAGAAAAAGGCAGGATTAATAAAACTCATTCTTCAGTAATTTGCTGCAAATTTAAAAAAACAAATCACAAAAGACAATAAAGTAAACGGAAAGTTAGGAGCAGCATATAATCAAAACCGGCCGACACTACAAAGTATCCGGATTCCCGGTGCAGCCTTCTATTCCCTGTACCTGCAACAATCAGGCAAAGCATTATAAACAGAATCATCAGCTTTTACAAGCTTTGTATCATGTCCTGCTTTTGCTATTGCTTCATGTATTTTCATCAGACTTGTAACACCAGAGTCAAATTCAACATGAGCTGTTTTGGTATCAACATCCCATACTGCACTTACAACACCCGGAACCGATCTGGCTGCAGTTTCTATCCGTTCCTTACACATATCACATAATCCGTTAACAAAAAACATCTCGTGTTTGACCGTACTTTCGGTTTTAGAAGGAAGCATATTCTGCATAATACCGTTTTTCCCTGTTGTCTCATTTTCTTTCTTACTCATGTCCATATTCATCTCTTCATGCGCATTGCCAGTATTCTGTTTTGGATTTTCAGGATTCATCATACTTGGTTTTCCGGCCAGTTGTGCAGCAGCATCAATACTAAACGCCCCGCTTACAGCAATCTCTTCTCCGGGTTTAAGCCCGCTTTCAATTACATAAGAATCACCCAACGAAACACCTAAAGTAACTTCGCGCATTTTAAATGATATTCCTTCGGAGTCCACAGACTTTACATAAACCACCGATCGTTTGCCTGTCCACAAAACTGCAGACTTCGGAATAACAACCGACTCTGTATTTACTGATATATCCGACACCAATGTCCCTGATACAAACATCTCAGGCTTTAGTTTCATGTTGTAATTATTAACTTCAAGCCTGGCATTCAGCACTCTTGTATTTGCATTGATTACGGGGTCGAGGTATGTTATTTTTCCCTGAAAAGTCTCTCCGGGCAAAGCCTGTACTGTATAATTTATTTTGTCTCCTGCTTTCACAAAAGCCAGATCAGATTCATAAATATCAAAAACAACCCAGACTCTAGAAAGATCAGCAATTTCAAAAAAAGCACTGCCTTTCTGAACATAATCTCCGGAAGCAACTTTTATTTCAGATACATACCCGGAAAAATCTGCCAATACCGGAAAACTTTCCGTTGCACTGCCATTTTTGAGTATTTCGTCAATCTGGCTGTCTGTGATTTTCCAGTTATATAATTTTTCCTTCGCCGATTCAAACAAAGCTTTCTGAGTTCCGGTTTGCCTGTATGCCTCCAGTAATTCTTCCTGGGCAGTTACCAGTTCAGGCGAATAAATGTATGCTATTATCTGACCTTTGCTTACATACTCGCCTGTAAAATTAATCATCAGTTTTTCAACTCTGCCGCTAATATGAGCGGACTGTGAATACACAAGCCTTTCATCTTTTACAACCTTGCCATTCAGATTTAAAGTTTTTACAGGCATCATTTTACCGACAACAGCGATTTGAATATTTGCCAGTTGCATTGCTGTTTCAGACATTCTCAACGAACTTGAATCTGCCTGCAATTCTTCTGTTTCCAATGGGATAAGCTCCATTTTACAAATAGGACATTTACCCGGTTCTGTTTGCCTTATCTGAGGATGCATAGAACACGTCCATATCTGCTGTTTTTTAACCTCTTCAGATTTAGTCTGTTCTTTTTCCGGCTTCTGACGGCCACCAAAAATTAACCATCCTATAAAAATTCCGATTGATAAAAATATCAATATTAATACTATTTTATGTCTGAATTCTCCTTTCATATTAATATTGTTTAGCAGTTAAATAATTAAGCTTTGCAACAGAAGTATCGTACTGACTAACTGCAGTAATTTTTAATTTTTGATATTTCAATACTTGCTGTTGCATCCTCAGAACCTCTTCAAAATCTTTCCCGGTATTCCGGTAAGCTGACATAAGCGAAGTCAGTATCTCTGATGATTCTTCAATCTGTTTATCGTAAAGTAAAATAAATTCTCTCTGCTGATTTAATTCAAACATTGCAGATTCGTAATTTGACAAAAGTGTATTTTCGTAATCTTTGGCCTGAAGTTGATAACTTTCCTGCTTCAACTGAGCCTCCGTTTCTGCTGCCTTATATTTTTTACGAAACAACGGGATGGAAACTGATACGGTTGGCATTAATACATCTTTACCATTATCTGACATGGTTAAATCTGTTCTCTTACCGACAACAATATAATCAATACCTAGCTGAAAACCGGGCAATCCCTGTTTGGCAACCAGCTCCCGGTTATACTCACTTATTTTGGTTTTAATTCCGAACTGATTAACAACCGGATTATTCTGCAAAAGCGAATCTTTTCTGTAATCTGTTGAAATTATATCAATTGTTAAACTGTCCGGCAATATAACTTTTTCGTTAATGTCTCTGTTCAACAGATTATTAAAACCAACTTCAACAGCCCTTTGCTTCTCTGCAAGAATTTTAAGATTGGTTGTTGCATCATTTATCATAATATCTGCTCTTAAATAATCCATAGCCAGACCTGATTGATTCTCATACTTTTTAAGAGCAATATCTTTGTATGTCTCAAGCAAGCTGATATTAGCAGATTCTGTTTTCTGCATCTGTGACAGTTCAGCCAAAGAATAATAGGTTGCTATAACCTGATAATACAATTTGTTTCTGTATTCCTGATATTCAAAATACTTTGTATCTGACTCGAACCCGGCGATTTCTTCTTTTAGTTTTAATGTCCCGAACCACGGTAACATCTGATGTATGGAAAACTTTGCCAGTTGTGGGCCAACCCTTGTTTCAACAGGCGAAATAAAATATCCGAAAGTAAAATTAGGGTCAGGAAGTGTATTAACCACTTCAATTTTTTGCAATGCAGCTTCGTATTCTTTTTGTTTTGCTTTAAGCCCGGGATTATTATTTCCGGCAATCACCAGATAATCTTTCAGAGTCTGGGATTGCAAGGTTAAAATGTTGCAAAACAAAAACAATATTATGGCGGTCAGATTTTTCATGTTTTTATCTTTTTAATTTTCCTTTCCTCCCTCATCGAATAAAGCACCGGTACAATAAAATATGTAATTGATGCTACAAGCATTCCTCCGAAGGCAGGTATTGCCATAGGAATCATAATATCTGCCCCTCTGCCTGTTGAAGTAAGCACCGGCAAAAGTGCAATTATAGTTGTGGCAGAAGTCATAATTGCCGGTTTTATTCTTCTGTAGCCCGCTTCAACCACAGCTTCACGGATTCCTTTAAGATTGCCAGGTTTATTCTTTAAAAAGCTCTGATCCAGATAAGTAGCCATCAAAACGCCATCATCAGTTGCAATTCCAAACAGCGCGATAAAGCCAACCCACACGGCGACACTCAGGTTAACAGTATGCATCTGAAACAAATCTCTTAAATTAGTCCCGAATAATGAAAAATCACAAAACCATGTCTGTGAATATAGCCAGAGGACTATAAAACCTCCGCTGAAAGCCATTGCAATTCCGCTGAATACCATCATCGAGGTACTGACCGACTTAAACTGAAAATACAGAATAAGAAATACAAGAATAAGAACCACCGGCACAATTAAAGAAAGTCTTTTCTCTGCTCTCACCTGATTTTCAAAACTACCCGAAAACTTATAGCTTACCCCGGATGGAACTATTAGCTCTCCCGAATCAATTTTATCTTTGATTGCCTTCTGCGCATCATTTACAACATCTACTTCCGCAAACCCGTCATTCTTGTCAAAAAGCACATATCCTACAAGAAAAGTATTTTCACTTTTTATTGCCTGCGGCCCTCTGAAATATTCAATGTCCACAACCTGTGAAAGCGGAATCTGTGCCCCGGCAGGTGTGGAAATTAAGATTTTGCTTAATCTCTCAGGATTGTCCCTTAACTCACGCGGATACCTTACACGAACTGCATACCTGCTCCTACCCTCAACTGTCCCGGTAATTGTCATCCCGCCTATTGCAGTTTGAATAGTTTGCTGTACATCTGCCACATTAAGTCCGAAACGGGCAATCTCATCTCTGTTTACATTTAAATGGATATATGGTTTCCCGACAATCCTGTCTGCAAAAACAGCATCTGATTTTACAGACGGAACATCCTTCAGTATTTTTTCCAGTTGTATTCCGAATTCTTCTATTACATCCAGATCCGGCCCGTAAACCTTTATGCCCATCGGAGCACGCATACCGGTTTGCAGCATTACCAAACGGGTTTCTATAGGTTGCAGTTTGGGGGCAGATGTTACGCCAGGAATTTTGGTAACTTTTAATATTTCAAGCCATATGTCATTAGCTGAGTGAATATGCGACCGCCAGTTTCTGAAATATATTCCATCGTTATCCGGGATTAACTGCTCTTTTTTAATCCCGGCAAGCAATGCTTCATCATTAGTATATTTCTCCCCGTTTTTAAGAATAAATTTATCTTCCCCATCCACTTTAAACCTAAGCCTGTGGCCTTTCTCATTTAAAACATATTCGGGCTTATAGTTTATAATATTTTCAAACATTGAAACAGGTGCAGGATCGAGAGCTGATTCAACTCTGCCAAGCTTTCCCACAACCAGGTCTATCTCAGGAATCTGTGAAATCAACATATCCAGTTGTCCCGCCACATTACGGTTAAACTCAAAACCAGAGTGAGGCATTGATGTAGGCATTAACAGGAAACTCCCTTCGTCCAGTGCAGGCATAAATTCCTTGCCTATACCCGGAAAGGTGTTGTCAAATTTTTCCCACAGCTTTGTGGTTTTCACATTCCATCCTGTTTTCTCAAATCCTTTACCGGCAAAACCGAAAATTTTATCAAACCCTAACCATATTATACCGCCTGAAAATATCAGCAAAACCGGAATGAGTAAAAACTTGATTTTATTATCCAAACACCACCGCAGGATTCTTTTATAATAAAATTCAAGAAGAGTAAATCCTCCCAAAATCAGAGATACAAGTAAAGCAACAAAAATAAAATTCAGCAATAAGCTCCTGCCCGCTCCCAAAGGCAACCAGAATTCTGCCAGAATCCAGGTTACACCTGCAACTGTAATTATTATATGTGAATTAATAATCAGCCATTTAAGAATGAGACCGGATTTCGATTTAAAAAACTGTGCTTTCCCGAAAGGTAATTTTTTCAGCCATGCAAAAACTCCGTAAAAAATAAAAATAACAGGAGCAAAAGTATATCCGGCAAATAACAGAACGACTCCGAAAATAATCAAAGCAATATTAAATACATCTGTTAATTTCTTACTCCTGATTTTAAATCCAAAAAACCAATACGCCAAAGATGGCATTATCAGCACTGACACCAGAAGTGCGGCAAGCAAAGCAAAGGTTTTTGTAAAAGCCAGCGGCCCGAAAAGCTTGCCTTCGGCTGACTGCAGCGTAAATACCGGAATAAAACTTACTATTGTTGTTGAAACAGCAGTAAAAATAGCAGATGATACTTCCGAGGCTCCTTTATAAACAGTATCTATAAGTTTTTGTGTTGCAGGGGCTTCTTTTATATGCTTTATAATATTTTCAGACATTATTATTCCCAGATCGACCATAGTCCCGATGGCAATAGCAATTCCCGAAAGTGCCACAATGTTTGCATCTACACCAATATACCGCATAGCAATAAAAACAATCAAAACGGCAATTGGTAATAAACTGGAAATTAATAAAGATGCTCTTAAATTATATACCATTAAAATTACAACCAGAATTGTAATTAAAATTTCGAGTGATAATGCTTCTTCCAATGTACCAAGAGTCTCGTAAATCAATTCCGACCTGTCGTAAAAAGGAACTATTGTCAACTGGCTTTCGGTGCCGTCAGCCAGGACTTTTTTCGGAAGCCCGGGAGCGATCTCTTTTATCCTCTCTTTTACATTATTTATTACTGCCAGCGGGTTTGAGCCGAAACGGGCAACTACCACTCCTCCTACAACTTCTGCTCCACCCTTGTCCAGCATTCCGCGCCTGTTTGCAGGACCAAGATAAACAACCCCGATATCTTTTATTCTGATTGGCACATTATTATGTACAGCAACAACAGCCTGCTCAATGTCTTCTATATTTTTAATGTAGCCTATACCCCTTACTAAATATTCAACCTGATTAATTTCTATCGTTTTGGCTCCCACATCGATATTTGACTCCCTGACAGCATTCATAACCTGATGTAATGCAATATTATAAGCCTTTAGAGCATCCGGATTAACATCTATCTGATATTCCTGAACAAAACCACCGATTGAAGCAACTTCTGCAACACCTTCCACAGAATTAAGACTGTACTTTACATAAAAATCCTGTATGGAGCGCAGTTCACTCAAATCCCAGCCTCCGGTAGGATTCCCTTCTTTGTCCCGTCCTTCAAGAGTGTACCAGAATATCTGACCCAAAGCTGTGGCATCGGGACCAAGGCCCGGCTGAACACCGTCAGGCAACAGCCCGGCCGGCAGTGAACTTAATTTTTCAATTATTCTTGACCTTGACCAGTAAAATTCCACATCATCATTAAAAATTATATAGATGCTTGAAAAACCGATGACCGAAGTGCTTCTTACAGATTTCACACCCGGAATTCCCAGTAAATAAGTAGTTAGCGGATATGATATCTGATCTTCGATATCCTGTGGCGACCTTCCGTCCCATTTCGTAAACACAATCTGCTGATTCTCCCCGATATCTGGAATAGCATCAACAGGAACCGGATCATTTGGTAATAGCTTTAAATCCCAACTAAAAGGTGAGGTAACAAGACCTAAACTAATTGCAAATAATAATAAAATTACTGTAACGAGCCTGTTGTGTAAAAAATATTTAATTATTTTGTTTAACATCAGGTAAATAGTAAATGGTGAAACATCAGCAAATACTTATCGCATTGCCGGACTGATACTTATATCACTCTTTTCTGGGGTATTTACAACATCCCGGCAATTGATTATAGACACTTTCTTCTGCCTTGTATAATTCAGTATCATGCCCCACAGATGCAATACTTTTTTGGATAACTTCGTTACTTACAACTGAAGGATTATAAACAACAGTAAGAATTTTTGTTTCCTGATTCCATACTGCGGTTTTAACGCCTTCAAGCATTGCTGCCTTTTCAATTCTGGTTTTACACATGCCACAATTTCCCAAAACACTGATACTATCGGTTTTTAATGTTATTTTCTGATCTGATTCCTGAGCAATTGTAACAGAAGAAAAGGAGATTACAATAAGTATTGTTAACAGAATTTTTATATTTTTCATAATAATAATTTTTAGAAACTGACATTTTATAATGTTATAACGGTTTTTTACCAAAAAGGTTCAGACACAACAAACATTGCATATATACTTTATAATATGCATGACAAACAACAATAACACAATAAAATGATTGCAAACGATAAGACAACCTTCCATAGCCTGATTCAGACTATTTCTCCCCTAACGCAGGATTGATTGTTAACCAACAGATTTGTCCGGTAACTGACGTCTGTTTCAGACACACATAGTTGCGCAAATAAAGTAAGAAATTTACAGCGAAGCGTTTTCCGGTTTCAGACTATTTACAATAATATTTGTAATTATTCAGGTATTATGTCAAAACAGGAATACAGTTTTTCTGATAGTTGTCTTTGTTCCGCCGTGGCGGAGGTAATCAGTAATCAGTGGGTTTTACATAGCCTCTTCCGCTAATTGAAATTCCAATTTTGTTAAAAAGGCTGAATCTTTAGTTACTGCAATTTACAGATTACAAGATTTTACAAGAAACCTAAATAGTTCCTAATATTTTATATTTTTTATGCGCTGCAATCTCCGCTCACCCTGTCCAATATGGTCAGATACCAATGTTTTTTGATTTTAGTCAGATAAAAAATCAGAGATTGCCCTTTTTCGTTTATTAAAACAATTCTCCGGTTTTTCTTTTCAATTTTGCGAAATCCGAGGATAGTTCCTGCATCAATATCTGCTCCGGCGTATTCGTTTAAATTCTCTGCCGTACGTGTAAGAATATTATCTTTTAAATCAACATCACAAAACAAACCTTTTTTTGTCCAGACTTCAGTGTCGCAACTATATTCAGGCAATTCTTCATATTTTACAGGATAATCGTTTGCAAACTCAAAATACGAATAATCGAACAAGTATGATATATGCTCCTGAGAATCAAATTCAACTTTATCAAATTGGGCATATTGGTCAAAAATCCCGTTTCGGTGAATTACATACAGGCCAAAGTCCTTGTTTATCATACCGTTAAGCATTCCGGCATCTTTATTTTCAAAAGCTTTTATTACTTTAAAAACAGCTATCTCAAAAAGCTGGTTGGATTCCCTGCACTTAAGAGAAAAACCTGTTCCGGCAAAAAGAATAATCAGTGTTAACAATTTAATTTTAATCTTTCTCATGATTCTATAATTATGGTTCCACAATAATATCATATTTATCCAGCAGTCCGACCACCCCCTGTAATGAAAACCTTGCTTTTTTAAGATTATTCTCTTCGGGATTAACAGAATAATTTACAGCACTTGTAAAATCTGTCTCCTGCAGTTTTGTCTGATAAAATACCGCCCCGTTAAAATCGCAGTCTTTTAATTTCAGCTTTGACATATCTGCTTCGCTAAAATCCACTTCTTTAAGGCTACAGTTTTCAAACTTTGAGTTTTTAAGATTCAGTTTATAAAACGACGACAAATTAAGCTGACAACTTTTAAAATGCATTGAAAGCAGGAATTCATTGCAATCGTCAAAATGCAGTCCAAGCATCTTGCACCCGGTAAACACAACACCTTTAAAGGCTGTTTTCACGATATTAGCGGTAGTAAAGTCACAATTATCAAATTTACAATCGATAAACTCAGACATTGACAAATCTGTTTCGGAAAAATTACAGTTCTTAAATGTACAATTCTCGTAGTCAGCTTTAATCAAAGTTGTTTCCCTGAAATCAATTTTATCAAAATCTTTATCGTCAATAAAATTCTTTCCCATCTGCATTAATGTTATTTAAAACCACAAATATAGAAAATACTCCACCATTTAGAGAAGTACTTTTATCGTTTATTTCGCTTAAAATCTTATTTTTGCATTCTTATTGTTCTGAGAATGAAGCATTTTATTAAACATATTTTTACTCTTATCATCTTTCTTTGCTTTTTCGGAGGCTATGCCGTTTCTCAGAACAAGCAAGTAATAGACTCGCTTCTTAACCGTGCTTCAACAGAAAAAGACGAAAAAAACAGATCATTCATTTACTCTCAGATAGCTGAAGAATATTACTTTAACTTTCCCGATTCTGCAATAAAATACTGTTATCTTGGCTTGAATATCTGCGAAAAATGCAATGATATTTCCGACCTGTCGTACTATCATAATTTTTTGGGAGTACTTTATAAAAACATTGCAGTATATGACTCAGCCGTATATCACTTCGGGAAAGCCATTCCACTTTATTATCAGGACGATTTTGAAAGAGGTGCCGCTTCTGCTATGAATAATCTCGGAAAAGTCCAGAAACTAAAAGGTGATTACGATCAGGCTCTCGACAATTATTACAGTTCGCTTGAAATATTTGAAAAATATCAGGATACTCTTAACATAGGCGAACTTCATTCAAATATAGGTGCTTTGCTTCTGGAAATAAATGAATTTGATGCTGCCGAAGAACATTTTCTTATTTCACGCAAACAATACAAACTTGCCAAAGCCGAGCTTCAGGAGGCCTGGATTCTTTACGACCTCGGGAATCTTAAACTAAAAACCGGGGATGATGCTGCAGCTAAATATTACTTTACAAATTCATCAAAAATATGGCAATCGTTTGACAGAATAAAGGATTATAACAATTGTATGTTACGATTGGCAGAAGCCGAAATGTTGGGTAAAAACTACAAAAAAGCCGTAATCCTTTTAACCGATGTTGAAAAAGAATTTTATAAAATAAACCACCTGCAGGGAGTTTCAGAAACACTTATGTTACGTGGTAAAGCTGAATATTTCCTTGAAAACTATAATTCCGCAATCGAATATCTTAAAGAGAGCATGCAAATTTCCGATTTTGTAAAATCAGGGCAGTTAAGACTGGAAATATACCGCTATCTTTATAAATCATTCAAAGCTTTGGGGGACTATAAAAATGCTGTTGAATACCAGGACAGATATATCAGTTTAAACGACACTATTTTTAATCAGAATCGTCAGAAAATGATGATTGAATATCAGACAAAACTAAATCTGACCAACAAGGAATATTTTATAAAGCAACTCGAAGACAGTGCCGCCCAGCAAAAAGTCATAACCGAAAACATCTCTCTGAAAAACAAACAAAAACAAAACAGTATTTATGCGCTTATTTTTGTAATCGGCCTTACCTGTGTTTTTATATTCCTGATATTCAGACGTTACAAAAAGACAAATGAACTTAACGAAAAGCTAAACGAAGCTCTTAAAGAACGTGAAATACTTATTCGTGAAGTTCATCACCGTGTAAAAAACAACCTGCAGATTATAAGCAGTCTGCTTAATTTACAATCCGAAAAAACCGAGGGTAACAGCGCAGAGGAGATATTGCGGATAAGCCAGGCTCGTATAGAAGCTATGTCTATGATTCACGAAAACCTTTATAAATCATCAAAATTAAGTGAAATAAGCTTTAAAGAATATGTAGAAAATCTGTGTTCTTATATTTCATCATCGTTCAGCACAGCTTCAAAAAATATAAGTTTCAACATTAACATAAGTCCAGTAAACCTGCAAATCGACCAGCTTGTACCTTGCGGACTGATAATTAACGAAATTGTTACAAACAGCATAAAACATGCTTTTCACGAAACACATGAAAATATTATAAGTATTGAATGTACATCTGAACAAACAGACAAAGGAGAACTTGTACATATATCAATCTCGGATAACGGGAAAGGACTTCCTGACGGATTTGATATTAAAAAGACAAAGTCTCTGGGGCTGAGATTATCTTTAGGTTTGGCAAGACAATTGCAGTCAGAATTGCTTTTTAAAAACGAAAACGGGTTAAAAACAGAGTTCAGTTTTATTAATCAGGTAAAATTATGAGCGGGACAGACAAAAATATTTTAATTATTGAAGATGAATTTTCAATTGCAATGGACATGGAAATGCGTTTGCAGAAAATGGGCTATAATGTTGCCGGAATCGCTACAAATTACAAAGATGCATTGGCAGTTTTGCTGGAAGAAAGTATCGACATAGCACTGCTTGACATAAATCTCAACAGCGATAAATCAGGCATAGACATAGGAAAAATTATAAAAGAAAAATTTAATATCCCGATTGTGTTTATTACCGCTTATACCGATGCAAAAACATTTAATGATGCTCTGGAAGCTAACCCGATGGGATATATTACAAAGCCTTTTAAAGACGCTGATCTTAACAATAATATCCAGCTTGCATTCAATAAATTTGTAAAAACACTGGATGAAAATCCCGAACTTAAAATCGACAATAAATATTTCTTTATAAAGGACAAAGGTGTGCTTAAACAGGTAAATATTGACGATATTTTATGGGTAGAAGCAATGGATAACTACACTATTGTTCATACAAGTGCCGGTAAACATATCGTTAATGCATTCCTTAAAGACGTTTTGATAAAACTAGGCAGGGATTTTATAAGAATTCACAGGTCACATGCCGTTGCCCTGAAAAAAATTACCTCAATCGAAGACAATGTTGTTTATATTGGTAAGACATTCCTGATTATAAGTCAAAGCTATAAAGCCAATTTACTGGAAAGACTGGAAGTTATTTAATCAAAACCTGAAGAAAGCCTGTCTCTGTCTGCACACGGTCAGATAACCAACGCGTGCCGGAATTCGTCCGGCTGGCATAATTTTTATTTACGTATCAGGCAAAATTTCTGTTTGGAGTTTTTTTCTGCGTTAAATAAAAAAATCATAGCTAAAAATATTCAGGAAAGCAACGCGGGCAGGCCTTGGAATCGCAGTCCGAAGAGCAAGTTAGTCAAATGCAAAAACAGGGCAAGGAAACTGCTCAGAATCAAAATGTATTCTTTGCAAATTTGATTGAAAGTTGAGAAATAGTGGTCAACCATATTCAGGCATTGACAACCCTCCGGAAATTTTGCCTGATCATTCCTTACCCCCTGTTTTCTTCAATTCACCATTTTATTCCGTCCACTCACCATAATAATTAATAGTGGCCATGTTTCTCACATAATTTAGCATCAAATTAACAATCTAAAAAATGAAAATTATGAAAACTGTTTCACTTATGATGGCCGCTTTAATGATAATAAGTTTATCGGCCAACGCACAACTCGGCAATCTTAAAGATGCCAAAAACAAGGTAAGCTCTTCTACCGAGAAACTAAATATCGGCAAGGGGAAAGACAAAAATTCTGATAATTCAGGCTCAGCAAACGAAAGCGAAACATCTTCCGCGTCCGGAGTTTCTTCCATTGTAAACTCAGTTAAAGAAGTTAATATGGAAAACGGCAAAGCATATTTCTACACTACATTTAAACCTAATGGTTTTAAAGAAACAGTAAGTGTAGGCGACGAATTATTTGTAAGAATGAATCTTGGAAAAACAATGATTGAATATGCGGAAGACAACGGATTTGAATCAAGTTTTTCAGCTTATGGCTTTGTAACTGTTTACATTGACGGAGCAAAAGCTTTTACTGCAGGCCCATACAGCTTTGCAAGCAATATTTCAAAACAATGGACATATATTGACATTCCTCTGAATGTAAATCCTGATTTTGCAGAAAGACTTGCAGCAGATCAGTCACAATTGGAAACAAACCAGGATATATGGGTATTCCAGCATTTATATCAGGAAAAAAATGTTCCGGTAATGTACACTACTGCTGCAATAGGCAAAATGACATCAGGCAATCATGAATTAAAAGTAGAATTCGGATTGGGAGAAAGCAGTTCAACCGAGCCAAAAGCAACAATTTGCAGCGGAACAGTAAAAGTCGGAGTAGATGCTGCCGGCAGCGAAGCTCTTGCAGCTAACGGTCCAAAACACCTTCGTCCTTTAAAAGAAAATGAAAGAGGGAACTTCATTTTCAACACAAATTCATACACGGCAGGCAACGGTGAGTTAAATGTAAAACTTCAGCTTCCTCAGGCTCCCAAATACTATAATATGAAATGGTGCAAAGCATCTTCATGCGACTACGACCACGGCTCAATGATGTTCTACGTTTCTATTGACGGAAAAGCTGTTGCTGCATGGGGTGCCGACCTTTGGGAAAGTGACTATGAAAGTAAAAAAGAATTTAATATGATTATGTTGCCTGCCAATGATGCCGGTTACGGAGACATGGACGCAGCATACAACAGCAATACTTTATATAAAGGCAGCAGTCCTGTTGTTTATGCTTTGCTCGACATGCTATATGGCGGTCAGCTTAGTTCAGGAAACCACAAACTTACTATAAAAGCATATTCAGTTGAATGTATTCCTTATGATGTTACTTATGAATTTCAGAACAGCTATTTTGCTCAATGGCCTGCTATTGCCGAAACAACTATTGACTTTAATGTAACCACAGACGGACTTAATAAAATGATAAATTCAAGCTCCGCAAAAAAACTATCACATGCTACCGGAGATTGGGTTGCTGTTGACAACAAACTTAAAGCATCGAACACAGGAGGACCTGAACTTGAAATTATTGACGTTGCAACTCAGACCGAATGGAAAGTAACAACAAATTCTCTTGGTGTAATTCTGTATCGCGAATGCAAAGCTGATGTTATCTACAAATGTCAGTATGGTTACAGATTGCAAAAACGTATTGCCGTAAAAGAAGATTATATGGGCGGCGGAACATACGGAAGTCCGTATTTTAACGAAAGAATTGAATTCTCTTACGGACCTTCATTACTCGGAACAATGCATTTACCGGTTCCTTTTTCAAAAGTTAATTAATTCACAAAACACTATAAAAAATTAAACATGAAAACAGAAGGATTAGAAACAGGCAAAGGAGGTTTTTACACCTCTTTTGCTTCGGCAGAGTATAAAAATGATGTAACCCCCGGTAAAGATCTCTATGTGAGAATGAACCTCGGAAAAACAATGTATGAGCTTACTGCCGAAAACGGAATGGAAGCAAGTTTTACAGCTTACGGATTTGTAAATATATTTATTGACGGCGAAAAAATACTTGCTGCCGGGCCTTACAGCTTCGCAAGCAATATCTCAAAAGTATGGGACTATATTGATATCCCTTTAAATATAAGTCCGGATTTTGTCGATAAAATTTCGGGAGATCAGTCATTACTGGAAACAAATCAGGATATCTGGGTATTTCAGCAAATGTTTCAGGATAGCAGCATTCACAAAAAATACGCAGCATTTGCTTTTGCACTATTAAGCAGCGGCTCTCATAAATTGCGTGTTGAGTTCGGACTTGGCGAAAGCGGAGCTCAGGAACCTGGAGCCATTGTTTGTTCTGCCGAAGTAAACGTAAGTGCCGAAGGCGCAGACATAGAAGCTATGATAAAGAATCTTCCGAAACACATGCGCCCTCTGGAAGAATCGGAGAAAGGAAAATTTATTGTAAGCAACAACCCGTTTATTGCAGGAATTAACGAACTGTCAGCAAGCATGGAACTGCCTCAGCCTCCCAAATATTATAACATGAAATGGTGTCAGGCAACATCATGTGACTACGACTCCGGCTATCTCGAATTTTATGTATCAATAGACAACATCCCTGTAACAGCATGGTCTGCAAAGTTGCATGATGCCGATTATACAGAAAGAAAAAACTTTGATTTTGTAATTTTGCCAAAAACCGATGATGGTTTAGGAACTTACGAGGCAGCATTTAACAATTCAGATCTGTTCAAATCAGAAAATTCAATTGTTTACGCTTTGCTGGACATGCTTTATGGCGGCCACCTTAGCACAGGTAAACATGAACTCAGAATAAAAGTTTACTCACAACAATGTGTACCATTGAATACTGATTACGAATTCCAAAATGACTACTTTGAGAAATGGCCTGCAATTGCGGAATCAAAAATTGAATTCATTGTAAGCGAAGAAGGCCTTAACGCCCTTACTGAAAGCAGTTGCACAAAAAAATTAAGCCATGCTGACGGCGATTGGGTTGAGGCAGATAATATTCTGAAAAGGACAAACACTAACGGTCCCGAATTTGAAATTATTGATGTAGCAACACAAACAGAATGGAAAGTTATTACCAACGCTTTTGGAATTATTCTGTATCGTGAGTGTAAAGCCGATGTTATATACAAATCAGGATACGGTTGCAGAATACAGAAAAGGCTTGGCGTAAGATCAGACTATTTAGGTGACGGTACTTACGGAAGTCCATACTTTACCGAAAGAATAGAATTTTCATACGGTCCGTCATTGTTGAATTCGATGCACCTTCCGATACCATTTGCAAAAACCAGATAAGATTATGCTTAAAGAGGGTGAAAATCTGCTTGGCAAATGGGCAATCAAATATTTCCCGCCAGAAGGCGGGAAATATTTAGGTTCGTTGATAATCACCGACTCAAAAATTCTGTTTATCAACAAAAATGAATCAGAAAAAATCAATAACGGGTTATGCATAAAAAAATCAGAGATTAGCTCCGTAAGAACCAGAAACAATCTGATAACAAACGAAATAATTATTTCGGTCAACGGAAAAACCCACTCCTTCTCAAAGCCGTTCTTAAAAACAAATGAATTAGTAAAATTTATAAAAAAATAACATGAGAAAATATTTCAACATCCTTTATTTATGTGTTTTTATAATTTCGGTTTCATGCAATGCAGGAACGGACAGAACAAAAAATTCTGACGAAGAAAGACAAGCTGCCGGTTTTAAGGTAAACTGGGAAAAAGCCTGGGGGACACAATATGCTGACGACTTTGCAGGAGCAGTAACCGACAGCAAAGGAAACATGTATTTTACAGGCACCATGCAACCTGACGGCTATGCGGCAGATATTTTTCTCACTAAAATAAGCCTGAGCAATCAAACAGTTGTATGGTCAAATATTTATGATTCAGGAGATAAAGATTTTGATGCTTCCCCGTCAGAGAACGGACATTCTCAGGGTGGCGGAGGTTCAAGATGCATTGCTCTGGACGAAAATGATAATATTTATATTGCCGGAACATCGAAAAACGGGTTTAATGAGATTTTTGTTATTAAAGTAAATCCCGAAGGGGATATTATGTGGCAAAAAGTATGGAAACCGGGAAAAGAGAATCTTGCAAAGAATTCATCAAAAGCATACGCGATTGATGTAAAAGACTCAAAAGTATTTGTTACCGGATCTACAGGTGCAGGAACTGCTAACGAAGAAGCAATGATTTTCCTGCTGATGCTTGACTCAGAAAACGGAGGAATTGATTCCAACAGTATTGTAGGAATAGATCCGTCGGAAGGGTACAACGACCGTGGATATACCATAAAGGCAGGTGATGACAAAATGGTTTTTCTGGCAGGATGGGAAGGTAAAAACAATTCAGGATTTCTTTTAAAATATTCGTATGATACGGAAAGTATGGTATGGATTGAAAAACTTGATATCGGCTATGCATCAAGAATTACGGATATAGACATTGACAAAGCCGGAAATATTTATCTGGCGGCAGACCTGAGAGGAGTTTCTACTGCCCATATGGGTGTTATAAAAACAGATAGTGACGGCAATATTTTGTGGGCAAAAAAGATGCAGGGAGAACCAAACGACAGAAACAACATTTCGTCACTCCGAATTATTAATGGTTATATTTATGCAGGAGGGAAAGGCTCTTTTAAAAAATATGACTTATCTCAATACGGAGACGGATGTTTTTACAAATTGAATTCTGACGGAGAACTGCTAAAAAAATATAACTATTTTACAGGTGCCGATGACGGTGACAGAAGCGGGGAACGGGTAGAAGCAATAATGGAATACAACGGAAATCTTATTATTGCAGGTGAGACCTGGCCTGAGAACTCAAAAATAAAAGGAGACTGGTATGTACCCGATGTAAATATCTCGGACATGAGTGTTATTGCAAAAAAACAAGGGAACTTTAATGTTTTATATGATAACGGAATGATTTTTGAAAGGGATCTCTCCGTTTCAAAATTAAACAGTGCTACTTATAGTCCCGGAGAAGGAACAAGAGGGAAAGCAGATATACTGATTTTCAGTATAAAAGAATAATTAATGTATTAATTTAAAACGAAAAAAATGAAAAATTTAAAAATTGTAGCAATGGTAATTTTAACAGGTGTATTTATGTCCTGCGGATCGGGCAGTTCAAAAAGTGAGAGTGAACAAACTCCGGCAGAAAAGCTGAACGGAAAGTGGAAAATTGTAAATGCAACAGGAGACTGGGCCGACTTAAACATAGGAACCGTTTACTCTTTTGGTGAAGAATCTGCATTTTCTACAAAAGCCGGGATAATAGAATCCAAAGGTAAAATAACAAAAATGGACGAAAAAAGCTTTTCTGTAAAATTTGATGAACTTCAAAATGAATTCAACTATAAATATAGTTTTGAAGGAGAAAAACTGATAATTGAGGTCACCGGCTCTAATCAGGTTTTTACTCTTGAAAAACAATAGTCACAATATTTTCTAATCAACCGATAGCAAAACCCCCGACTGAGCTTTATTTCAGACGGGGGTTTTCTAATGATTAAGATCATAAGAAAATCCTAATATTTCTAACAAAAAAACCCGCCATCATAGCAGGTTTTTTTATGTTTTAATAAAACAGGACTACTCTATTTTTGACATTACAGAATATCCCATTAAAGTGCCTTTTTTATTGTATGATTCAGTTCTGACTGCTCCTATCCCTGCAACCATCCACTGAACTGATTTCATATTAATTGTAACAAAACCTGTTTTTGTAACAATTTCAGAGCTTATTTTATAAGCTGTATAAGTACCTGCAGGAACAGTCACAGACTCAACTGCTTCTATTTTAATATTAGTTACATCAACACGCATAGTCATCAGTTTCATTCCTTCATTTGATATAACTGCTTCAACAAAACCATCTTTCAGACTCATTCCGGCTGCCATTGCTTTTGGGTATGACATGTTTTCCATAGTGTATTCAATTGTCATTCCCTCATAACCGGCCATCTGTTGCTGATTAAGCATGGATTTCATATCAACCTGAAAGACTTCGCCTGTACAATAATATGAAAGTTGTGCTTTCCCCTGACTTTCACCTTTCTTATCAAAACTTTCTGTTTCAACAACAACTTCTGTTTTATCAACCAATTCGTTTATAGCGATAACCTGAGAAGTTGACGAACCGTTAAGCTTGTCTTTGGCATCGTAATCTTCAGTGGTAATTTTTTTACCTACCTGCCATGGAATATATGCCTCACAATTCTGTGCAAAAGAAGCTCCTGCTAATAATACAATACTTAATAATACAAAAATCTTTTTCATGTTCTTTAGTTTTTTAGTTAATACTTTTTTTATAAGCTAAAACCCGGGCTAATGCTGCGGTTGAATCAGCATTTACTTTTGCTTTAGCTGTTTCACAATTTGTAATTTATTTTATAATCCGAGAATCCACGCAAACATTAATGGTGCCACAATTGTAGCATCCGACTCTACAATAAATTTCGGAGTATTTATATCCAGTTTACCCCATGTGATTTTCTCGTTCGGAACAGCTCCTGAATATGATCCGTAACTGGTTGTGGAATCACTGACCTGACAGAAATAACTCCAGAAAGGAACATCATGCCACTCCAGATCCTGATACATCATCGGAACTACGCAAATCGGGAAATCACCGGAAATACCTCCGCCTATCTGGTAAAAACCAACACCTTTACCCCCTGAATTCTTGCGGTACCATTCTGTCAGAAATATCATATACTCAATACCTGTTTTCATGGTGGATGTTTTCAATTCATTCTTAATGCAGTATGAAGTGAAAATATTTCCCATTGTTGAATCTTCCCATCCCGGAACAATTATAGGCAGATTTTTTTCTGCCGCCGCAAGCATCCAACTGTTTTTAGGATCTATTTCGTAGTATTCTTCAAGATCACCGCTTAACAACATTTTATACATGTATTCATGAGGCAGGTAACGTTCACCTTTATCTTCTGCATTTTTCCACTGTTTAAAAATATTCTTTTGTAAACGACGGAATGCTTCTTCTTCAGGAATACAGGTATCTGTTACCCTGTTAAGACCTTGTTCCAGCAATTCCCATTCCTGCTGAGGAGTAAGATCGCGATATCCCGGAACTCTTTTGTAGTGACTGTGAGCTACAAGATTCATAATATCTTCTTCCAGGTTTGCCCCGGTGCATGATATAATATGAACTTTATCCTGACGTATCATTTCGGCAAGAGTTTTTCCCAATTCAGCAGTACTCATTGCTCCGCCAAGGGTAATCATCATTTTTCCGCCCTCATCAAGATGTTTTACATAAGCTTTTGATGCATCTATAAGAGCAGCAGCATTAAAATGTTTAAAGTTTTCTTCGATAAACTTTGAAATAGTACCTTTTGTTTCCATTTTTATTTTTCTAAAATGTAAGTTAATATTTTGTAATAAAGTTTGGCAGCAAGAAAATCAGATGCAGGATTATCTGCATTAGGAGCAAGTTCGACAATGTCAAATCCGATAATTTTTTTTTGTTTTGCCAGTTTTTTCAACAAATCAAGTGTCGGGTACCACCCCAGCCCACCCGGTTCCGGTGTCCCTGTTGACGGTAAAATTGAAGGGTCAAAATAATCCAGATCTATTGTAAGATAAACTTCGTCTCCAAGCTTGTCAATAACGTCCTGTTGCCAGTCATTGCGCATAGCAATATTTTCTGCATAAAATACCTTATCTTTGTTTACATAAGGTTTCTCCACAACATCCATACTTCGTATGCCGACCTGTACAAGATTTGTGTTTTTTGAGGCCCAATGCAATGCGCATGCGTGATTAAAAGGGCTGTCGTGATACTCGGGACGTAAATCAGAATGTGCATCAAGATGTAAAACGCTTAAGCCGGGAAAATTCTCTGCGCCGGCCATAATTGCCCCGATACTTACAGAATGCTCTCCTCCTATCATCGTGAACAGTTTTCCGTCTTTAAAAAACTTCTCTGCTTTTGCCTTTACCTGCATTGCCATTTTTTCAGGCTCAGGATCACAGTCAAGCGGCTCGTCAAGCCAAACACCGTGTTTATACACTTCGGTATCCGACTCCAGATCGTAAATCTCCATATTTTCCGATGCTTCCAGAAAAGCCTCCGCCCCCTTATCTGCTCCTTTTACCCAGGTTGATGTCCCGTCATAAGGAACAGGTAAAATGACAACTTTTGCTTTTTCATATCCGGCATATTCTTCGGGAATTCCGGCATAAGTTCTATCAGACATATAAATTTAATAAGACTGCAAATTTATATATTTTTCTATTCATAAGAAAATGATGTTTTATGATAAATCTTAACCTGAATTGTAAAACCCGGAATAAATACTTCCGGGCTTCTGTATTTGTTTAATGTCTGCTATAATTTTTCCTAATTGCAGTAAAACTGAATCATAGTTTTCCGGTTAATAGGTATAACCCAAAGTTTTAAGCATAGACTTATAACTCTGCTCTTTAGAATACATTCTTGTAGATATTTTACCTTCTTCATCACGGCTTATCAGAACATGTTTGGGTGCCGGAATAAGACAATGCTGAATTCCTCCGAACCCGCCTATAGCCTCCTGATAAGCACCTGTATTAAAGAAACCTATGTATAAAACTTCTTCGGGATCATACTCAGGAAGGTAAATAGCGTTTATATGTTGCTCAGAATTATAATAGTCGTCACTGTCACATGTAAGACCTCCAAGAAATACTCTTTCGTAAGGGCTTTGCCATTTGTTAACCGGCAACATTATAAATCTTTTGTTTATAGACCATGAATCCGGCAAAGTGGTAATAAACGAGGAATCAATCATATTCCACTTTTCACGGTCATTTTGCTGCTTCTGATAAACAACCGAATAAATTGCGCCACCGCTTTCTCCTACTGTAAAAGATCCGAATTCAGTGTAAATATCCGGTTCTGCAACTTTATTTGCATCACAGGCCATTTTAATCTGGTTAACAATCTCCTCTGCCATATATTCGTACTCATAATCAAAAGTAAGACTGTTTTTGATAGGGAAACCTCCGCCTATATTAAGCGAATCCAAATCAGGACATACTTTCTTTAATTCACAGTAAACAGAAAGACACTTATTCAGCTCATTCCAATAATATGCCGTATCTTTTATCCCTGTATTGATAAAAAAATGAAGCATTTTAAGTTTTACTCTGGGGTTATTTTCAATAAAGTCATGATAATACTTTACTATGTTTTTGTACTCAAGGCCTAACCTGGATGTGTAAAATTCGAACTTAGGTTCCTCCTCCGAGGCAATACGGATACCAACATTAAAATCACCCTCAACATTCTCAAGTAACTGATCCAACTCTCCATAATTATCAAGTACAGGTATAACTGAAGTGAAGCCTTCCCCGATTAATCTTGCTATATTTTCTATATATGCAGGCATCTTAAATCCGTTACATACAATGTGATGCTTCTCATCTATCTGACCCGATTCTTTAAGTGCCCTGACAATGTCAATATCAAAACTTGAACTGGTTTCAATATGAATATCATTCTTCAAAGCTTCTTCAAGTACAAAAGAGAAGTGAGAACTTTTAGTACAATAGCACTGTATATACTTACCATTATAATTGGCCTTTGTAATGGCCACATTAAACCATACTCTGGCCTTTTTGATATTCTCCGTAATCTTTGGTAAATACGTAAACTTCAATGGAGTACCATATTGTTTAACAAGATCCATTAACGGAATTCCATAATATGACAATTCTCCGTCTTCAACTTCAAACTCATCAGTAGGAAACTCAAAAGACTGTTCAACCAGATCCTGATATTTAGTTTTCATCTCTAAAAATTTTAAAAGTAAATCACTTGGTTTATCAATAATATTACAAATGTAAGTAATTTACTTTCACAAATAAAAATTATTTTAACACACCCGGTTTAATTTTATATTATCACACATATATTACACATATCATAGTATTTATAATTCACATAGTACTGATTTTACAGTCTTTTAAGTTTTATCTGATTAACATACTTAACACTTTGAGTAAAAGCATTAACAGACACATCAGGCAAATACATTGTTTAATCAGGATTACATGCTGCTTTTATAAAAAAAGTGTTTATCTGAAGCAATAACAAAAAATAAAATCATTGTAATTAACACGACATATAAATAAATCATGGAAGACAGTCCTGGCAAACTATATAAATATTATCAAACAAAATCGTGTAAAGGCAGATACAGATTCAGCATGTGATTGAGCCGTTACCAAATAAAACATATAAGACTATTGTAATTATTCAGGTATTATGTTAAAAACAGAATTCTGTTATTGTTCCGCTGCGGCGGATGTGATCTGAGACCTGTAATCTGTGATCTGTAATCTGTGGGTTTTGCATAGTCGCTTCCGCTTATTGGAATTTAACTTTCGTAAAATAAAGCAGAATCTCAGGGTTACTACAATTTGCCGATTACGAATTACTGATTACCGATTACAAAATTATACCAGAGTCTAAATAATTACAGACTATTTTCAATAATCTTTATTTGGATTTTATGTAAACCTCTGTAAAAATTCTTTTTGTATAAAGCGGAAAATCACCCTTTTGTACCCAGTCATAGTAAGACGGATCTCTTCTAAGAACGGACATAAGCGGTTGACCTTTGTATTTGCCAAAATTAACGACTATATTATTATCATCATCGAAAACAAGTCGTCCGGCAAAATCTGCATTGCGGTTATGAGAAGAGTATTCTGATATTTTTTCCACACTATCCCCAAGGTCGGGATATTTGTCCAACTGAGCTTTAAACACCTCATAAGTTGCACGTGTATCTGCCAATGCGCTGTGAGCATCCTTAAGATCTTTATCACAATAGAATTTAAATGCTGCTTCGAGATTGCGTGGTTCTTTCTTCATAAATATTACCATCACATCTATAAAATTGCGCTTTTTCAGATCAAAATCGGTTCCGGCACGAATAAATTCTTCTGCAAGTAACGGAATATCAAATTTATTGGAATTATAGCCTCCCACATCTGAATCTTCAATGATTGACACCAGTTCCTTAGCCAACATTTTAAACGTAGGGCAATCCTTAACGTCTTCGTCTGAGATCCCGTGTATTTCGGTTGCTCCTGACGGAATAGGCATCTGTGGATTAACACGATAGGTTTTTGTAGTTTCGGTTCCGTTAGGAAATACCTTGAGCAAAGAAATCTCCACGATTCTGTCTGAGGCAGGATTAATCCCTGTAGTTTCAAGATCAAAGAAAACAATTGGTTTTTTTAGTTTTAATTCCATAATAAAAAAAGGGGCATATCGCCCCTGTGTATTTGGTTAAACCGTTTTTAATTATTAATCATCATAGGCATGAGGAGCATAAGAACTTCCTCATTTTCGTTTTCGTTATCTTTTGGAACCACAATTCCTGCACGGGTAGGATCGGATAATTCCAGAATAACTTCAGTTGCAGAAATGTTGTTAAGGATTTCAATCAGGAAATTTGATTTAAACCCGATTTCCATTTCGTCACCGTCATACTGACAGTTTATTACTTCGTTACCTGAAATAGCATAATCGATATCCTGAGCAGCTATGCGAAGCTGATTTCCGTTAATTGCCAGTCCGACCAGATTGGAAGCCTGGTTTGCAAAAATAGAAACACGTTTTAAAGAACTGAATAATTCAACTCTGTCAACAATAAGCTTATTAGGATTATCCTTCGGAATTACTGTTGAATAATTCGGATACACTCCTTCTACAAGACGGCAGATAAGCTGGAAATTTTCAAAACTGAAAATTGCATTCTTATCGTCGAATTCCAATGTAATATCGGAGAAAGCTTTAGGTAAAACACTCTTAAGAATAGAAGCCGGTTTTTTAGGTAAGATAAAAGATGCTTCTTCTTCCACTTTAACTTCTTTACGACGATATTTTACCAGTTTATGTGCGTCAGTTGCTACAAAGTTAACGCCATCGTTCTGAAATTCTATAAAAACACCATTCATCACAGGACGCAGTTCGTCGTCACCTGTGGCAAATATTGCAGATGTAATCCCGCTGTAAAGAACGTCGGGAAGTATATCTACCCGATTTACGCGATCCGGCTTAAGGCCCGGAATCTGCGGAAAGTCTTCACCGTTTTGTCCTACAAGAGTATATTTACCGTTTGATGAAATTATATCTATTTTCAATTCATCAACATCAATATTAAAAGTCAATGGCTGTTCTGACAGCTCTTTAAGAATTTCAAGAATTTTTTTTGTATCAACAGCGATAATACCTGAACCATTATTTGAATCCAGATTAAGACGTGTAGTTAAAGTGCTTTCAAGATCACTTGCTGTTACCTGCAAGACACCTTCACTAACCTTAAAAAGTAAATTATCAAGAATCGGAAGTGCGTTTTTTGAACCCACTACTTTACTTACCAATTGCAAATGTCCTAATAGATGTGAACTTGATACTACAAAATCCATGTTTAAAAAGTTTTAATTTATGACCCTAAAAATACAAAAACTAATGAGACAGTTTAAGCTAAAATTTCAAACTTATTCATTTTTTATGAACAACATTTGTTTAATTCTTTATTTTAAAGTCGGATTTTTTTAATGAAATCGGGTCTAAAATGTAATATTGTACTAATACCACTTCTTTATCATTAATAATTCCATACAACCTGTCAATATCCCACTCATAAAGTTCTCCTTTATCGTCAAGAAGTTTACCCAGATTTGGTCTGTAATATACTTTAACAGATTGTACATCACCGGATCTGTCTTCAACTGAATATTTTGACACAACCGGTTCTTTCATAAGGCTGTCACGTTTTTCTTCCTGAAGCTCGTCAGTAATATATGCTTCAAAGCCTATAAATTTACAACGTGAAATGTATTCTTTCACTAATAATGTATCAAAATCAAAATCAACAGCAGAGCCGTCTATATTGGTAAGATCAAAAACGTTATTCCCTTTACTGTATGCAATAAAAGATTCCTGAGCCATCCCGGGATATTCCACCATAACTCTTGCAATGTCGTTAAGATCATAATTAAATATCTGTTTTTCCCGCCATTCGTTTAAAAGCGTTGAATATCTAACTGTAAGAAATCCGTTAAACCCTGGTATTCTTATTATAAAAGGCAGGTCAGAACCTTCCAGAATCATGTATGTCCCGGTGTTGTCATCTGTAACTCCGCCTACATAATAGGTCTTTACCAGTTCTCCGTTCTGATATATTTCTGTCTTTATTCCCGAAGTTGAAATATCTTTAAGTACTTTTTCAAGTTTTGAATCCGGAACCGGTGCACTGACTTCAATTTTAAGAATTGTTTCCAATAAAAGATTGGTAAGATCTCTTCTTGCCTTATACTTTTGATTGACCACCCAGTAATTCTGCTTACGTTCCAACGTTATAGCATTATTGTTCTTGTCCGCAATAAAAATTTTATCAACAGAGGCTGTGTCCTGAACAGCAAAATCTCTGTACACACTTTTTTTATCGGAGTTTTGTGTAAAATAAATAATTGCCGCTATTATTGTCAACACAATAACTGCAACTAAAAGGATTAAATTTGTTTTCTTCATTTATTTGTATTTTTCTAAATTATTTTTCACAAATTTTATAAAAATTTTTATTCCCGGTTTTTAATAAACCCAGGCCTTTCCCTCTCTAAAAGCTTCGGCATTAGCATATTTTGCTTCAATAAAGATACTTCCGTCATGGTTAAGATACCCCATTTTATCGTTCATATCTTTGTATGGGTGATATTTCCCGGATTCACAGCCATACACATATTTCACATCAAAATTTGTAAAATAGCCACCATCGCAATTATAAAAATAAGAGATATTTTCTGCCACTGCATTATATAAACCATGATTACTGCAATCTCCGTAAATATTTTCAAACTTAAGCGGCAAAATAAACTTTCCTGTTGTGTCAATAACCCCGTATTTACCATCTTTCTCCACAACAGATCTGCCATTCCTGAAAGATGACGCATGATCATAAACAGGTTGAATTATCCATTCATTGTTACGGTTAAAAAAACCAAATCCGCTACGATCTGGTTCCGTATATGCCAATGCCAGACCATCGCTAAAATTTTCCATATTTGAGGTCAGTTCAGGAGTAAACACAACTTCGCCCGAAGTGTTTATAAGGCTTGTCCTTCCTTTAATCTGAACCCGTGCTTCCCCGTTTTCAAAGCCACTGTATCCTGCCTGATTAAACTCAAAAGGAATTACGACTTCTCCTTTTTTATTTAAGAACCCATACTTTTCTGTTTCGCTATCTCCTTCACATACACAAACAAGTCCGTCATAAAACCATGAATCGCCAACATATTTACAGGGTATTACCTCTTTGCCGGTTACATCCACAAAACCCATGTATAATCCTTCATAAACAGCACAAACACTATCGTTAAAGCTCCCTACTTTTTCGTATGATTTTGCAGAAATAATTTCTCCTTTTTTGTTTATTAGAACAAATGACTCTTCTCCCGGTTTACGTACCCACGAAACTCCGTATTTAAACCCATAATAGACAGCATATTTACTATCGTAAACAGGCTCCAGGACGACATTGCCATAAGTATCTATAAAACCTGCACGCCATACCATTCTGTTATTGACTTCGTCTTTAACAGTACTTTTAAACATTGCCATTCCGTCCGAGAATGGCCAGACATAATGAGTTTCAAAATTGAACAGAGTATCTCCGTTTTCGCTAAGACAAAAAAATGTCTTCTTTTGTGCTGATGCATACAATGCAAAAAACATAAAAAAAAGACAGATGATTCCTTTCAGCTTCATGGTATTTCAGGTTTGGTTAATCTTTTTGACTGAGAAATTTTCTGCTGTACTTTATCCTCCTGAAAACAACAACCAAAAGCCCTATCACAATAATTATAAGTACAGGAATAAATGAGTTAACATATACCCAGAGGAACATTTTTTGTTTAACCTCCGAAGCATTCAACTGACGTATCTTTATTTCCCTCATCCTTAATGAAATCAGATCTTCGTCTGCACACATATAGTTAACACAGTTAACAATAAACTGAGTATTCCCGGGTGTAAACTGCTCTGTATAATATTTGTCGAATCCCAAAGGATACGGCTGTTGCTTGTCTCCCATTGTCCGAACCTCGTTTCTGATAAAGTCGCCATCCGAGATAACCACCATTTTGGTTGGTTTGCTGCTTTCGAGAAATTTAAAGTCTTTGTTATCTGCAAATTCCGATGAAAGGCGGTTTACAAAATTCGATCTGAAAGTTCCTTCCAACAATACGGCAATCGGCATTTTAGGTTTATTGAAAGTCGCAATATCCGGATCTTCCCTCATAATTTCGAGGTCAACTTCTACCGGATGCACCAATGACTTGGAATATTCTGAAGTACGCAGAAGAATAGTTTTTTTAATTTCCGGATTCTCTCCCACGGTATCAATAGAACTTACAAACTGTGTTCGTGCCGGTTCAAGATTTCGCAGCAACTGATGATCGAGAAGTGTATCAGGAACTATAAGCGGGAAATAATACCATGGTTTTGGCTCAAACTGAGGATTTCCGTCAACAGTATTAACATAAACAGGTACATTAAGACATCTTAAATCCTGTATAAGGTCAGGATTAATCCTTACTCCGTAATTAAAAAGCTGATCATCCAGGTTTATATCGCGTATCATTGCCATTTGGCTTGGCTTGGTACTAAGTGAATCCATAGAAATCTGCATCCATTCCACAAGCCAGATAACTTTACCTCCCTGCATAATATACTGATCAAGAATAAACTTTTCTTTCTCTGTAAAATATCCTTCCGGTTTTGCAATTATGACAACAGCATATTCATCCAGAGAATTAAGAACGTTATTCATTTTTACTCTGTCTATCTGGTAGTATTTTGACAGTGATGTCATTATATCATATGTCTGATACTCTGTCAGTTCTTTCTGCCCTTCAAGAAAAGCTACTTTCTGCAACTTTTTACTTGTCAGCATCCATATTGCGTGAATAAAATCACGTTCCAGTTCGGTCTCGGACAAACCGGCATAATCGCTGCCAGATGTCACATTGTTGTTAATCAGATTTACAGGAAATTCTTTTTCGCGATATTTTACCAAGGCTCCTGCAAAGACCATTTTCTCGGTAACGCCACCGTCTTTTGACTGGCTGACATAGGTAGGATTAAGACCTTTATTATAAAGTTGCCAGTAAACATTTCTGTTCTGCTCAGGATCTCCCTCCTCAAACGGATTTTTGAATTCAACTTCTATTTTATTCGAATATGATTCAAAATTATCAAGAAATTCTTTTACGACCTTGCGATATCTGACTAATTCAACAGGCAAATCTTTGCTTTCAAGATAAACTTCAATATATACTTTATCCTCAAGTCCTGCAAGAATTGTCTTTGAGATCGGAGTAATCGTAAATCTTTTTTCCTTTGTTAAATCGAGCCGGAAAAACAGCATCGACGAAAAAAGATTAAAGAGGACTATCAGCAGTAAAATTAATAATGCCTGAAATATATTCTGTTTTTTCAGAACCAGACGGGTATGTTTAAGTTTTTTATCCATGACTCTTACCATTTACGACTTTCAAGTCTTAATTTTGTTAGAAAAATAAACACGCTGATGACACTCAGAAAATATACTATGTCACGCGAATCAATAACTCCACGGCTCATTGAACGGTAGTGATCGTTTATACCTATTGAGATAATAAAGTCTGAGATTTTGCCGGAGAAGCCCAGGTATGCAAGATTTTCGAATCCGAGAAAGAACACATAGCACAAAAGCACACTCAACAGAAAAGAAATGATTGCATTCTTAGAGAATGAACCGGCAAGAATTCCTATCGCGGAATAAACTGCCGCCAGAAAAAACAAGCCTATATATGAACCGAATATTGCTCCGAAATCTACATTCCCCACCGGATCGGCAAGTGAGTTAATTGAAAACAGATAGAAGAACGTAGGTATTAAAGCGATAAGAACCAACACTACTGCAGCCATATACTTTGCAATAATTATCTGAAACTCGGTAAGCGGGCGGGTTAATAAAAGTTCCATTGTCCCGGACTTAAGTTCTCCTGCAAACATATTCATAGTTATAGCAGGCACAAGAAACAAAAAGACCCAAGGTGAAATCACAAACAAGGTATCGATATTTGCAACACCAATGTCGAAGACATTAAATGAGCCACGGAAAATCCACATAAACATACTGTTTACCAGCAGAAACACAATTACAACGAGGTAACCGGTTATTGAACTGAAAAACTCTTTTATTTCTTTCAAGAACAGCGTAAACATCTTTTTCAGTGTTTAAATTAATAATGCAAAATTAGTTTTTTTTACGATATTGCAAAATAAAAAAGACGTAAGAAAAAGAGTCTGAACCCTCAGATTCCAAGCTTTTAAAATGTCCGGATGCTTTGCAAAACTAAGCTTCCGGCTTATCGTCAGTCTCACTCCTGTAAAGTCTTATCCTGAAAACACATTTTTGTGAACAATATTGCCTGTTATATCGTATTACAAACTATCCCGCTCTATGTTACTGCCATATGCATATTCTGAATTTATCACTTATCAAACATGAATTGTTAACTAAATATTTTATTTCAACTGCGATTATGAATAACTCCTCTTTATTTTTGTTTGTTGTTAAAATACTTAATTACAGATGAAGAAAATATTGCTGTTTGTTTGCGGATTATTCCTGATTATGAATCTGTCGGCACAGAGCTACAATTCTTATTTTAGCCAGTTCGAGATACGCGGACATTACGGGTTTACAATACCTCATCATTCATACATGAATTACCTGATAAAAAGCAATATTTTTATCGGGGAAATAAATTACTCGATAAAAACTGACGGAACCCGTCCATGGCAACACACCTGGAGATTTCCCGAGCTCGGGGTAGGTTATCTTATGGGAGGCCTCGGGAATATTAATATTTTCGGGTTTTCACAATCTCTTTTCTTTTTCTACGGCATACCGGTTATCGAAACAAACAAACTGATATTCAAATATCGTATAGGCGGCGGGCTGGCTTATATCAGCGACAAATTTGATTACCGTGCAAACTATTACAATATCGCAATAGGATCTAATTTCAATGCACATCTGCATTTTGCACTTTTACTTGATTACAAGCCATTTGATATTCCCATGTACCTGTCTGCAGGATTTACATTTAATCATTTTTCAAACGGGGCAATGGAAACACCAAACCTTGGCTTAAATCAGATTACATCGAATTTCGGGATAAAATATTTATACTCTGCCTATAATTATTCGCTTCCCAGAAGAACAGTTCCTTATCGCTACAACAAGGATCTGGAAATGTCTTTATATTATGCTGCATCAATAAAGGAGAACTCAACTTACGAGAACAAAAAATATTTTATAAATTCATTGGTTTTTGACATTGCATCAAGAGTTACAACAAAGAGAAGTATCGGTGGCGGAATAAATATTATTGCAGATCCGTCCTTAAAAACTCCTATAGGCGATGATTACAAAGGGGTACAGGATATTTTCCGTATCGGGATTCATGCTTTCCACGAAGTTTACCTCACCGATGAACTGACACTGTTTATGCATGTCGGAACTTATGCTTATAACAAGTACAAAGACAATAAAAACTTTTTAATCTACAGCAAATTAGGAATAAGATATACCTTCGCGGATAAATTCTTTGCCAACATTGCCCTCAAAACGCATACTACCACTGCAGATTACATCGAGTTCGGAATTGGTATGAGATTGAAGTAAGCAATAAATCCGGTTTATCAGTTTGTAGTTTTTGATATTTCTGCCAAATCCTTAGTTTTCAGATTACGTAAAAAACTTATTTACCTGTAATTCTAATCTCTACGCGACGGTTCTGGGACTGCTCGTATGAAGTTCTTTCGAGCGGATAAAGTTTGTATCTAGATCCAAATCCTCTATAAGTCATTCTGCTTGTTTCAATACCGTTGTCACGCAGGTATTCATAAACTGCACGGGCTCTGTTCTCACTAAGTTTATTGTTATCATTAACATAGTCATATCCATCGGGCCCGTTTGTCGATTCGCAGCAAATGTGTCCCTGAATTTCAATTTTGAGATTCGGATACTCCCGCATAATGTTCAGTAAATCTTCAAGGGCCTCATCAGATTCTGGTTTAAAGGTTGGAGTCCCTCCTTCGAAAATAATATTTTTTAAAACAATATTGTTACCTTCTACCAAATCTGTTTCTTTTATGGTTTTTAAATCTATTATTACAGGCTCGTCTTCGGGAGCTGTTGTTATCACAGGAATTGTTTTTTCTTCAACCGGTGTTATTTCCACAGCTTTTGCTTCCACTCCGGAATCGCAGGTGTAAATTAGTTCAACCACTCTGTGTTCGCGGATTCCACGGTCATTTTGATTACGCCTGTTTTCGTAACTGCTGAACCGGTGAATTCCCATTCCTCTGGATTCCAGAATCTCAGACCGGGAAATACCTTTCGCAACCAGAAAATCGCTCACCGACTTTGCTCTCTGTTCGGAAAGTTGCTGATTATACTCAAAGCTTCCGAGGAAATCGGTGTAGGCAAAAATCTTTATATCTCTCAGATTTGGTTTTTCAAGTAATTGGTTTAACGAATTCAAATCTCCGCCTTTTATTGAACAACTGTTTATTTCAAAATATACTTTTAAAGTGTCTGTAATTTGCGCAAAAGCACCGGACATAAATAAAAATGTCAGCAATAATGTCAAAGTAAAACCTGATTTTCTCATCTTAATAACAATTTTGATATATTTATTAAACTACAAAACTGAGAATTTATTTTTTATTATTCTTCAAACCCGAAAATTATTTTATTTTTGCATCTCCGAAAATGGTCTCATAGTTCAACGGATAGAATAGCAGTTTCCTAAACTGTAGATCCAGGTTCGATTCCTGGTGGGACTACTCCTAATCAACTTAAACTTTATAACCCACAAAAATAATCGCTCCGGATTTTAAACTTTGTATTTGCATTTTACCGGCAATAGCTATATGCTGATCCATGATATCCCTATGAAATATTCGACAAAACAGAATCCTTACGCAATTGTCCAACAATTTGTTGGACAATTGAAATATCTTTATAAAAAAGATAAAACTTTCAGATATTGTATAAATTTGTATTTCCCTGTTTTTCAACAATAATTCTGTTTAAGCCCTGTACTAAGAAATCAGTTACAGATTTAATCGTTAAAGAAAAAAGAAAGATTTATCTACAGCTAAACACCTTTACAACTTATATTTTCACGTTTAACATTTTTATATCTTTGAACCCTTAAAAATAAAACCGGCACTATTAAATTATGCATAAAAGTGACTTACATACAGCAATGACAAAAAAACTTTCTTATTCCACTATATCTATCTTCTTGCTTTTAACAAGCGGACTGCTACATGCACAACTTGTCAATGTCGAATCGCAACGTTTACAGAACGATACTACAAGGTTTGCGGGAATTGTTAAGGCTTCATTTTCGTATCAGCAAAACAATAATTCAATTCTGTCGCAATTTAACGGGTCAGCAACTTTGCAGGCAAGAAGTAAAAGTCTTAAAGACATTTTTCTTTTATTGGGGAGTTACGACCTTGCAAAATCCAACAGCTCGCAACTAAGCAATGCAGGTTTTGTTCATTACAGATATACACATAAATTCAACCGTTTTTTCAGATGGGAAGCATTTACGCAATATCAGAATAACGAAGTGCTGTTATTGGACAGAAGATTATTAATAGGAACGGGGCCAAGATTTAAAATTCTGAACAAACCAAAGCTCAAATCAAGTCTCGGAACTCTGTATATGTTTGAAAACGAGAAAACAAGCGAACTTATTCCGCAGATTCATAATGACCACAGGATGTCATCATATTTTACTTTTACATATTCTTTTGCCGATAATCTTTGCGAAATAAATACCATAACTTATTACCAGCCTGTATTAAATAATTTCGCTGATTGCAGGATTACAAATCAGACATCAATAAGTTTTAACTTAAAGAAGCATCTAAGTTTTGAAATAGGGGTAAAATATTTGTATGATTCTTCTCCACCACAAGGAGTAATCAATAACTCATTTTCCAGTAATATGGGGATAAAAGCCGGATTTTAAGATTGAAGAAACGTAATTATTCAGGTGTTATGTCTGAACCGGGATACAGTTTTCGTAATCGGTAATCGGCAGGTCAGTAATCTGTAATCTGGAGGTTAGTGCCATTACGAAATACTGCTTACTAATTACTCTCCTAATTCTCTGCTTACAAAACGATACCTTAGGCCTAAATAGTTACAGGAAACAACATATGTTAAATTAGCTATTCCATTTCAAACACAACTATGCCTTCTATCAAATCTGCCTCACAAAAAAATTCTTTTCATAACCTGATAATTCTGCATTCCATTTGTCTGATTTTATCAATAAGTCAAGAGCATTTTTATATTCTTCAGGTGTTTTTGTTTTATAAACATTTTCTGTCCACTTCCCGTTTTTAAGGCAATACTCAAAATAATCCGAAGCACTCTCTGCCAGACCACCAAGAAAATACCCTCCTGTAATCAGAAAAGGAATATTATCAATAATTTCTATAGGTTCAGATGGCCAGTCGTAATATGTAGTTTTGCCAAAAAACAATGCTCCGCCAATATAAGGACGGCGTAAACTATCATTATTCGCCGGTACAAAAAGCATTTTTGTCAAAATGATAATCTGATCTTCATACTTTGATGTTTCTGCATATTTTTTTATTATTCCGGTTGCAACATCTTTATCCAGGCTCTGTACATAAGCAGCAAGATCAATGTATGTTGCACACTTATACCCGTCATGAAAAATCTCTGAACACTTGTTTATAAGAACCTCAAATTTATCATCTAACAACTGTGCAAATACCGGAAATGACAATAACATAATTATAACTAAAGAAAAAACAGGTTTCATAGCAGCATATTTTTAAGCGATAAACAAAATTATAAATTTTCCCGAAATGAAATAAGACATAAAAAAACGCCTTCCGGCGTTTTCAATCTTTATTCAGGGGTATAAGTTATTGAGTAAACTTCAAGAGGAATGTCGGTAACTTCAGCATCATCGCTATAAAATTCATCATCACCGGCAATACTCATATAAGCATCGGTTCCTTCCGGAGTAGCAAGATATTTATCTGATAAATCCAATCTTACAGAATATTTATCAAATTTTTTATCTGCATCAAAAACATATCCTCCGTAATCCCAGCCAAGTCCAAAAAATCCTACAGGCGCGCCATTGAGTTCTACAAGCCTGCTTATGCTATCACCAACAGCAAGACCTGTTTTAGTCGGATAAGTTTCTCCTTCTTCATCAACGAATTCCCAATCGGTATCATAAAGTGAATAAGAAGCTTCCACGAAAGCAAACTCGGCATAAACTCCCGATTCCGGTTTCCAGTAAATAATAACTTTATTTTTTTGTTCCGGGTTAACAACACTCACCAGATACCTTTCTGTTCCTTCGGAAAGATACCACTCCGTTGAAATAACATTTGATGCTCCGAAATAATCAAGAACCTGTTCATGATTTTCAAATTGAGCAAAATCTTCGAGATATTTAATTTCAATCTTTTCTTTTTCTTCTGTTCCTTTTTCAGATTTTTTATCCGTTCCTGAATTTTTACAGGAACTAATTAAAATTACTGTTACAAAGACAGTGGCGGTTAACAAAAATATTTTTTTCATTATCATTAATTTGTGGTTAATGTGCAAATTTAAAAAAATTTAAATAAACAACAGCAGACAAACAAATTATAAGTTGAGAGATCTAAAAAACACAAGTGTAATTGCTTAAATAAATCAGCAATTACACTTGTAAAAAGTTACTCAGTATTATAAATTCAGATATTTTAAACTATAAAACTACCTGAAATACTCTGAAAATTATAAACTTTATTGATAACATCTCCGAAAAGATCACCTATTGACAGAACCTTAATTTTATCTGAAAGTTCTGTTTTAACCGGAATAGAGTCCGTACAAATAAGTTCAACTATAGAAGATTTGTTGATTCTTTCGTAAGCAGGTCCTGATAAAACCGGGTGAGTTGCAACAACACGTACGCTTTTTGCACCTTTATCCATCATAATATCCGAAGCCATTGAAATTGTACCGGCAGTATCAACCATGTCATCCATAATGATTACATTTTTGTCTTTCACCTCACCGATAACCAGCATTTCACCTACGACATTTGCTTTTTCGCGTGATTTATGAGCAATTGCCATATCGCAGTTAAGAAAATGTGAATATGCTTTTGCTCTTTTCGATCCTCCCATGTCAGGAGATGCAATAACCAAATCTTCAAGTTCCAGACTTTTAATGTAAGGAACAAATAAAGTCGATGCATAAATATGATCTACCGGGACATTGAAAAATCCCTGAATCTGATCAGCATGTAAATCCATGGTCATAACACGGTCAACTTTAGAAGCGGTAAGCAAATCAGCAACAAGTTTTGCCCCGATTGCAACACGTGGCTGATCTTTACGATCCTGGCGTGCAAATCCGAAATAAGGTATTACTACCACTACTTTGTAAGCCGAAGCACGCTTGGCTGCATCAACCATAAGCATAAGTTCGAAAAGATTGTCCACCGGAGGGAAAGTACTCTGGATTAAAAACACTGTGCATCCTCGAACGGTTTCATCAAGACTGGTTATAAATTCTCCGTCACTGAAACGGGTAAAACTGCTTTTACCAACTTCATACTTTTTTAAAGTTTCGATCGGATTACCGGCTTCAAGATGCATTTTTGCCTGAGCGGTATTGTAACCTGCCACTATTTCTTCGGCCAGATATCTGCTTGCCGAGCCTGAAAAAAATTTAATAGGTGATTGCATGTTATATAACGGTTTTTGTTTATTTTTCGCTTGCAAAATTACTCTTTTCCTACCTTAAACACCAGATTTTATTCACGTACGCAAAAAAACTTTTCAACAAGTGTTGAAAAAAATACTGCAACATAAAACGTTTATTTTATGACCTTTTTAAATATGTTTCTGTGTTTTGATATAAAACGCATACTTTAATAACAATAATTTAATATTTATCTGATTTTAACATTTTTAATTTGCATAATTTTGCATATTGTGGGTATTATCCCCTTTATAAACAGTATGTCAAAAACTTATTTTTTAAAATATTTTAATGAAAAAACTCTTCTTTTCTCTTTTATTGGCAGTTCCGCTGATCTGCAGTTATTATCTTAGTTGGGGACAAATCAATATTATTCCGGTTCGTACAGATGTTTCAGGGTTTGCAACATGGACAGATACCGACATAGGAGGAACCACATATCTGCAATTACTTTTAGCAACATCTTCAACAGTTTCTCCTGCAATGGATTTTAACAGTTACACCGGTGAAACTCTCAACTTTAAAGCAAGGACTTATGGTGGGGTTAATAGTGTCGAAAATACCA
>QKHS01000064.1 GCA_003249955.1 Bacteroidales bacterium | reverse complement strand
CCCAGACTATATGTGAAGTTTGCCCAGGAATTTGCAAGTACATTTTCATTAACAGCAACAGCTCCTATTTTTTCATCTTCAATATAATACTGGACATCACTTTGAAAGTTTCCCGATACTTGTCCGTAATTATTTTCCTGTGCATATACAGAGAAAATTCCCAAGCCAAGAAGGCTTAGGAACAATATGGTAAATTTTTTCATGTCTGTGTGTAATTTTTATTTTATTGGCTGGCCTTTAGCAACCTTTTTTACCATTTCAAAAGTATTGGTTTCGTCTCCTTCAAGGTATGAAGTATGTTGCCATACTATTTTACCTTTACCATCCAATAAGAATGTATGAGGGACATTTCCCACATTCATGGCTCTTTTAAAATCGCCGTTAGGATCCAGATATACATCGAATTCCCATCCGCGAGAGTTTACAAAAGGTGCGACCGACCCGGAACTACGGGAATTATCAACAGATATTGCAATAATTTTAACCCCGGTTTCTTCAGCCCAATCTGCGTACTCTTCGTTAAATGCAGTCAATTCTTTTACACATGGTTTGCACCATGTTGCCCAAAAACTTACTAAAACAGGTTTGCCGCCATTATCGATAATACTCTTTGTATTCACTGTTTTTCCGTTAATGTCCTTAATCTGAACCTGAGGAACATCCTGTGCAAATATTGAGCATGCAAATAATCCAAGAACCAGAAATAAAAATAAATTTTTCATATAAATTTTAAATTAAATTTTTGTAAAAATAAATAAAACATGGATGATATCGCAACAATCAAACCAAAAATTAAAAAAAGCCCGGCGAACCGGGCTTTTAAGTTTATTTTACAAGAATTACTTTATGATTTGTTACTACATTGTCTTTTGTAATTTTTACAAAATATGAACCAGCCTCAAAAGCAGATACATCAAGTTTGTTACTTTCTTTAGCGTTGTCAATATTTAATACTATCTGACCAAGGTTATTCAGAATCTGAATGTTTGCTCCTTCGGCGAAATTAATATTTAATACATCATTAGCAGGATTCGGGAATACCATAACATTATCAGCATTTACATCATTTGTGTTGCTGATAAAGTCATTTATATGCATTTTTGCGGCATTAAGAATTGCACGATTGTTTACATCGGAAGCATCCCAATTGTTTACAAAAGCAACGATAGAAAGATTTTCAGGAACCCATGTTGCATTATGAGTATATGTATATGTTTTGGTATATGTTGTTCCTACATTTCCGTTTGCAATAACGTCAGTATCTCCAAATGTTGCAGATATTGCATCTCTCATAACATGATTGTGTGTGTAACTTCCTGTAACGCCGGCTTGAGTACCTACAATACCATCCTCAATAATGTAAACTGAAAGTCTGAGATCCTGATCTGCAACATTACCTACAAATTCTCCTGAAACGGTAAGGTCCAATTCTCTTGTTTCGGGGTTATATATCCCTTCCATTTCAACAGTTACAAATGCAGGAGTCTCAATTCTGCTATCTATTAAACCAGGAGTGTAACTACTTCCAGGGAAGAAAATCGGTCCCGGATCTCCGTCCGGAGAAAGAAATTTTCTGTCTAACTGACATGCAGGAGCATAAGTGGAGCCACCATCATTGAAGAAAACCAACAATTCTGTATTTTCACTAATTGTCATAGGGTCTGTGTAATATCCGGCATGGTGAGTGATCCAGATTACGTCAGGTCTTGTGCTTAACCATGAAGTAATGTTTGTAGTTGCGGCAGGACAGTTTGGACATTGTCCGGTAGAAAATTGTTCAAGTAAAACTTTTCTTGGAGTATGACCTGTATTTGAAATAATTGTATGGGTTAGGGTGTTATCAGACTCATCATCTACAGATCCGTTCGGGTTTGAAACAGTAACTGTAATTACATATGTCCCGTCAGCATCAAATGTAACAGGGATGTCATGGGTGAAATTGGTTGTCCCTCCCATTGATATATTGCATGTATGAGTGTATTCTGTTACAAATTCTCCATCATCAATTTTATAAGTTACATCAAATGATGTCGTGGAGACCCCATTACTAAGAACAGTTCCTGTAACAGAATAACTTTGTCCTGTAATTGTGTAATCAGGCATTGTAATGTCAACTAACTCGATTTCATTTTGAGGGCATCCTTCTCCCATTCCGACTACGCTTGCGACAGATCCAAAAGATCCTCCGTCACCTACTAAAACGGCATCATAGTACACTTCGAAATACCCTGAGCCATATGCACAACATATTCCGTCTCCATACGCGTCATAAACATAAAATGCGTAACAACCAGTCCCGTCAACATCTACGGGAGCAATTGTTCTCACAGTTGTTCCGTTAGCACTGAGATCTGACCATGGTCCTCCTGATGCCAATACTTCATCTGTTAATGTGTTAACCAATTCATAGGTAGTTTCTGATGCATACCTGTCTGTAACAAGAGTCATAGAAATCGTGTGCTGTGCATACGAAATACTGAACATTAATACCAAACTAAATAGTAGAGCAAGTTTTTTCATAAATTCATAAATTTAGTTAATAAAGATTTAAGTAATTTTTTGCTAATATAGATTAAGATTTTCAATTTTGGTTGCTGCAATTATACAAATTTAGACAAAAATACTGTTTTAATGGGTTTTAATATTAAATATTAACTTCTATAGGGCTACTTTTTTTAATTGACCATTTTAATCTTTACGATAAGATCGCTTTTAATAATTAATTATTTTTTGTTATCTTCTAATAAATAATGTTGTTTTTGTATAATATGATTTTGTCGTTTTAAAATTATAATTATCTTTGAAAAAATGAAATTTTATGAAAAAATTATTTATTCTCTTGTCTTGTGTTTTAACTGTTAATCTGGCTAATGCACAATCTTTTGCCATATTAAACGATTCTGATGAGGTTATTACCGGAAATACAATTATTGTTCCGATAACTGTGAATAATGAAGTAGAGTTTGATATAAAAGTACAAAATCTTACAGGCAGTATTATTTCTGCAAAAATAAGCAAAACTTTTCTGGAAGGTCCTGTTTCAGGCTCTTTTGATTCTATGTGTTCTCCTGCAACAGAAACAAGCGGTGGGGCGTGTGTTACTTCTTCAACAACTCCGACATTTGTTTTAAATCCTAATGAGATATCCGGACCGGCAGCAATGCATTTTGATCAGGGATCTAATTCAGGGGTTTCTACAGTAAGATATAAAGTTTATAATACTGCAAATGAGTCTGATTTCGTTTATGTCATTGTTACATATTCGACACAAACTTCGATTAATACAAGTATAGCAAGAGATTTCAGTGTTTATCCGAATCCTGCCAGAAATAACTTTACAATTGAACACAATTACGGAAGTAAAGCAGTTGTTGAAGTCTTTAATGTTTTAGGGAAGTCTGTTGCCAGAATAAATTCAGGTTCTGCAAATCAGGTTAATATTGATTGCAGTAAATGGGAGAACGGATATTATTTCTGCCGTCTTTTCAATGAAGGTAAGATTGAGAAAACCATCAAGTTAGTAGTCACACACTAAATAGTAAAAAAATATTGCTATCTTTAATCCCGGTTTTTAATCGGGATTTTTTTATGGCTGATCACAACCTGCTTGGGAAAAAAGGGGAAGAAGTTGCGCAAAAATTTATAGCCTCAAAAGGTTATAAAATTATTGCTGCTAACTGGACTTTTAAGCATAAGGAAATTGATATTATTGCACAGGACGGGGATTGTCTGGTATTTATTGAAGTCAAATCGAGAACAGAAAATTACTGGGGAAATCCCGAGGAATTTGTAACAAAGAAAAAGCAAAAACTTTTAATAAGTGCCGCCGAATCATATATTTCAGAGACAAATTATCAGGGAGAAAGCCGGTTCGATATAATTTCAGTTTTATTTTTAAAAGAAGGAACAGAGACAGATCATATTATTGAAGCATTTTACCCATAAAATTTATGATTACAATTAATAAGATTATTGAAGCAGCAGATAAAATACTGCCGTACGCTATAAAAACTCCGGTATTAACTTCAACAAGAATAAACAAGATATGTGGTTGTAATATTTTTTTTAAATGCGAGAATATGCAAAAAACCGGAGCATTTAAATTCCGCGGAGCTTTAAATGCTGTAAGCAGTTTATCCGGAGATGTTTTAAAATATGGTGTAGTTACGCATTCATCAGGGAATCATGCTCAGGCTTTATCGTTGGCGGCAAAGTTGTTCGGAACTACAGCATATATTGTTATGCCGGAGAATGCCCCAAAGGTTAAAATCAATGCCGTGAAGGAATATGGCGGGAATATTGTTTTTTGTGTCCCGATACTTGAAGCCAGGGAAACCAGCTCTGCAAAGGTAATTGATGAAACAGGTGCTGAATTTATTCATCCTTATAATGATTACAGGATAATTACAGGTCAGGCTACATGTGCTTATGAGTTTTTGAATCAGTTGGGAAAAGAGCCCGATATGATTGTTGCTCCTGTAGGTGGTGGAGGATTGCTTTCAGGAACGGCATTGTCGGCAAAAGAACTTTCGCCTAAAATAAAAGTTTTTGGAGCAGAGCCGGATATGGCCGATGACGCTTTTCGCTCATTTAAAGCAGGATATATTATTCCTCAAACAAATCCACTAACAATTGCCGATGGGTTATTGACATCTCTTGGAGATAAAACTTTTGAAATTATTAAAGAAAAGGTTGATGATATTATTCTTTGTGGTGAAGATAATATTTATTCTGCAATGCGAATGATTTATGAGAACTTAAAAATTGTTGTTGAACCATCGGGTGCGGTGGGACTTGCTGCAATAATAAACAATCCGGATATTTTTTACGGTAAAAATGCCGGTGTCATTATAAGTGGTGGAAATATTGATATTTCTGAGTTTATCTGGAAATAAAAAAGGGCCTTAGCCCTTTAAATTATTTTTTTGATGAAGCGTTAGGATCATTGTATTTGATGTTTGGCCAGGTAGCATATCCGGTACTTTTCCAACTGTCAAGGAAAATGCCTGTCCAGTCTGCAGATGCCGGAGAACTTAAACTACCGTCTCCGTTTGAATCTCCGAGAAGTTCGTCATCTTTCAGCGAAGTGTAATATACGCCTGTTCCGTCATAATTGGGCATAGCAGACTCCCCGGATAATAATGTCAGTGCAGATCCTTCTACAAATTTGAGAACTACATTGTCTCCTAAAGTTAATGTTTTACCAATGCCAACACTCATGTTTTCAGATGTAATTACAAAAGCAACTTCATCCTCCGTCCAACTGGTATTTTTCTCAATATTACGGGAAACGTAAATAGCATTATTGGTATTTTTATTTTCTCCGTAAGAAAACTGGTTAGAGTTATCCATATCAATTTCGGCATTTATTGTAATAGGGAGATTGTTATTATAAAATGTGTTGTTGCGGATAATTGATGTTGCATCTGCGTTGTCAGCATTTAAGGCTCCTATATAATAGTTGCCGTTTTTGCCGCCGCCATTAAAAGCAAATGTGGAATTCTGTATTGTGGCCATAGATTCTCCACCCATTTCAAGAGTTGAGCTGGGTGATGTCCCGTTTCCGCCATATAAAAATTTGCAATAATTAAAAACAGATCCGGATGTCCCGTTCAGATCAATATTTCCCCAATCCCCTGTTGCGGCAGTTGTAGTTGTTCCGTCGTTATTTGTGTCACCTCCGCTGTTGTCATCTTTATATGATGTAAATATGATTGGTGAAGTTGCAGATCCGTTTGCATTGATTTTTCCATTACCGGAAACGGTCATAAATTTAGCTTCAGTCGGGAATTTTATAATCGCTCCGGCTTCTATGGTTAATTCTGCATCTACTGAAAAGTCAAATTTTCTGATTACATAAATCTTATCGCCGGACCAGACTGTTGCAGTTGTAATATCTGATGATACTTCTATAACTTTATCATTCTGAACAGGGTCAGAAGGGTCACAGGAAGTGAGAAATAATCCAGTTAAGGTTATACCTATTAATATTAATAAAAAATAGTTTTTCATAACATATAGTTTTTAGTCCGGTTAATTTTTACAAATATAATGCCTTATTTGATTCGCGAATAAAAATCATGTTTGATTACTTTAAAAAAGGTTGAAATTTTCAGAATTTTCAATAAGGCAGGAAGAAAATATTAACAAACTATATTTTACGGAGGGAAAAATGCAGATAAAAATTGCTATGTTTTCCCTTATTTTCAGTATTAAAATTAGTTATCAACAATCTGAAAAGATGTTGATAACAGAAATTAATAAAAAAAATTAACACTTATGTTGTTAATAAAAAAAAATAATCTACCTTTGCAGTCCAAAAATTTATAAAGTAGTTGAAATTAAAAATTAACAGGTTTTATGCCAACAATACAACAATTAGTAAGAAAAGGTAGGCTGGTAACCATTGACAAGAGCAAATCACCGGCATTGGATTCATGTCCGCAACGCAGAGGTGTATGTACCAGAGTATATACAACAACACCCAAGAAGCCAAATTCGGCAATGCGTAAAGTGGCCAGAGTAAGATTAACAAACGGAAAAGAAGTAAATGCTTATATTCCGGGCGAAGGACACAATTTACAGGAACACTCTATTGTTCTGGTACGTGGTGGAAGAGTAAAAGATTTACCTGGTGTAAGATATCACGTTGTTCGTGGCGCTTTGGATACTGCTGGTGTTGATGGCCGTAATCAAAGACGTTCAAAATACGGAACAAAGAGACCTAAGAAAGGTGCTGCCGCTGCTGCTGCAACAAAAGGCAAGAAAAAATAGTAAAGTTTATAATTTGAAATAAAATGAGGAAGTCAAGACCAAAGAAAAGAACGATATTACCGGATCCTAAATTTAACGATTCAAGGGTAACCAGATTTGTTAATGATATGATGTGGGATGGTAAAAAATCAACTTCTTTTAAGATTTTTTACGAATGTATGGATATTATTGAAAAGAAAATGAAAGACTCTGAAGAAGCACCTCTTGAAATATGGAGAAAAGCTTTGGATAATATCACTCCTTCTGTTGAGGTAAAGAGCCGCAGAATTGGTGGAGCTACTTTTCAGGTACCTACAGAAATCCGTGCTGACAGAAAAATTTCAGTTAGTCACAAATGGATGTTGTTATATGCCCGTAAACGTAGTGGTCGTTCAATGGCAGAAAAACTTGCCGCTGAAATTCTGGCTGCATACAACAATGAGGGTGCTGCATTCAAGAAAAAAGAAGATACTCACAGAATGGCTGAAGCTAATAAAGCTTTCTCTCACTTCAGATTTTAATATCGCCTTTCAATGAGTTTTAATCTTGTAAATACCAGAAATATAGGCATAATGGCTCATATAGACGCGGGTAAAACCACGACTACTGAGCGCATTTTGTATTATACCGGGATTAATTACAAGATCGGAGAAGTTCATGAAGGTACTGCCACGATGGACTGGATGGTACAGGAGCAGGAGAGAGGAATAACAATCACTTCTGCCGCTACCACGACATTCTGGAATGTCGATGACAGTAAGTATAAGATAAATATTATTGACACCCCAGGTCATGTTGACTTCACTGTAGAAGTAGAGCGCTCCTTAAGAATTCTTGATGGAGCGATTGCTGTTTTTTGTGCAGTAGGAGGTGTTGAGCCACAAAGTGAAACAGTCTGGCATCAGGCAAACCGCTACAATGTCCCCAGATTGGCATTTGTAAATAAAATGGACCGTTCAGGGGCAGATTTTATAGGTGTAGTTCAGCAGATAGAGGAAAAGCTGGGAGCAAAGCCTTTGATAATGCAATTGCCTATTGGAGAAGAAGATAGTTTTACCGGGGTAATTGATCTTATTGAAGAAAAAGCATATGTCTGGCATGATGACGATGAATCTTTAGGCGTAAATTACGAAGTTACTGACGTGCCTGAAGATATGAAAGATGAGGTTTTGGCATATCGTGAAAAGCTTATCGAAACTGTTATCGAAGGTGATGATCAGATGTTGGAAATGTTTTTTGAAGACAGAACAAAAATTTCGATACAGGAATTTAAAAATCTGTTGAGAAAGTCTGTAGTTAACGGAAAATATGTTCCTGTGTTGTGCGGTTCGGCATTTAAAAATAAAGGAGTTCAGCTTTTGCTTAATGCTGTTTGTGATTATTTACCTTCTCCGTTAGATGTTGATGCAATAACAGGACATCATCCCAAAACAGACGAACTTGTTGTTCGTCATCCTGACGCGAAAGGACCATTAGCTGCAATGTGCTTTAAAATTGCTGCTAATACATTTGTCGGTAAACTTGCTTATCTGAGGATATATAGCGGGGAGATCAAAACCGGGCAAATGATTTATAATGTCCGTAGCGGGAAAAAAGAGAGAGTTACCAGGATTTTCCAGATGCACTCAAATAAGCAAACGCAGATTGAGAGTATAGAGGCAGGAGATATCTGCGCAATTGTCGGGTTAAAAGAAGTTATAACAGGAGATACCCTTTGTGATGAGAACAAACCGGTAATCTTTGACAAGATGCAATTCCCTGAGCCTGTGATATCAATTGCTGTTGAAGCTCAATACCAGGCCGACCTTGAAAAACTTGTTCAGGCTCTGGCGAAATTGGCAGAAGAAGATCCTACATTTACAATAAGATACGACGAAGTTTCCGGTCAAACTCTGGTAAGCGGGATGGGTGAATTACACCTTGAGATTATCATAGATCGTTTGGTCAGAGAATTCGGACTTAAAATAAATCAGGGAAAACCACAGGTTAATTACAAAGAAGAATTCCTTGATAACATCAGACATAATTATATATTTAAAAAGCAAACCGGCGGCAAGGGCAGATTTGCTGATATTACTGTAAATATAGGAACTGTTAATGACAGAGATGTAACAGGGCTTGTGTTTACAAACAGTATTACCGGAGGTAAATTACCTAAAGAGTACATTACTGCAGTTGAAAAAGGTTTCCGGGAAGCTATGATGAACGGGCCTATCGGAGGTTATCCTGTTCATAGCATGAAAGTGGAACTTGTTGACGGAAGTTATCATAATGTTGATAGTGATCCTTTGGCATTTCAGATTGCAGCAGGAATGTGCTTCAGTGAAGCATCAAAAAAACTGAAAAGCACAATTCTTGAACCGGTAATGAAACTTGAAATTGTAACACCTGAAGAATATCTTGGAGATATAAGTGCAGATCTTAACCGTCGTCGTGCCACGATAGAAGGAATGGATCAAAAAGGATTACATCGTGTACTAAAAGCAAAAGTACCGATGTCTGAGCAGTTCGGATATGTGACAGCATTGCGCACAATAAGTTCAGGCCGGGCAATGTTCAGTATGGAATTCTCACATTATGAGAGAGTGCCTGCTGATGTATTGGAAGAATTAGTAAATAGCAGAAAGTTTATTTTTTAATAATAGAAGAATAGTATGAATCAAAAAATCAGAATTAAGCTGAAATCTTACGACCACAATTTGGTTGACAAATCAGCAGAGAAAATTCTTAAGACCGTAAAAACTACCGGTGCAATAGTAAGAGGACCAATTCCGCTTCCTACACACAAACGTATTTTTACAGTTAATCGTTCTACATTCGTAAATAAAAAATCAAGAGAACAGTTCGAACTAAGTTCTTACAAACGTTTACTTGATATTTACAGTACGACTTCAAAAACGATTGATGCTCTGATGAAATTAGAATTACCGAGTGGAGTAGATGTGGAAATTAAAGCGAGTTAAATTTTAAAAAAGAATTGAAATGCAAGGAATTATTGGTAAAAAAGTAGGTATGACTTCCATTTACAGTGTTGAGGGAAAAAACATTCCATGCACTGTTATTGAAGCAGGGCCTTGCGTAGTAACCCAGATCCGTAATATGGAAACTGATGGTTATGAGGCAGTGCAGCTGGCTTTCGATGAAAAGAAGGAAAAGCATACGACCAAAGCGATGAAAGGCCATTTCGCAAAGGCCGGTACCACTCCGAAAAGGAAGTTGGCAGAGTTTAAGGACTTCGGAAAAATTAAGAAAGGTGAAGACTTTGCTGAAGTAGTGGTAGGAGATAAAATCACTGTAGATATTTTTATTGAAGGTGAATTTTGTGATGTAACAGGAACCTCAAAAGGAAAAGGGTTTCAGGGTGTAGTAAAAAGACACGGTTTTTCCGGTGTTAATGATGCGACTCATGGTCAGCATAACCGCCTTAGAGCACCAGGATCATTGGGAGCATCTTCATGGCCGTCAAGAGTATTCAAAGGAATGCGTATGGGCGGACGTACAGGAGGAGATACCGTTAAAATGATCAGTTTGAGAGTTTTAAAAGTGATTCCGGAAAGTAACCTTGTTATTGTTAAAGGTTCTGTTCCCGGGTCAAAAGGTTCATATTTAACTATTCAAAGATAATGAAAGTATCAGTATATAATAAATCGGGAGAGGAAACCGGAAGACAGATAGAACTCAATGAGTCTATCTTTGGAGTTGAGCCTAACGATCATGCAATATATCTTGATTGCAAACAACATATGGCAAATAAACGCCAGGGAACGCATTCATCATTGCATCGTGGTCTCGTTTCCGGAAGTACCAGAAAATTAAAACGTCAGAAAGGAACCGGTACTGCCAGAGCTGGTAGCATCAAAAGCCCGTTATTCAGAGGCGGAGGAAGAGTTTTTGGTCCGGAACCAAGAGTTTATAACTTCAAGTTAAACAAAAAACTCAAGAGATTGGCGCGTAAATCTGCATTAACATATCGTGCAAAAGAAAATAACATTTTTGTTGTTGATAACTTGTCGTTTGATGAGATCAAAACCAAGAATATCATTGGCTTAAAAAATAATTTTAAGTTTAGTGATAAAAAAATTCTTTTAATTGTGGCAGAATCAAATAAAAATGTATATTTGTCTTCTCGAAATTTAAGGGATGTAAATGTTGTAACTGCCTCAGATTTAAGCACTTATGACATTATGTGGGCTTCGATTTTAATGATGGAAGAGAAGTCAATAGACGTTTTTGAGAATTATTTAGCTTAAAAAGACAAAAAAATGGATATTTTAATAAGACCAATAGTAACCGAAAAAATGACGAAACAAGGTGAAACTTTGAATCGTTATGGTTTTATTGTTGACAAACGTGCTGATAAACTGCAAGTAAAAGCAGCGATTGAAAAAATGTACGAGGTTAATGTCGAGTCTGTTAATACAATGCGTTATGGTGGAAAAACCAAGGTTCGTTTTACCAAAGCAGGTGTTCAGAGAGGCAAAACAAATGCATACAAAAAAGCAATCATCACATTGGCAAAGGGAGAGGTAATTGATTTTTACAGCAATATTTAAAGAATAGAGATGGCTTTAAGAAAACTAAATCCGACAACACCGGGTCAAAGATTTAAAACGATCAGTGCATTTGACGAGATCACTTGTACTGTTCCGGAAAAATCTTTGTTGGTACCGATTAGAAAATCCGGTGGTAGAAACAATCAGGGTAAGATGACCATGCGTTATATCGGCGGTGGTCACAAGAGAAATTACCGACTGATTGATTTTAAAAGAGAACGTGACGGTATGAAGGCAACAGTAAAAACTATTGAATATGATCCGAATCGTTCGGCTCGTATTGCTTTGGTTGTTTACGAAGATGGTCAGAAAAGATATATCGTGGCTCCGAATGGTATACAGGTAGGGCAGATTTTGGAATCCGGCAAAGGAGTTGCTCCTGAGTTAGGAAACACATTATTCCTTGCTGATATTCCGTTAGGAACAGTAGTTCATAATATTGAGCTCAGACCCGGACAGGGCGCTGTTATTGCAAGAAGTGCCGGTACTTATGCACAATTAGTATCAAGAGAAGGTAAATATGCAATTGTTAGAATGCCTTCAGGCGAAACAAGAAAAATTTTGATTACCTGCAAAGCTACAATCGGGACAGTGTCAAATTCTGACCATGCCCTTGAAAGCAGCGGTAAAGCCGGCCGAACCAGATGGATGGGAAGACGTCCGAGAGTTAGAGGTGTAGTAATGAATCCTGTTGATCACCCAATGGGTGGTGGAGAAGGAAGATCTTCAGGCGGACACCCACGCTCAAGAAAGGGCTTACTTGCTAAAGGTTACAAAACACGTAGCAAGAAAAAAGAATCCAACAAGTATATAATTGAAAGTAGGAAAAAGTAAACAGTGAATTATGAGCAGATCACTTAAAAAAGGACCATTTATCGACTTCAAGTTAGAAAAGAAGGTAATCGCAATGGATGCAAGCGGAAAGAAAACAGCCATCAAAACCTGGGCAAGAGCATCAGTTATTCCGCCGGAATTTGTAGGACACACTTTCGCAACACATAACGGGAATAAATTTATTCCGGTTTATGTTACTGAAAATATGGTAGGACACAAGTTGGGAGAATTTGCACCGACCAGAACCTTTAGAGGTCATGGTGGTAAAAAGAAATAAAAATAATATTGTATTATGGGCGCACGTAAAAGAATAAAAGCAGACAGAATAAAAGAAGAAAAGAAAAGCACGAGCTTTGCTATTCTTCGCAATTGTCCGAGCTCTCCCAGAAAAATGAGACTTGTGGCAGACCTTATCAGAGGTGTTGAAGTAGACAAAGCTTTGGACATTCTTAAATACTCTCCGAAAGCAGCTTCTCGTGATATTGAGAAGTTGTTAAAGTCAGCAGTTTCCAACTGGCAGGCAAAGAACGAAGGGTCAAGAATGGAAGATGCTGGTCTTATTGTTTCACTAATCCACGTTGACGAAGGTCGTGCTTTGAAACGTATCAAACCTGCTCCTCAGGGAAGAGCTAACAGGATTAGAAAACGTTCAAACCATGTTACTTTAGTGGTAGATAGTAAAAGTGAAAAAGTATTAGTAAACGAAAACGCATAATATTCATGGGACAAAAATGTAATCCGATAAGCAACAGATTAGGCATAATCAAGGGATGGGATTCTAACTGGTTTGGAGGAAAGAAATATGCTGACAAACTTGCTGAAGACGCAAGCATTCGTCGTTATTTAAATGCACGTTTGGACAAAGCAAGCGTTTCAAAGATTATCATCGAAAGATCTTTGAAAATGATAACAATAACTATTAATACAGCACGTCCGGGCTTCGTAATTGGTAAAGGAGGAGATGAAGTTGATAAACTTCGTGAAGAATTGAAAAAAATTACCAATAAAGATGTCCAGATCAATATTTTTGAAATCAAACGTCCTGAATTGGAAGCAGAATTAGTTGCTAATAATGTTGCACGTCAGATTGAAGGCAAAATTGCTTATCGTCGTGCAGTAAAAATGGCTATCGCTTCAACAATGCGTATGGGAGCAGAGGGTATCAAAATTCAATGTTCCGGTCGTCTGAACGGTGCTGAAATGGCAAGAAGCGAGATGTATAAAGAAGGAAGAACTCCTCTTCATACATTAAGAGCCGATATTGATTATGCTTTGGCTGAGGCTTTAACAAAAACCGGTTTAATCGGTGTTAAAGTTTGGATCTGCAGAGGCGAAATTTACGGAAAAAGAGATTTGTCTCCTAATTTAGGCAAATCTGTTCAGGGTAAAAAAGCTCCGGGATCAGACCAGAGAGATCAGAGAAATAATAATAGAAAAAGAAGGAAATAAATCTGAAAAATTAGAGCTATGTTACAGCCAAAAAAGACAAAATTCAGAAGACAGCAAAAAGGGAGAATGAAAGGTAATTCTCAGCGCGGAAATGTTATTGCTTTCGGTTCGTTCGGAATTAAAGCAATGGAAGCTGCCTGGATCACAGGACGCCAGATTGAAGCAGCCCGTATCGCTGTTACCAGAAAAATGCAACGTCAGGGACAAATATGGATAAGAATCTTTCCGGATAAACCTATTACCAAAAAACCTGCAGAGGTTCGTATGGGTAAAGGTAAAGGAGCTCCGGAAGGTTTTGTTGCCAGAGTTAGTCCGGGTAGAATATTATTTGAAGCAGAAGGAGTGTCTTTTGATATAGCAAAAGAAGCTTTAAGATTAGCTGCTCAGAAATTGCCTATCAAGACAAAATTCATCGTGAGACACGATTATGATTATAACGAATAAATCTGAGTGAGATGAAAAATAAAGAAATAGTAGGTTTAACCACCAAAGAAATCGCCGAAAGGATTGATACCGAGCAGTTTAATCTGACTAAACTCAGAATGAATCATGCTGTTTCGCCACTCGAAAACCCTCAGCGTATAAAAGAATTAAGAAGATTAATTGCTAAACTTAAGACCGAGTTTCGCAAAAGAGAATTAACCGAGACTAAATAGGGACTGACTATGGAAAACAGGAATTTAAGAAAAGAACGTATTGGCATCGTTGTCAGCAATAAAATGGACAAATCAATCGTAGTTGCTGTTAAAAGGAAAGAAAAACATCCTAAATACGGCAAATTCGTGAATAAAACCAAAAAATTTGTTGCCCATGACGAAACCAATACCTGCGATATCGGTGATGTGGTTCAGATAATGGAAACACGTCCGTTAAGCAAAAACAAAAATTGGAGATTAGTTAATATTATTGAAAAAGTTAAATAGTCATGATACAACAAGAAAGTAGATTAAATGTAGCTGACAATAGCGGAGCAAAAGAAGTTTTGTGTATCCGTGTTCTCGGAGGTACAGCCAGAAAATACGCCTCTTTGGGAGATAAAATTGTAGTCAGTGTCAAAAATGCTTTGCCGGGAGGCGACGTAAAAAAAGGAGCTGTAGCAAAGGCTGTTGTTGTTAGAGTAAAGAAAGAGGTTAGACGTCAGGACGGATCTTATATCAGATTTGATGACAATGCATGCGTATTGCTTAATGCAGCGGGTGAATTGCGCGGAACACGTATATTTGGTCCTGTTGCCAGAGAATTACGCGAAAAGCAGTATATGAAAATTGTATCATTGGCACCAGAAGTGTTATAAAAAATTATTGTCATGACTAATAAAAAATTGCATATCAAAAAAGGCGACACCGTTTATGTTATTTCAGGTGAGTCTAAAGGTCAGCAAGGCAGAGTTCTCGAAGTTCAGAGAAGCAAAGACAGAGCAATTGTCGAAGGCGTAAACCTGATTTCGAAACATCAAAAGCCTAATGCAGAGCATCCGCAGGGTGGTATTATTAAAAAAGAAGCAGGCGTTCATATTTCTAACCTTATGGTAGTTGATCCTAAAACAGGAAAACCAACCCGTATAGGTCGCAAAAGAAATAGCGAAGGCAAATTGGTTCGTTTTTCAAAAAAATCTGGAGAGGAGATTAAATAATGGAGAAAAAATTTGTCCCTACATTGAAAAAACAGTATCAGGAAGAAATAGTTTCTACCTTGATGACGGAGTTCGGATACAAAAGCGTTATGCAGGTTCCGAAACTTGAAAAGATAGTAATTAATCAGGGTCTTGGTCAGGCTATTTCTGACAAAAAACTTATTGATATTGCTATTGAAGAGCTTACTACAATAACAGGCCAAAAAGCGGTTTCAACTTTATCAAAAAAAGATATTTCAAATTTTAAACTTCGTAAAAAAATGCCTGTTGGCGTTAGAGTAACTTTACGCAGGGAAAAAATGTACGAATTTCTTGAAAGACTTATCGCTGTTGCATTACCACGTATCAGAGATTTTCGTGGGGTTAATTATAAATTTGACGGAAAAGGAAACTATACTTTAGGTATCAGTGAACAAATTATTTTCCCGGAGATTGATATTGACAAGATCAACAGAATTCTTGGTATGGATATAACTTTTGTAACAACAGCCCAGACTGATGAAGAAGGTTATGCGTTATTGAAACATTTTGGTATTCCGTTTAAAAACTTAAAAAAGAGTTAGTATGGCTAAGGAATCAATGAAAGCCCGCGAAGTTAAAAGACTAAAATTAGTTGAAAAATATGCGGCAAAGAGAGAACAATATAAAGCAGAAGGTAATTACGAGGCTCTCCATAATCTTCCTAAAAATTCTTCAAAAATCAGACTTCACAATCGTTGCAGTCAGAGTGGAAGACCTAAAGGTTATATGAGACAGTTCGGTATCAGCCGTATCGCTTTCCGCGAAATGGCTTCGTACGGTTTAATTCCCGGAGTTAAAAAAGCAAGTTGGTAATAATTTTAAATTTTTGAATAATGACTGATCCTATTGCAGATTATTTAACCAGAATCAGAAATGCCGTGATGGCAGGACATAAAATTGTTGAAATTCCTGGTTCAAACTTAAAGCGCGAAATGACAAAGGTGCTTTTTGACAAAGGTTATATTTTAAATTACAAGTTTGAGGATATCGGTTATCAGGGGAACATTAAGATAGCTTTAAAGTATCATCCTGTAACCAAAGCCTCAGCAATTAAAAAATTAGAGAGAATTAGTAAACCTGGTTTGAGAAAGTATGTTGATACCGATTCTATGCCAAGAGTATTGAATGGTTTGGGCATAGCAATTCTGTCAACAAACAAGGGAGTAATGACCGACAAAGAAGCTCGCAGAGAGAATGTTGGTGGTGAAGTATTGTGTTACGTTTATTAAAATTTTGAAGAATGTCACGAATAGGTAAATTACCCATAACAATACCTGCTAATGTTACAGTAAATGTTGGTTCAGACAATTTGGTAACAGTTAAAGGCCCTCTTGGAGAGCTTAAACAACAGGTTGATCCGGCTATTGCCGTTGAAATGAACGAAAACATTATAACTGTAAGCAGGCCGGGAGATGATAAAGAAATGAGATCTAAACACGGTCTTTACAGAGCACTTATTGCAAATATGATTACCGGCGTTTCTGAAGGTTTTACTACCAATCAGGAATTTGTTGGTGTAGGATATAAAGCTGAACTTGCAGACGGAGTTCTTGATATGGCTTTGGGTTTTTCTCATAGTATCTTATTCCAGCTTCCAAAAGAAATTAAAGCAGAGTGTATAAGTGAGAAACGTGGTAACACTACATTAAAAATGACGTGTATTGACAAACAGTTGTTGGGTCAGGTAGCGGCTAAAATCCGCTCATTGCGCGCTCCGGAGCCTTATAAAGGTAAAGGTATCAGGTTTGTTGGTGAAGAGTTACGCAGAAAAGCCGGAAAATCGGCTAAAGTCTAATTTGTAAAAAATTAATGAGATGGCTTTTTCTAAAAACGAAAGAAGAGAAAAAATAAAACGCAGTATTCGCAGAAATATCTTCGGAACTGCTGAAAAACCAAGAATGTCTGTATTCCGCAGCAACAAACAGATCAGCGTGCAGATCATTGATGATGTTAATGCCAGAACTTTGGTGTCTGCAACATCAAAACATAAAGACATCGAATCTGCAACTGCAACAAAATCGCAAAAAGCAACTATGGTTGGCAAGCTTGTAGCTAAAGCCGCTTTGGAGGCAGGAATAACACAAGTGGTTTTTGATAGAAATGGTTACTTGTATCATGGTAAGGTAAAAGCTTTAGCTGACGGTGCAAGAGAAGGTGGACTTAAACTATAATAAGATATGTCAAATAACATCAGAAAAGTAAAGACCAGTGATCTGGAATTAAAAGACAGACTTGTCAGTATCCAGAGGGTAACAAAAGTTACCAAGGGCGGACGTACATTCAGCTTCGCAGCTATCGTTGTAGTTGGTAACGAAAACGGTATTGTAGGATACGGTTTGGGTAAAGCAGGTGAGGTAACAACAGCTATAGGTAAAGGCGTTGAAGACGCAAAGAAAAATTTGGTTAAAATTCCGATTCATAAAGGTACTATTCCTCATGAACAAATCGCTAAATTTGGCGGAGCAAGAGTATGGCTTAAACCGGCTGCTTCCGGAACAGGAGTAAAAGCAGGGGGTGCTATGCGTGCAGTTCTTGAAAGTGCCGGAATTACTGATATTCTTGCAAAATCAAAAGGGTCTTCTAACCCTCATAACCTTGTAAAAGCTACTGTTGCTGCTCTTGTGGAATTAAGAGACGCTAACTCTGTGGCTTATCAGAGACAGGTTAATCTCGATAAAGTATTTAACGGATAAAAATTTTGTTATGGCTAAGATAAGAATTACACAGATAAAAAGTAAAATCGGCAGCACCGAACGCCAAAAGTTAACTCTTGCGGCTTTAGGGATTAAAAAAATGAACAATCCTGTCGATCACGAAGCTACTCCTCAGATTATGGGAATGGTTGAAAAAGTGCGTCATTTAGTTAAAACAGAAGAAATTTAATAATTTTAAAGATATAAATTATGGATTTAAGTTGCTTAACACCTGCAGAAGGTTCTGTAAAAGATAGAAAGAGAATCGGACGAGGACAGGGATCAGGAAGAGGCGGAACCTCAACAAGAGGACATAAGGGTGCCAAATCCAGATCAGGATATAAAAGTAAAATCGGTTTTGAAGGAGGTCAGATGCCTTTGCAGAGAACTTCTCCGAAATTTGGTTTTAAAAACCGTAACAGAGTTGAGTATAAAGGCATAAATGTTTCCACATTGCAACGTTTGGTTGAAAACAAAAACCTTCAGGTTATTGATTTTGACACTCTTTATGACAACGGGCTGATTTCAAGAAAAGATTTGGTTAAGATTTTAGGAAACGGAGAATTGACCGCAAAGGTTATTGTAAAAGCTCATGCTTTTTCAAAATCAGCAATTGAGAAAATTGAAGCAGTAGGTGGAACCATCGAAAAACTTTAATAAATGAAAAAATTTATTGATACAATTAAAAATATTTTCAAGATTGAGGATCTTCGCACAAGGATTCTTCTTACTCTTGGATATATAGTTATTTACAGATTGGGAGCGCATGTCGTGCTTCCGGGTATCAACCCTAATGAATTGGCAGGTTTGCAGAAACAGACTTCAGAAGGCGTTCTCAGTATTCTGGATATGTTCTCAGGCGGTGCTTTTTCTAACGCGTCAATTTTCGCATTGGGTATCATGCCTTATATCTCGGCAAGTATCGTAATCCAGTTATTAGGTATTGCGGTTCCTTATTTCCAGAGATTGCAGCGTGAAGGTGAAAGCGGAAGAAAGAAAATAAATCAGTTAACAAGATATCTGACAATTGGTATTCTTATTCTTCAGGCACCTACCTATGTTGCTAATCTGCATGCTCAGTTGCCTCCGCAGGCGTTTGTACTTACCGGGACATTCTTCACAATTTCTTCGGTTCTTATTCTTACTGCCGGAACAATGTTTGTAATGTGGTTAGGGGAAAAGATTACAGATCGCGGAATCGGAAACGGTATTTCATTAATAATCATGATCGGTATCATTGCCAGATTGCCTTATGCATTCTTCGGAGAAGCTTTGGTCAGATTTAATGAAATCGGTGGCGGTTTAATCTTGTTGTTGGTTGAAATTATTGCATTGTTTGTAATATTTATGATTTCTATTGCATTGGTTCAGGCTGTTCGCAGAATTCCTGTTCAGTATGCAAAAAGAGTTGTTGGCAACAAACAATATGGAGGTGTTCGTCAATACATTCCTTTAAAAATTAATGCAGCAGGCGTTATGCCTATCATCTTTGCTCAGGCTTTGATGTTTGTTCCGATGATGTTGGCAGGTTTTGGCGGAGAAACCATGGGTTCTTTTGCCGCAGCATTTTCAAATTATACCGGTTTTTGGTATAACTTTACATTTGCAATGTTGATTATAATTTTCACATACTTCTACACTGCTGTTACTATCAATCCGCAGCAAATGGCTGAAGATATGAAGAAAAACGGAGGTTTTATCCCGGGTATTAAACCAGGTAAAAAGACTGTTGAGTTTCTGGATTCAATCATGTCAAAAATTACTTTGCCGGGTTCTATCTTTTTAGCTTTCATTGCTATTATGCCATCTATGGCCAGATTAATCGGAATTAATGGTCAGTTTGCTCAATTTTTCGGAGGAACTTCATTATTGATTCTGGTTGGTGTTGTATTAGATACATTACAACAAATTGAAAGCCATTTATTGATGCGTCATTATGACGGATTGACAAAGAGTGGCAGAATAAAAGGCAGAGGTTCTGCTTCTGCAATATAATTAAAAAATGTTCTTTGATGATATTTATAAAGTCTGAGGAAGAGGTTGAATTAATGAGACAAAGCAATTTGCTTGTGTCAAGAACACATGCTATGCTTGCCGGAGAAATTCGTGAGGGTGTTTCGACTTCTTTACTGGACAAATTAGCCGAAGAGTTTATAAGAGATAACGGAGGAATTCCGGGATTTCTTAACTACAACGGGTTTCCGAATACTTTGTGTATTTCTGTAAATGATGTTGTTGTTCATGGTATTCCTTCAGGCTATATGTTAAAACCGGGAGATATTGTTTCGGTAGATTGCGGAGCAATTTTAAACGGGTTTAACGGAGATTCATGCTATACTTTTGAAGTAGGAGAAGTGAAGCCCGAAGTTAAAGCTCTTTTAAAGTGCACAAAAGAAAGTTTATACATCGGGATAGAACAGGCGATAGCCGGTAATACAATCGGTGATATAGGGAGTGCCGTCCAGAAGCATGCAGAGTCTCATGGTTATTCGGTTGTCCGCGAGTTGGTTGGACATGGTATCGGAAGGCATTTGCACGAAGAACCGGAAGTCCCTAATTATGGAAAAAAAGGAAAAGGAATAAAACTTCGCGAACGAATGACAATTGCGATTGAACCAATGATAAACATGGGGAGGAAAGATATTTATCAGGAAAGAGATCATTGGACAATCAGAACAAAAGACGGAAAGCCGTCAGCTCATTTTGAGCACACTGTGGTAGTAAGAAAGGATAAAGCAGATATTTTATCTGATTTTAGTATAATAGAAGAAGTTTTAAAGAAAAAAGTTTAAAGATTAAAATTTTATGGCAAAACAGCCTTCTATAGAGTTGGATGGGACAATAATCGAAGCATTATCAAATGCAATGTTTCGCGTAGAGCTCGAAAACGGACATGTGATAATTGCACATATTTCGGGAAAGATGCGTATGCATTATATACGAATATTGCCGGGAGATAAAGTCAGACTTGAAATGTCGCCTTATGATTTAACCAAAGGCAGAATTACATACAGGTACAAATAAAAAAATTATATAAAATGAAAGTAAGAGCATCTGTAAAAAAGAGAAGTGACGATTGCATTATCGTTAAGAGAAAAGGTAGAATTTACGTGATAAATAAAAAGAACCCCAAGTTTAAACAACGTCAGGGATAAAATAGTAAGTGTAATAATTTAATCAAATTTAAGAATATGGCAAGAATAGCGGGTGTAGATATCCCTAACAATAAGCGTGGTGAAATAGCGCTTACCTACATCTATGGAATTGGTCGTAGCAGAGCTACGCAGATTTTGCAGGAAGCAGGAGTTGACCAAAACATTAAATCAAAAGACTGGGATGATGACCAGATTGCAGCAATACGTCAGGCAGTCGGACAATTCAGACTAGAGGGTGAGTTGCGTTCTGAAATCCAGTTAAACATCAAACGTTTACAGGACATAGGTTGCTATCGCGGAATCCGTCATCGTTTAGGTTTACCTTTAAGAGGTCAACATACAAAAAACAATGCGAGAACCCGCAGAGGTAAAAAGAAAACTATTGCCAACAAAAAGAAATAATTGAGATATGGCTAAGAAAGCAAGAGTAACAAAAAAACGTGTAGTTAAAGTCGAAGCTACAGGACAGGCTCACATTCACACTTCGTTTAATAACATCATTGTTACATTAACAAACAACGAAGGACAGGTTATTTCGTGGTCTTCATCAGGTAAAAACGGCTTCAGAGGTTCAAAAAAGAACACTCCGTATGCAGGACAGATGGCTGCTGAGGATAGTGGTAAAGTTGCATTTGATCTTGGATTGCGCAAGGTTAAAGCATTTGTGAAAGGACCGGGAGCAGGACGTGAATCTGCAATCAGATCTTTGCACAATATGGGAATTGAAGTAACCGAGATTGTTGACGTAACTCCGTTACCTCACAATGGTTGCAGACCACCAAAGAGAAGAAGAGTATAATATTGATTTTATAAGTTTTAAGCAATGGCAAGATATAGAGGACCGCAAACTAAAATTGCAAGGAAATTTGGTGAACCGATTTTCGGACCGGATAAAGTGTTGGAAAAAAAGAATTATCCTCCGGGAATGCACGGGTTAACCAAAAAAAGAAGAAAATCTTCAGAGTATGGTATTCAGCTCAGAGAAAAACAGAAAGCAAAATATACCTATGGAATGTTGGAAAAACAATTCCGTAATACTTTTGAAAAAGCAACCAGAAGTAAAGGTGTAACAGGTGTTGTTTTACTCCAGTTGCTCGAATCAAGACTCGATAATGTTGTTTTCAGAATGGGAGTTGCTCCTACAAGAGCTGCTGCACGCCAGTTGGTATCACATCGTCATATTCTGGTTAACGGTGAATTGTGCAATATTCCTTCTTATTCAGTAAGACCAGGTGATGTAATCGCAGTTCGTGAAAAATCGAAATCTCTCGAATTGATTACAAACACTTTGAGCGGCTTTAACCATGGAAAATATCCGTGGATTGAGTGGGATAGTACTGCTATGGTAGGAAAATATATGTCAGTTCCGGAAAGAGAAGATATTCCTGAGAACATTAAAGAGCAGTTAATCGTTGAATTGTATTCAAAATAAAAAATAAATAGATGGCAATTTTAGCATTTCAAAAACCTGATAAAGTAATAATGCTTGAAGCTAACGATTTTCATGGCAAATTTGAATTTCGTCCGCTCGAACCCGGTTACGGGATTACTGTAGGTAATGCATTAAGAAGAATATTGCTTTCATCTCTGGAGGGTTTTGCAATTTCATCAGTGAAAATTGATGGCGTTGACCATGAGTTTTCAACTATCCCCGGAGTAATGGAAGATGTAACAGAAATCATTCTGCAATTGAAACAGGTTCGTTTCAAACAACAGATTGAGGATATGAATCACGAAAACGTTACAGTTGTTATTTCAGGACAGGAAGAATTCAGAGCCGGAGATATCGGTAAGTTTTTATCAGGATTTAAGATTCTTAACCCTGATTTGCTGATTTGCAGGATGAATTCAAACGTTAATCTCAGATTCGAATTAAATATTATTAAGGGCAGAGGTTATGTTCCGCCGGAAGAAAACAAGCCTGTTGATGATGTTATCGGTGTTATTCCGATCGGGTCAATTTTTACACCTATCCGTAACGTAAAATATTACGTTGAGAATATGCGTGTTGAACAAAGAACTGACTATGAGAAATTATTGGTAGAGATTGACACCGACGGATCTATCCATCCGAAAGATGCTTTGAAAGAAGCAGCAAAAATTCTTATTCATCATTTTATGTTGTTCTCTGACGAAAAGATTACTCTCGACAGCGATGAAAAACATGACAGCGATGAGTTTGATGAAGAAGTACTTAGAATGCGTCAGCTTCTTAAGACCAAACTGGTTGACCTCGACTTATCTGTCAGAGCTCTCAACTGTCTGAAAGCTGCCGAAGTAGAAACTTTGGGCGATCTGGTACAGTTTAATAAAACAGATTTACTGAAGTTCAGAAACTTTGGTAAAAAATCACTTACCGAATTAGAAAATCTTTTGGATATTAAGAATCTGAATTTCGGTATGGATACAGCAAAATATAAGTTGGACAAGGAATAATATTGAACAGAGATGAGACATAATAAGAAATTCAATCATTTAGGCAGAACAAGTTCACACAGACAGGCATTATTGTCAAACATGGCTGCGTCGCTGATTTTACATAAGAGAATTACAACTACCGTTGCAAAAGCAAAAGCGTTGAAAATGTATGTAGAACCATTGCTTACAAAAGCTAAGGAAGACACAACTCATAGCCGTAGGGTAGTATTCAGCTATCTCGAAAGTAAAGAGGCCGTAACTGAATTGTTCCGTGAAGTAGTAGTAAAAGTAGGTGACAGACCGGGAGGTTACACCAGAATTCTTCGTACAGCAACCCGTTTGGGAGATAATGCAGATATGTGTATTATTGAGCTCGTTGACTATAACGAAGCTATGCTCGAAGCAAAAGAAGGAAAGAAAAAAACAAGCCGTCGTTCACGTTCAAAATCAAAAACCGCAGACGCTCCTAAAGCAGAAAAAGCTCCTAAAGCAGAAAAAGCTGAAGCAGTTGCCGAAGCAGTTGTGGTTGACGAACCAGCAGTTGACGTTGTTGAAGAAGCCACTCCTGAAAATCCGGAGGAAAAAGCAGAATAACATTAATTTTTTGATATTAAGAAAAGGGGGTATATATTATCCCCTTTTTTATTATTTTTGAAAAAAAAAGAATATGGGACAAATAGCAAATATTAACGCAAGACAAATTTTGGATTCAAGAGGGAATCCAACTGTGGAAGTAGAAGTTTACACAACTCAGGGTGCTTTGGGACGCGCTGCTGTTCCGAGCGGAGCTTCAACCGGAGTTCACGAAGCCGTTGAGCTTAGAGATAATGACAAAAACAGATACATGGGGAAAGGTGTTCTTCAGGCTGTTTATAATGTCGAAAATACTATCAACGAAGCACTTAAAGGTTTTTATGTTGATGATCAGATGGCCATTGACCGCGCAATGCTTAAGCTGGACGGATCTGCAAATAAATCAGATCTCGGGGCAAATGCAATTCTGGCAGTTTCGATGGCATGTGCACAGGCTGCAGCTCAGGAACACGGATTATCATTGTATAATTATCTTGGAGGTGTTAATGCCCGTACTCTGCCTATCCCGATGATGAATATTCTCAATGGCGGACAACATGCCGATAATCTGATAGATATTCAGGAATTTATGATCATGCCTATAGGTGCTCCTACTTTCAGCGAAGCTTTAAGAATGGGAACCGAAGTTTTTCATAATCTTAAATCAGTCTTAAAAGCAGCCGGACATGCAACTAATGTTGGTGATGAAGGTGGATTTGCCCCGAATCTTAAATCAAACGAAGAAGCAATAGAATACGTACTTAAAGGAATTGAAAAAGCAGGCTACAAACCTGGTAAAGATATTTATATCGGGCTGGACGCTGCAGCTTCTGAATTTTACAATGAAGAGAAAAAACTGTATATTTTTGAGTCAACCGGAAAAGAAATGACCTCAGACGAAATGGTTCAATACTGGGTTGACTGGACATCAAAATATCCGGTAATTTCAATTGAAGATGGTCTGGATCAGGACGATTGGGCAGGATGGAAACTTATGACAAAGAAATTAGGAAAGAAAATACAGATAGTAGGTGACGACTTATTCGTAACCAATCCTGTACGTCTTGCTAAAGGAATCAGCGAAGGTGTTGCCAACTCAATACTTGTAAAACTTAACCAGATTGGCTCAGTTACAGAAACTCTTGAAGCTGTTAATCTTGCACATAAAAATTCTTATACTTCTATTATTAGTCACCGTTCGGGCGAAACTGAGGATGTCTTTATTGCAGATCTTGCAGTGGCATTAAACACCGGTTTAATTAAAACAGGTTCTGCTTCGAGAAGTGACAGAATTGCAAAATATAACCAGTTATTGAGAATAGAAGAAGCATTGGGCGAAAATGCTTTCTACCTCGGACAGAATTTTAAATTTGTCAGATAAAGACATTCTGTCAGATTAAGATATTGCGCAGTCCGTTTTACTTGCATTTTTGTCATGTTTTAACCAATGGCATAGTTTTGGCAAAACGGGCTGCGTTGATTTATTTTATGTTTAATCTTAAAATTATATAGTATTATGGCAAACATCGGAAGACCAATGTCAGGAAAAGTTCTGGTTCAGCCTCAGGCAGCAGAACAAAAAACATCAAGCGGAATTATTATTCCTGATTCTGCTCAGGAAAAACCACAGCGTGGAAAAATTGTAGCTGTAGGAAATGCAAAGAAAGACGAGCAAATGGAAGTTAAAGTTGGTGACGTTGTACTTTACGGACGTTATGGCGGAACAGAGATTAAAATTGACAATGTAGATTATCTGATTATGAATCAGACTGATATTTTGTTAGTAGTTGAAGAATAATTGTCGGATATTTATAAAATTAAAAAGCTATGGCTAAAGATATTAAATTTGATATAGAATCAAGAGACTTGTTGAAAAAAGGTGTAGATGCTCTGGCAGATGCAGTTAAAGTTACACTTGGTCCCAAGGGAAGAAATGTTGTTATTGATAAAAAATTCGGAGCTCCTCAGGTTACTAAAGATGGTGTTACAGTTGCAAAAGAAATAGAACTGAAAGATCCGTTTATGAATATGGGTGCACAGATGGTAAAAGAAGTCGCTTCAAAAACCAATGATGATGCAGGTGACGGAACAACAACTGCTACCGTATTGGCACAGTCAATTGTAGGTGTTGGGTTAAAAAATGTTACTGCAGGTGCAAATCCTATGGATTTGAAACGTGGTATTGACAAAGCCGTTACTCAGGTAGTTGCCGAACTGAAAAAAATGAGTAAAAATATTGGTGACGACATCAGCAAAATAGAACAGGTTGCTATGATTTCGGCTAATAATGAAATAGCTATCGGAAAAGACATTGCAATGGCAATGGAGAAAGTAAAAAAAGAAGGCGTAATAACAATAGAAGAAGCAAAAGGAACAGCAACCGAAGTAAAAGTTGTTGAAGGTATGCAGTTCGACAGAGGATATGTATCTCCTTATTTCATCACAGATGCAGAAAAAATGGAAGCAGTTCTTGATTCACCGTATATTCTTATTACAGATAAGAAAATAGCTTCGATGAAAGATTTATTACCGGTTCTTGAACCAGTAGCACAGGAAGGCAGACCATTATTGGTTATTGCAGAAGATGTTGAAGGCGAAGCTTTGGCTACTTTGGTAGTAAATCGTTTAAGAGGAACACTCAGAATAGCTGCAGTTAAAGCTCCCGGCTTTGGTGACAGAAGAAAAGAAATGCTTCAGGATATAGCTATTCTTACAGGTGGCGAAGTTATCACCGAAGAAAGAGGGCTTAAACTTGATAATGCAAATATTTCTCAGCTTGGTCGTGCCGAAAAGGTTGTAATAGATAAAGAAAATACAACAATTGTTGACGGTGCCGGAAGCAAAGAACAAATTGAAGCAAGAGTAGCTCAGATAAAAAAACAGATGGAAGTAACTACAAGCGATTACGATCGTGAAAAACTTCAGGAACGCCTGGCTAAACTTGCCGGTGGTGTTGCTGTTATCTATGTAGGTGCAACTACCGAAGTTGAAATGAAAGAAAAGAAAGACCGTTATGACGATGCTCTTTCTGCTACACGCGCAGCAGTTGAAGAAGGAATTATCCCGGGTGGTGGTGTTGCTTATATCCGTGCAATTCAGGCAATTAAAGATCTTAAAGGTGACAACGAAGACGAAACAATAGGTATTTCAATTGTGCTAAGAGCTTTGGAAGAACCTCTCCGTCGTATTGTTGAAAATGCCGGTAAAGAAGGTTCTGTAGTTGTACAGAAAGTAAAAGACGGAAAGGGAGATTTTGGTTACAATGCAAGAACAGATGTTTACGAAAATCTTTATGAATCAGGAGTAATTGATCCGGCTAAAGTTGCACGTATTGCTCTCGAAAATGCAGCAAGTATTGCAGGAATGTTACTTACAACTGAATGTGTAATTGCTGACTTACCTGAAGAAAATCCTGCTCCTATGGGCAACCCGGGAATGGGTGGTATGGGTGGCATGGGCGGTATGATGTAAAAAGCCGTATGCTTTAAGACAGTAGGGCCTCTATATAGGGTCCGAAGCAAAGTACCTATATATATATTTCTAAAGGCTTTCCGTAAGGAGAGCCTTTTTTATAATTTTATATCCCGTAATTTTTGTTGTAATGTTTTTTGATATCTGATTTAATCTTTCTATTTTTATGTTTATGAAAACACTGGTACTGATATTTGTTTTGGGAATATCTTTATCTGCAATATCGCAGATATCTTATGATAAACGATTGGAGTTTAATTTGAATGACGGATATGACAAGGAGAAAATTTACGAATTCGGAGAAAAAGGATTTGTCATGACATCGGTAGGAGACGTTAGGTCTTTTTCTGACAGGTACTACAGATATGAGTTGTTTGACAAAAATCTGGAATCGTTTAAATCTGATTCGGTTTTACTGGACAAAAAGCTCAGAGCAGACGAAACAGTCAGTACCAAAGATTATTTACATACTTTTTATAAAGATGCGAAAGGAAATTTCTCTTTAGTAAGCATTTCTGCTGACGATTTAGCTATTGTAAAAGTTGACGGGAAATTGCCAAAGAAAGTATATGTAAGTGATATGGCAGTTCTCGGGGATTATGCATATTTTAAATCGGATATAAAACGTACTCCATACCTGTTTTCGATAAACTGGAAAACCGGAAAGCAAACCCCGATTCCTTTGTCTCTGAATAAAGTAAGATCAAAAGATATTCAACTTGTTGGTTTTCAGTTGCTTGAAGATTCAGATGAGATTATGCTGTATGCCCGGGTTAAAGCCGGCAAAAAGAAATATGACATGTACGTAGTCCGGCTGGACGGGAACGGTAAGAAAACAGATGTTTACAACCTTACAGCAGATATTGATGAGAATATTATTGATGTTTCATCTTATAATGCAGGAGGTGGCGAATATATTTTTACGGGGACATATTCTGCAAATAATGCATTCTTTTCCGAAGGTATATTTTTTTGTAAAGCAAATGGCAGTACAATTGAAGACATAGAATTTTGTCCTTATGCCGGTTTAAAGAATTTTTTGTCGTATTTACCCGAAAAACAACAGAAGAGAATTGAAAAGCGGAAAAAAAGAAAAGAGAGCAATGGAAATGAATTTGTTCTTAATTATTCAATTGCCGTACACGATATTATTGTAAGAGAGGATGGTTATTTAATGTTGGGAGAAGCATATTATCCGACTTATAGAACAGAAACCGAGACAGTTACAACAACTGTTAACGGAGTTACAACTACCACTACCCATACAAAATCTGTGTTTGATGGTTATCAATACACACATGCCGTTTTGGTAAAATTCGGACTTGATGGTAAGAAACAATGGGACCAGTCATTTGAAATGTGGGCATTATATAAGCCATATCATGTAAAACGCTTTATATCAGTATCGGTGGACGATGACAAACTGATAAAAATGGTGTTTGCAAATTCTTCAAATATTGTGTCCAAGATTGTAGATAACGATGGTTATGTTATTCAGAATAAGGTATATGATGAAATTAAAACCTCTTATAGTGATGATGTAACCAAGAGATCATTTTCCAATATAGATTACTGGTATGGGAACTATTTTATAGCATATGGCTCTCAACGGATTAAAAATATTGAAGAAGAAAATGTAAAAAGAAAAAGAAACGTGTTTTTTGTTTCTAAAATAAAATTTGAGTAGATGTAAGATAAATAAGCTACTTTAGATATTGCAATAATAAAATTGATTACAGGCTCTTCTCAGGTTACACTATAATTATGACTTTTAACCTGATAAAAAGAGTTTTTAACAACGACTGATTCCTGCTGTTTGCAACATTTTTAGCAATATTTAAAATATTTTGTTGATAAACTTGTTGGATAAAAAAAATATTGTATATTTGCAGTCCGATTTTAGGGAAGATTAATAGTTTAATTTTAAGAAAGTAAAGATATTATGGCACATCATCAGTCCGCAAAAAAAAGAATCAGACAAACTGAAGCAAGAAGATTGCACAACAAATATTATGCTCGTACAACCCGTAATGCTGTTCGCGATTTAAGAAATTTATCAAATAAAGCAGAAGCAGAAGAAATGCTTCCTAAAGTTGCTGCTATGCTTGATAAACTTGCTAAGAAAAACATTATTCATGTAAACAAAGCTGCTAACTTAAAGTCTTCTTTGACCAAACACGTTACACAGTTAGCTTAATAATATTAAACACACATAGTACTGAACTGTTCCGGATTTCCGGAGCAGTTTTTTTATTTTATACATGTCATATTCAGGAGAAATTTTTAATTTTACGTTCAGATTAACCAAGTTTCAGATGAAAGACAAAAAGTCCATTAAAGACTGGTCGGAGGATGACCGCCCCAGAGAAAAGCTTCTTAAAAAAGGAACAGATTCTCTTAGTGATGCAGAACTTATTGCAATCCTGCTTGGCTCCGGTTCGTTTAATCAGTCTGCTGTTGAACTTGCCAGAGACATTCTGGGGTCATGTAATAATAATATAAATACTCTTGGGAAGAAAACACTTAAGGATCTTACAAGGTTTAAAGGAGTGGGAGAAGCAAAAGCTGTCACTATTGTTGCAGCTTTGGAGTTAGGGAAGCGACGCAAGCTCGAAGATGTAATTAAACAACGCAAAATATTATCCAGTCAGACTGTATTTGATTATTTTCATCCTTTAATGGGAGATTTGCATCATGAAGAATTTCATGTGATGTTTCTTAACCGTGCTAATTTTATAATTGATAGCCTGCGTATAAGTGCCGGAGGGACTACCGGTACTGTTATGGACGTTAAACTGATTATCCGGCATGCTCTCGACAGGCTGGCCCAGGGAATTATTATTGCACATAATCATCCGTCGGGAAACAAACTTCCAAGCGGTGCTGATACTACAATTACAAATAAAATTAAAGATGCTGCAACACTTATGGATATATCTATGTTAGACCATATTATTGTTACAGATAATGATTATTTTAGTTTTGCAGACAACGGATTACTCTGACTTGAGGTATCTGTCCATCGCCATAGTTTTGAAGCCCATTCTTCGCCTGCATAGTCAATGCCAATTCTTGAAGACGGGATTAATTTTGGCTTATAACCATCGTCTTCCAGAAAAAGACCATCACAATCCGCAATATTTAAAGTGTTAAAATCTTTATTAATCTTCAAGGCTTTCGTGAGTTTTCCGGGTCCGTTGAATTCTCCGGCACCACGAATAAGTATAGCTTGCGGAATATCTTCTTTCTCTGTTACAATATTCAACATCCAGTACATCCCGTAGATAAGATAAATATAAATGCTTCCCGGACTCAGATACATTACTTCGGTACGTAGAGTTCTGCCTTTTGAAGCGTGACAAGCCTTGTCTTCTTCACCGCGATAAGCTTCTGTCTCTGTAATTCTGAATTTGAGAATGTTATCATTGTCAAACTTACGGACAAGTACTTTCCCAACCAGATCCGGTGCTGCCAGTAAAACATCTCGATTGAAAAAATCAGAATGCAGTCTCATTCTAATACTCTGTTTTGTTTTCCGAAGCGCTCCATTTTTTAAAGGCTTCCAAAGCTTCGTCACGCATCATGGTTTCGGTTTTAAGATTACGTTCACTGTAATGTTTCTCCAGTTCTTCGTAAATGAAGTTATCGCTAAAACCAATATCATCTGCATCTGTTTTGGTATTTGCAAAGTACAGACGGTCGAGGCGTGCCCAGTAAATTGCCCCTAAACACATTGGACATGGTTCGCATGAAGAATATATTTCGCATCCGCTCAGGTCAAAGGTTCCGAGTTTCTTTGCTGCTGCTCTTATTGTATTAACTTCTGCATGAGCAGTAGGATCATTATCATTTGTCACAGAGTTTGCCGATGCTGCAATCACAACTCCGTCTTTTACTATTACCGCACCAAAAGGTCCTCCTCCTTTATCAATATTTTCTATTGATAAATCAATTGCCATGCGCATAAATGTCTCTTTCATAAAATATTATTTTACATCCGTTGTAGCGGATAGATTATAAGCACTGAAATCAAAAATTCAGGTCAACTCAATCAGAGCCTGGTTTTATGATTTGGGGCTTTTTATTTTTATTTTTCACCCCACAAAAATAATGAATAAAAGTAAGCAATAAAAGCAACGCCGGTGGTTGTTTCTGTTGTGTCATCTGTCAGCATCGACAGCACGGCTATCAGAAAGAAAACTGCAAAATGATAATTCTTAAATTTAAAATCTGATATTGCGGGATAAAACCATGCAAATAAACAGATAAAAGCTCCGAAGACACCGAATGTAACATAAAAAGTAAGATACTGATTGTGTGCACGGTGTCTGTATTGTGGTTCCATTTCCGAACGACGTTCGATATATAGTTCTTTGTATTCGTCATCAATATCTCCGGTTCCTGTACCAAGCCAAAAATTACGGGAAGCCAGAATCATTCCGTATTTTACATACTCTATTCTTTGCGTTATTGAATGTCCGCTCGGATTTCCTCCTTTGACATATACATCAATTTGCCATATAATATTATAAATTCTTTGATTAAGACTCCGGTGTCCGGCGAATCTGTAATTTGTTTTTCCGTTCTCAATGTTTATGATGTCTTCATCGCTCAAAGCAGCCACTCCCTCAGCATCTTTTCTAAGCCCTTTTGAGCTAAGGTAGCGGATTAAAGTATGTAACAGGCTTTGTCCTTTTTCATCTGTTTTACTCAGGTTCATTTTGCTCCTGAGGCTCCATGATGAATACAACTCTTTCTCACATATATCTGCATAAATCAGATTTCCGTTTTCGATAAGCCGGGAGTCAGGATCGTTATAATAAGGGTTTCCGTTAGCAGTAAATTTAGGTACTTCTGTTCTTTCTGTAGTAGGAGTGTAAAACATTTTTATCTGTATCCCTAAAAATATTAAAATGGATGACGGAACAACAAACAATATAACCATCATGGGTATTCTCCTGACTTTTCTGGTCTCCCTGAATGTCCTTATTCCAAAAGCAATTAATCCGACAACTATAAGAGATATAAGCCCGGTAAAAGCCTGAATCATTCCAAGAAAGAATATAAACCATATAACGATTGCAAATAAAGTAATGTATAGAAACTTATTTTTTATGATTTTCTCATGCATAAAATAAAAAATAAGTAATACAGACAGGCATATCATCAGTGATAGCCTGATATGACTTATAAATACGGACAGATTTCTTACGTTTTCCGTATCCGGTTTAAAAATAATCCCGTAATCAGATAATAAGCCGGATAGAGTACTTATTAAGACACCTCCGATAAAAATTGCAGAAATTAAGTTTATTTCTTTTTTTGATAATGCGTTAGATGTCCCTATTACAATTGGGAGAGCCAGCAATGGAAGTTTAATCCGTAAGTCGGAAAAAGCAAAGCCGAAATTTTTTGTATTAAACAGCCATATTACATGTACCAGAAATAACAAAAGGAAAATAAGAATGCTTTTTGTATTCCATAACTTATTAAGCTTTTTTTTGTAATCAGCTTCGATAAGGAAATTAGTAATAGTAAGCAATATAGCGGCATTTGTAATGTACTCGGACAAAGGCAGGAAAAATGCAATTATGCACAATCCTGCCAGATAAATATATCTGTGTATTTTGGTTCTCACTGAAATTCCGTATTGGGAATTAAGTTCTCATTGATGCATTAGATTTGATTTTCTTGTATCCGAATACAATATTACAACCCATCCTGATATTAAGGTTTTTAGCCTTTTGTGGGAACAGGGCATTTGTAAAACTGTCGGTAACAATATACCAGTTAAAGAATCCGGCTCTTGCCGTAAGTCCGAGACCAATATTTCCGGCATAATTGTTTGCTATTGACCATGTAACATGGGCAGACAACCAATCTGTGAGGTTTGAGTTTACACCCAATGTAAAAGATTGCATATATGTTTTGCGGTAAAATTCACCACGGTATAAAGCAGTAAAGTGTAAAAGCGGATGGAATTTATATTTACCGCCTACATAAATGCTTGAAGGTAACCATGTAACATAATTGGTTTCTAGCAAGTCAAACTTAAATGTGTTAAAAACAGTATCAACCAGTTTGTTCATTGATTCCTGAACATCTTCATCGTTTTGCCATACTTCAAGCTGAATACCTCTGTAATCATATTCGCCTTTACTTACAAAGTTTTGAGGATTGGTGTTCCAGCTTATAAAGCCAAAGTCTGTAACAGAAGCAAATAAATCAATATCAGGATTTAGTTTGTAACTTGCTCCCAAATCAAAACCAAGTCCTATGTTTTTAAGATTTGTCAAATAAGCAGCCACAGCAGCAGCATCGCCATTTGCTAAAAAAGCATCAACAGATTCCTCACTTAAGTCAAATTTTACCGAGTCAAGTCCTCCGCTCTCATTGTAAACCAGATAATCAAAATAAACCGGTAACGAAGAGTGTATTTTCATGTCTGTAGTCCAGGTCATTGAGTAATCTTCAGGATCTGTGTAGAGGGATAATTCTTTTATTTCTGTGTTGAAGTTTGCCAGTCCGAAAAGTATTTTTACGCGTCCCCCAACGGTAAGATCGTCATTTGCCTGCATTGAACCACCAACTGCAAATTCACGATAATGAGTAAAGTTCACTCCCAGACCGCTGAAATCGTGAGGTTTGTTCTCCAGCATATAAGGCATGTTACCGTTTAAAGTTAACTCGAAAAGGTCGTACGGAAGAGACGCTCCGTATTTAAACTTTTCGGTAAGTGCAAACGTCAGAAACATGTTTTCGAGTTTTATCCCGACATTCAATAACTCGATCTGAGTGTCAAAACGCATATGAGTTGTATTCTGCAATTTACTCATAAACAATGGCAGATCCAACACAATGCTGTCTGCTTTACTTCCCTCTCCCATATGGAAAATATGGTTGTAATAGAACGAATTGTTTGCGTAATTAAAATACATAGGTGGTGGTATTTGTCCTGCTATGGGAACCAATACTCCGCCTATATGTAATTTGTATGGAACATCAATAGACGGATTAACAAACTGACTTTGCATAACCCTGTCCATGTTGTACAATGTGAGTGCCTGCTGTGCCTGAACAGAACCAAAAATTCCCGCAAAAACCAAAAGAATTATATATTTCTTCATAACTTTCATTTTTTAGCGTTTAAAACTGATTTGAAATTGAATCAATATTCCCGTCTACCTCTAAATCTACTTCAAATCCAATATCAAATTTGATTCTGTAGTCACTGTATATTTTTACAATTTTGTCGGAGTCTGTTGTAGCATCGGTAGTGTTTGCCTGTGCGCCGTATATAACGCGTGTACAGTTACGAAGTTTTTCCAATCTGTCTGTGTCGTATTCTATCTTTGTAACTTTACGGCTGTAGTCAAGGACTCTGCCATCTCCGTCAACATCAGCAGCAGCTAAAACTCTTTCTTCGTAGGTGTAGAACAACGAGTCCAGTACATTATAATTGTTGTCAACAAAATAAACCTGCCCGTATGCTTCTGCCGGGAAGCCGTTCTGAATATCAATTCTTACAAGTGCACGTTTTAAAGGATTATAATCGTTAAACAGATCTGAAACATCAATGTCGGCAGTGTCGCGTATATTAAAATTATAAACATATCCCCATAGAGGTAATTCCATAATAACATCCACATCAATTTTCGAATTCTCTGTTACAAAATTATGATGATCGTTTCCGGCAGGATTTGTTGTTGCTTTTGCCTTAAACTGTATCCATTTTGGTCTCATATTTACCACGTCTGCAATATTTGAATTGTTGTGATCCAATATAAGAGAATCAAGCATAATTTCGTTGACACTCATTGAGTAAGATACATCAAAAGGATTACTTTCCCCGATTGGCAAACCGATGCCATAGTCAATAATGTTCATATCCTGATCGTCAACAGCAGAATTTGCTACAAGATGGGTAAAATAGAATTGTGAAGGAATACCATAAGAGTTTTCATAGTAAATTCTGAATTTGGGATCGACAAAAGAATATCTCTCTATATCCCAGTCTTTGTTGCGGAAAAGACTTATGTCAATCGTATCACTTTCGAAAAACAAAGTGTTAAGCCCGAAATATCCATGCATAATAGAGTAACGCATATTTGTCATATCGGCATTAAATGAAATATTGCCCGAGTTATTTGAGCCGCTGGTATAGTACAGGGTTACTCTTATGTTGATGGGAATTTCGTTGAATCCTGTAGCTGTTTGTGTTAAATCAACTTTGTACCCTGAGAAGTCATTGTTCAGGCTGGTTTCTGTTCCACCTCCCGGAACGTAAGTAAACACCTTTTTAAGAGGAACCCCGTTTTTGGTTACTGTGGGGAATGTAATATAAAGTCTTGCAGTATGTAAGTAACTCGAATTTGTTACAATGTTCATGATCCCGCTCTTTAAAGTAATAGAGTCGATTTCGGCATCCGGGTTAAACATTGTAAAAGGCATATCCATTGTATATGCATAGCTAACGGTATCTCCGGCGCTGTCAAATCCTGTAAAGTCAAAATTCGGGCTCCCGACGTTGCCGCTTGTAGTTTGATCTTCAAGGTAAATTACAGACTGTACTGTGTCAGAAGATACATTTGTTTTATACTGCAGCGAAACATATCCTTCATCGTTTTCAACTAACAATCCGGTGGAGTCATACATCTGAATAACATCCGTAAATGCAATATCTCCCCAAACAGCCGGGGCTGCAAAACTGGCATCATACTGAACTTCTCTGTCCCACCTGTTATTCAAATCAAAATTGTCTTTTATACATGAGCTTACAGCTAATACAAGTGTAAAGACTATTACTGAATACTTTAATTTAGTTTTCATAACTTTAGTTTTCATTTACTTCGTAATTATACAACAAATTCTCCGGTCCGCCAACCAATAAGTTAAATTTATTTGCAGAATTATTTAAATAACCAATACTAAACGGAGTAAGTCCATGTAGAGGAAATCCGTTAAACAAGCTACCATCCTGATTAATTAAATAAATCCTGCTGTCAGACTTACAGACGATTCCGATTTTAGTTTGGTTGCCCGGGAATTTATAAAATGTCGGCTCGGATGAAACTTCACTGTTAAATTCGTAAGATAATATCAGCTTTTTAGACTTGTTATATACTTCTAATTTTTTCCCGTCAACAAAAATGTAATCCTGGTTACCGTCCATGTTTATATCTTCGACGGCAAAATAGTGATTAGCTCCGAATTCCCGTATTTTTAAAGAATCCTGTTTCCCGTCAGGATAGAAGAACCTGAGTGTCCCCTTATTATCTGTTGTTACAAATCTTGCAGAGTTTGCATTGTTATCCTGCCACACTTTGTTTCTTTCCGAAAAACTGAAATTTGTGAGAAATTCAATCTTGCTCTCTCCGGTGCGGCTGATAAAATAAGATTTATATACATCGTGAAATACTATATAATCATCACCGTTAAGGTTGTAATGGCTTGGTTCACAGTAAACTTCATGTTCTGTCTCGCCGAATGTCCAGCCTTTAACCAAACTTCCGTTAGCATCATACAGGTAAACTTTTTTATCAGAACATGGTATTAAAATTCTGTAATTTTTATTGTTCTCATAATCAAATAATGCCATTGGCGCTGTTGACTGCGAACGTAATGTGACAGGAAATTTTTCAATGTAGTTTCCTAACCTGTCAATCACATATAGCTTATTATCTGATGAAAAAAGATATTGTAATTTACCGTTTTTGTAAAGATCTATCTGGTAAATCCTGCTTTTAATCTGTTCGTCCAGTTGCAAACGCCAGACTTCCCGTCCGCTGTTACTTAAAAGATACAGAATGTTTTTTTCGTCCTGTACAAGTATTTCTTTGGAATTGTCATTGTGGTTTATTACCAAAGCCGGTTTTATGCATACCGTATTGTCCAGACGGCTTTCCCATACAGTCTTTGGTTTTTCTGCGATATCCTGTGAATGTTGGATTACTATGTTATTGTATAACATGTCATTTGCAGTATTAATCTGATAACCTGAGTATCCTAATCTCTGTACAGATTCACGGTTATCTTCAGATACAATGCATGAAGAGTCGGATAAGAAATTTTTTATCCAGTTTTCTCCCGTAGGTAAAGAAAAATAGGAAAACATCAATGATTTATCGGAAAAGTTCTCAAGAAACAAATTGTGTTCGATGCTGGTTTCAAGAGTTTTGTTCAAAATTGCATCATAAGCAAACTTATACAACGATTCTTTTGAGTCGGAAAAGACCATGAAGTTATTGATAAAACAAACATATTCGCCGGAGCAATTTTTAAACATCCCGCCGAATAATAATTCCGGTAAGTTCCGGAATGGTAATATGTAGCATGCGATTATTGTTTTGTCATCAATCTTTATTTCACTTATAAATTCATCTTTTGGCCTGCCTGTTTTTTGCGATATGGTATTTACAATGTTTTCCATTTCGAGAATGCCGGCTGATTGAGAATTTAATCCCGCGATAGTAAAGTAATACGGATCGTCAGTTTTGGAAACAGCTTCTATGACGGACATACAGACTTCGTTGCCGATCATAGGATAGAAAGAGTTTTTTAAATCAATTCCGGTACTGTTTTTTATTTCATTTATTTCTTGTTCGCGGGTTTTGTCTTTGCCCGAAAGTTTTAAGTATTCGTTTAAAGATTTGTCAAAAGCAGAATAGTTATTAAAAGCAAAAACTGTATAAAATGCCGTGTTGTCAGGGAGTATCATTCTTGATTTTATATCGGTTGCCTGCTGTGATTTCAAAACTTTTGTAAAATATGCGACACTGTCTTTGTCATAGATAAAACCATTAAAACCGATTTTTTCGGTACTGATATTCAGGTCAAGGCCAGCCCAACCGGAAAAATTCTGAAGCGATTTTAAACTCTCCTGAACAGACGGGATTGTAATCTTTGATATGATCCCGGGCAAGGTTTTCATGTTTAAATAAACATTGGCCGGTTCGTTTTTGCCCGACGTTGAATAAACTGAAGCAAACCCGCTATCAAGTTTTATAATATTGCTGTTGTCGTTTAGGTTGTCAACAGCTTTCTCTATGCAGATTGCCGAGTACGATAAAATTAAAAGATGATTTTTTAAGGTGTAAAAAAGTTTAAAAGAATTTTTAACAGTAACTTCACAGATAGTAATGTCTTTGTATTCCCTTTCCTTAATCTGTCCGATACTTTTCAAATCATCCTCTATTTCGTTTTTTAAAGACTTTTCTTTTATTGTTTCGGGAATTTCTATTATTGCTGTTTGCAAAATCAAATCACCGGAATTGTCAAAACAAAACACAACATTGCCCGGATTAAGAACTGTGTTAACCGATTTAAACTTACTAAGGCTGTCAAGGCAATGGATAATAGAACCGGAAGGAGTAAACTCAAAAATAGTATTTAATTCCTGATAAATCAGATTATCGGTTTTGAGATTATTAAGCAATGCATTAAAATCTTTTGTTTCAATAATTACTGCCGGATTGCCGCCTACTGCATCAATAGCTTTTGAAGTCCCGGTTTCGGATTTCAGCATGAAATACAGGACAGTAAAAATAATCCCGGCCGCAAGAACAATTCCTGAGATAAGCAGAATTCTTTTCTTCATATCGGTAATATATATTTTGTTTTTGTAAAAATAATATTCGTAATGCTTGAATATCAGGTAATTATTAAAACAAATTAACAGTGCTAAGTTAAAAAATTGAATTAATGATAAGTATGCAGTAAAATATAATTGCGATATTTGTCGCGTAAAACAAATATCTGATGAAGATTTTATTAAATGTCTTGCTTATAGCAATCTCATTACAGGCTTTTTCTGCTTTAAATTATGATGGAGGAGAAGGGGACTTAAAAACTCACAAAACAGAAAATATAAATACTGATTATTTTAAAAGGATAAACAATTCTTTGTTTAATTTATATGATTCTGCAAACATTTGGTGGACATCGCCTGATATGCTGCCGGATAGCCTGCGTAAGATTAATGTCCCGAAATATCCTGATTATATTTATGAAAAACGGATAGATAATCTTGATGAGTTGACGCCGATGAATCTGGACTTCAATGAATATGTGATGAAATATATTGATGCATATGGCATCAGGAACCGGGATAAATTACAGATTATAATGACCCGGTCTGCATATTATTTCCCTATTTTTGAGGAATGTCTTGATAAATATAATTTGCCTCTGGAGTTGAAATATCTTGCTGCAGTTGAATCGGCTCTTGATCCTACGGCAGTTTCAAAGTCGGGTGCAGTAGGGCTATGGCAGTTTATGAAACCTACTGCAGATTTGTTTGACCTTAATGTTTCATCATATATAGACGAAAGACGTGATGTTTATAAATCTACCGATGCTGCCTGCAGATATTTAAAGTCATTGTACGAAATGTTTGGAGACTGGCAACTTGCTCTGGCTGCTTATAACGGAGGTCCCGGAGCAGTTAAAAAGGCTATTGCCCGCAGCGGAGGTAAAACTACATATTGGGAATTACGGCCGTATTTTACAGAACAGATGCAAAATTATGTGCCTGCTTTTATTGCGATGAATTATCTTATGGCATACCATGCCGAACACAATATCTTCCCGTCTGTAAGTTTTATCGAATCAAATAAGACAGATACCGTTCAGGTTTCAGGGTATTTACATCTTAAAAATATTGCAGACGTAACAGGTGCTGATTATGAGTTGCTTAGAAAACTAAACCCAGTTTACTCTTATTCATACATTCCTATGGACGGAAAATATCACACACTGGTTCTTCCTATTGAAGTTACACATATTTTCCTGGAGAAAAGCGTTGAAATTGTTGCGTTGCGGGATTCTGTTCCTGACACGGATACGGTAAGTAATGTGCCGCCATTTATGATTAAACCGGTAAGAACAAACTCTGTTTACCATGAAGTTGTGAGCGGAGACAATATGTTTCGCCTGGCGATGAAGTATAATTGCTCAATCCCCGAGATATATCAGTGGAACGGGCTAGGTGAAGATTACGTGCTTAAAGTCGGGGACAGACTGAAAATTATGGTCGAGTAACCTGGCCGGTATTTGATTTTACATTGGACACAATTGATATAAATTACTTTCCTGATTTTGCATTGTTTTATTATAATGGCTTTACACGGGAAGTCAAATATTTTGTCTTTAACGGGATAGTGTGGTTAAGTGCCAAATTACGGTAAAACAAACAGTAATCTTTTGAACAAAAAAATCGTGGGAATGGCATATGTCAAGGTTTACATGTAATATCAATAAGCTTCTTACCGGACGACAGGTGTTTTATGGATTTATGTAACACGATGAAATAAAAAAAGCCCCGGCAATTGCCGGGGCTTAAAAATCTTTTTCCTGAATTTTTTATTCGCTTTTTGATACTTCAAAATCCCATTTTTTAGCAAATTCTGCCTGCCAGTCATTAAATTCATCAAAAGCTTTGTTGTATTTTTCCAATGCCTGTGCATAAAGTTCATCATAGCGATCCCAATCTTCGTCAGTCATTTCATCAGTGTAGCCAACCAAATCAACAACTTCAGTAAGTTCGTTTTCGGTAATGTCTTTGTACATAGCAAACAACTTTTTCATTTCTTTCTTGAAGTCGTCTTTTTTGTCAAAATCTCTCATTGCGTCAACATCATCTACAGCGTTTTCTATAAGTTCGAGAGTTTCTGTTCTTGCAGCTTCCATTTCAGACGCATCGAAAGTGTCAATTGCATCGAGAAAATCTACTAAAGCTTCATCAACTTCAGACTGTATTGCAATCATGTCATCGTTGTATTTAACTGCTTTTTCAGATGTTTCAAATGAACAGGCAACAAATAATAACGCCAAAACAGGCAAAAAAAGTAAATTCTTTTTCATAAGTTCTAATTTTAATTTAACATGTGAACAAATATAGTAGATTTTTTTGAATATTATGATTATTCAAGGTTAAAATTCCATCTTTCTGCAAAATTCTGTTGAAAAACAGAAAATTCATTAAAAGAAACATCATACTGGTCCAGGGCAGATCCGTATAACTGGTTGTAATATTTCATCTCTTCTTCCGAAACAGCATCTGTTCCGGCATTCATTTCTATTAATTCGCTTAATTCGTTTTTTAAGATTTTCTCATAAGTATCCAGAAATTTTAGTATTTCATTTTTGAAATCATCACTGCCATCAAAATCTTCAAAATTATTTACTTTTTCACGAACATTCTCAACGGTTTGCAAAGCTTCTTCTTTGGCAAAAAGCATGTCTTCGTAACCCGACATATCAATGGCATCAAATACACTTACCATTGAATTTTCGATTTCCGAATGAAACAGAACCATTTGGTTGTTGTATGCTATTGCCGATTCTGTATTTACTTCTGTTGTTTTTTTAGTGTCGCTTTTTTTACTTCCGCTTCCACAGGAAATAAAAAATAATGAAAATGCAAATAAGGAGATGTAAATGTATTTCATTCTACTAAGATTGTTTTGTTAAAAATTTTTAAAGTGTAGGGACAAAGATAGCGAATCTGTTTTATTTTT
>QKHS01000048.1 GCA_003249955.1 Bacteroidales bacterium | reverse complement strand
ACGCTGCCGTCAGAGATAAAGACGGCAGCGTCGTCAATAACCGGGTAATTGTTAAAGAAATCGTTTTCAATCAGATGCGGGTAGCTTTCCGGATGAGATAATAGTGAACTTAAGAAATAGTTTCCGGGTTTTAGGTTCTGGAATATAACCTGGCCATTGCTACCGGGTAGTTGCTCTGAAATAATAACAAAAGCAGTGATTCTGCTTTTCCCGGTTATTTGTTGATGGTAGTAAACTTTTATGGTTTTTTTTAAATCTATATTCACCGTAATATTGCCTGTATGCCGGATGTCCTGATGTTCAGAATAATTTACAACACTCTGCTTATCTACATTACCACAAACTTCTGTATTATTCCCTGAATACGGATTTGGACACTGTGAAAAAGCCGTGTAACTTAGTAATAAAAACAGACCGGATAATACAAACATCTTTTTCACAACTTCGCTTTTAAAATTAGTAATCTGAAACAATGCAACAAAACAATACGAAAAATATTAATTTTTATAACAGACAAAAAGGCTATATTTTTCGTTGTATGCGAATTATGAAAATTATTTTACTCAACCACCAGTTTTCCGGTTCTTAATATTTTACCTGTTTGTAAATTTATCAGATAAAATCCTTTTGAGATTCCGTCAAGGTTTATATTTATTTCTTCTGCATTTAATCTGTCTCCGGTCAGCTTAAGAACTGTTCTGCCCGACATATCGGTAATTGTAATTACAGAATTTTCTTCAGGTTCAAAATTTAGTTTGAGTTTAAAATTACCATCGTTCGGATTAGGGAATATTTCGAAATATTCTTTATTAATTTCTTCATTTGCAATGTAAGTTACATCGGGAATTACAAACTGATAATAAATAAAACTTCCGAAGTCAAGCGGGAAATTTTTAACATAACCGGCTCCTGTTTTTCTGAGTTTCATATAACCTGTTCCGTCGGCTCCGTTGTAATACCAAAAGTCAAAGCCATCTTCGCCGGTATCATATAAACGGATATCATAACAGCCGGGAGCGAAATCCAGTGTATCGTAATATGTTGTGTTAGAGGCAAGGTCGTGACGGTCAACGAGAATATTTCCCCCGCTGTCGGTAACGGTATAACTGGTTTCGTTACCAAAATTATTGGTACGGACAACCAATATATTGGGTACTGTCCAGATATCAACAGTGTTAAATCTTGTTTTAAATGTATTATTAGCCGGATATTCGTCTTCTTCCTGATTTGGAAGGCTAACACGAACGTTAAAGTCGTTAAATTCCACAAACTCCTGCCATGGAATTACGGGAAGCAAAACTGTTTCGGTTTCAAGAAAATCCAATTCTCCTGTCCACTGATATGAGTATGAGTAATCTCCGTTAAGCCCGTACTCAATTAAAACTGACTGAAGTTCGTTGCTTCCTGTATTTTTGATAATTATTTCCGGGTTTTTACAAACGGGATTGTATCTTTTGTACAAATCTGCATTATTCGGAGCAGTGACTGCTTCAATAGCCACATCGTTTGCAAAATTAGGATCTGAATACTGAACAAGCTGCATGGAAACATTATAATTTCCCTCTCCTGCTCCTACTCCGTATTGTGTCATGCCATAGTCGAGTTCAACGGAATCGGGATCTGTAACAAAAGTTGTGATTTCCCAGTCATAAGTATCGGCAAAACTTCCGGGACACCAGCCTGCACGGTCAAAAATCCATGTTCCGCCCTGCGGGAAGATAGGGTTGCCGGCACAAGAAGTCCAGTTATACCATTCGTTGGTCTGTGTTCCTTCAACCGAAATATTGTGCCATGTAGGACAAAACTCTGAGCAGTTCCCGTCTCCCGCCATTCCGTGGCCTGTTGTACGGGTTTTTACATTAAACATTGTTGCGGCAGGATTTCTTTTTATCTTTATCGGCTTAAGGCTGATGTCGTTTGCAATATTATACTGCCCGAAGTTGCCGAGATAAACCTGGTCGAACTGAACAACATTACGCGGTGGTGTTCCTTCGATAAAAGCAAATGTAACATCAATAAGTTCCTGCGTGTTGTGTGCCGAAAGATCAACCGTGTTTTTAAGATACTGTGCATAATCTGTAACATCATAAGCATGGGTAAACCCGTCAGAACCGAGATTTAGCCCTATTCCGTAAGGGGTTACATAATTCTGCAACTGGATTGTATTTACAACTTCGTAAGCTTGCCCGAAGTATGCGAGATCGGAATTAACAAGACTGATGTCTGCTGTAAAAAAACTTGTGTCTGTATCATTTGTAAGATTAGTAAACAATTCATAATCAGGAAAATACACAGCCGTATCTATACACTGAATGGTGTAAAAATCAAGATTGTTAAATTCTCTTATAATCTGCTGGTTAAGCATTACGGAATCGACATAGTTAAATGTGTTGCTCTCAACCGTGTATTCTCCGTTTGTAAGTTTTAACACCGGTAATTTCTGATCTGTTTCAAAATTTTTAAACCGGTTTATTCCCTGGTATGACATACGGTTAAGTGTTCCCAGAAAAAAAGCACCGGATGTGTTTTCGGAATAATCATTAATTACATTCCCGCTGCCGGGGTTTTCGTCAAAGTCATAGTAAACGAGCAAATTATCCCAGGCAGAAAATGTATCTCCGGGCTTATTATACATGAGTTGCTGTATTTCGGAAACACTCAGTTCTTTGTTCCAGATGCTGAAATCGTCAATGTATCCGTCATAGGAATAATTATTTTCTTTGTTTACATTGCATCCCAGAATAAATGTGCTTATATTCTGCACCGGTTTTGTTTTGCCTGTTCCGCTATGCCACAAAACTCCGTTTATGTAGATTTTCATAGATCCTGTAAGAGCATTTTTTGTAAATGCAACATGGTTCCACCTGCCTTTATATTCGGTCTCTGTGGCCGCTTTATCAATTCTGTCGTATCCTGTTCCGTCATTCCCGGCATCCCAGTAGATGCTGCCGTTACCCCACGGATAGTGAATGCATAGTTGTCTTTGTCCGTTTTCGTCAACTGCTTCGATCAGCATGTCGTTTTGTGGTTGCATGGCTTCGTTCCCGTAAACCCACAACGAAACGGTAATTTCATTATTTAGTGTGGCAACTGTTTGTGAGGGGATATCAATGTATGAGTAATTTTCGAAATTTATAAAGTAATCTTTACCTGATGATTGTAAAACGCATGGCGCAGTTTTGTTTTCTGCGTCAAGTGTGACAATATCTCCGAAGGATGTGCACGAAACGGCAAAAATCAATGATGAACTTCCATCCCATGTAAGAGGAACTGTGAGCGGAATTGTTATTTCTCCGGATGAATGGGTTATTATTCCTCTGTAATTTTCGGTAAAGCTTAAGTCTTTTACATCGGCAAGGTTTATCTCTGTTAATCCGGCCAAAGCGGACTGAACTGTTATATGTGTTGAAAAAGGTGTTACGGCTGAGGGGGAAAAGCTTATCTGATTAATCTCTCCTGCAACAAGGCCGGCTGAAATGAGATCCGGGGCAGAATATAGGAGATATGTTTTTGAGTCGGGGGCTCCTGCAGTAATTCCAAAGTTTGTTGTTGTCTGCGCGGTTCCTGCTGTATAATCGTTCTGACCTGTAAAATTATACGTGTTTTGAGTGTACTGCCCCGCGTATTTGTGGTATTTCGGTGTGAGAGTACCGTTAAATACAGAAAAACCGTTATTGTTAAGAGTATATTTTTTATGGTTATACTGAACGGAATCCAATTCTCCGGTATGCTCGTAAACATTGGTATAGGTAGTATAGTCCCATTCTCCGCAGGCATATGAGTCCCAGGGTGTTGCGGCATCGCATTTTATTGTGTAGTACATCATAATTTTTTCCCACGACTGTTCTGCCGGAAAGGGGAAATTGCCACGGCGGGAATTAATACTGTCGAAGGTAAATGTTTTAACAAATACTGTGTCTCCGGGATTTGCAAATAAAGTAAATGTGAATGCAGAAATAAAGATTAATGCAAAAATTGTAGTTTTCATCAATGTGTAGTTTTTTTTCAGAAGCAAATATAGGATAATTTTTTGCAATAGGGGTAATAACTGACAGGACAAACGAAAACATTGTTAAGGGCTGATGCTTATAAATAAGATATGGACATAGTTAAATTAAGCTAATTTCTGCACTTAAACTTCCTTCTTAGCCTGCCGGTATAACATCGCAGCACTTAATGATCCAAACTAATCGCTGATTGTTACATGACAAACAAGCCGCGAATTATCAAATTTTCACGAACGGCTTTAGCCCTCGACGAAGTCAATTAAAGTTCAACGCGATGCGTTGAACTATGATGTAACTTCAAACTGCTTTGGGTCGTCCATTGTGAAATTCAGTTAGGAAAACTTGACAATTAAATGCGCTGAACTTCTGTTTTCAGTAGTTAATATGAAATAAAAAATGCGTTTGTCCCGGAGTAATTCAGAACCTCAGTTCTTATACATATTGCAAAAAAGCCGGTTCTTTTAAAACCGGCTTTCGCTACATGCTTTTCGTAAAACTCTAGAAAGTCCAGTTAAGGCCAAAACAGATCGGGTTAAGTTCGGGGCCTTTTCCTTCTGCATATAATGTGCTTAAGTCATATGTTGCAAAGAAGTTAATATCCTGATATCCGAACAGTGCTTTTACACCATATCTGTATGTACTCAGGAAATAATCTCCTTCATTGCGGAATTTCATATGTGTGTCGTTAGTATTATAGACATATTTTACTGCTCCGCCAAGACGATAGCCGGCATAAACTCCTGCTCCGATACGAAAATCTCTGTGATTAACACCGCTGTTTTTCTTACCGAAATGAACTATAGGAGTTATGCTTACGTTAAGATAAGGAACAGTTGTTTTACTTTTAAGATACTCTGCGCCGGAGGCATCTGCAGTAAATAAAACATCGTCATCTGTTTTTATAACTCTTGTCGCTCTGTCCTGATATTTGAAATTGTACCATGAAAATCCTGCTCCCAGATCAATAGAGAATGGTTTTGCAACATACCAGCGAAGTCCTCCGCCAATTGCCACATTCCACGATCCCCATGGTTTTACAGAGTATTGTGCATTAAAATCATTCGGGAATTTTCCGTTTTCGAGATAATTGTTAAACCCAAAATCGTAAGACATAAAACCATGAAGTTTTTTCTCTTTTCTAGGTTTATCATTGAGATCAAAGTTCAGGTTAATCACACGGTCTTCGTCGTCTTCTTTTCCCTGTATGTCAACTTTAAGTTCGTTGTCAACATTCTTTACCGAAACATTTATCACAGAATCAAGGCCGTCCATTTCCTCTTCAAGCTGGTCAAAAACATCCTCAAGGCTGTTCATTATTTCATCCATTTGCTCGTCAAGATTTTCAATATCACCAAATTCGTTTATAACAATTATCATCTCTGAGTTGTCTTTTGTTTTAATACGGATTGTATCATCTCCCTGTGATAAATAATCATTTGCCGAAAGGTTTACGGAGATTAGCAAGGCTCCGATTGCTACTGCTAAGAAACTGATTGTTTTCATTTTTTTAATTTTTTTATTTTTACTTTTGTTTATTACTGTTTGCTGGCAGAAGTTAAACTGATAAATAATCTTTTGTTTGTTTTCCGTCATCGGGAATTGTTTTGCCGGCGAGCCCCGATTACAGTCAACTGTTTTCTGCCTGTTTTAATTACTTGTGAATAATAATTCTTCTTTTGCCTCTTTTAATTTGTCATAAGATCCTTTTATATCAACCTCTTTTCCGAATTTATAGATCTTGGCTATTGTTGATTTAAACTGATTTTCTTTTGGTGTTTTTTTGTATTGCATTGTATATTCAAATGCAATGTTTTCTTCAGGGATATCATTACGATACTCCATAAAGTAGTATTCGTATGTATCTGAATTTTTCTTTTCTACATTAACGGATGCCATTGGCAATCTTTCTGGAACATCAATACCTGTGCTGAATTCAACTTCAACTTCTTCAATTATGTTTTCCTGATTTGAAGCATAATTATTTTCATTGCCAAAGTTCACAGGAATGATATTCTGAAATTTTTCAGTGTCTGAAGTATCCTTAATGTGTACCGGTAATTCTATAAAAGAAAACTGTGGTTTTACTGCCGGAGAAACTTCAACCGGGTTGCGGGTAAGTAAATATCCCGAAACAAAAACCACTGCAAATGCTGCAGCAACAGCAGCGGTATATCTGTACAAAGGAATTACTGTTGCTTTCTTAAGATATTTTTTCCCTTCAAAAACTATTGAAGTATCCGGAACAAGTATTGTTTTCTGATATTGGGAAAAACTTGCTGCAATCTTAGCGTCTGAGTTTATTTTTGAGGTAATAAATTTATCATCTTCAGCACTTATTTCGTTTTCTATTTTCGAGATAAGAAGGTTTTCTATCTGATGTTCTGCTTTAAGACTGGCTTTCCCCGGAAATTTTACTTCGGGAGCCGGTAACATAAAGTCGTCGGTATCTATAAGATTTGCGGAGATCTCAGGATTTGATTCCAGAAAAGCAAAGAGTCTTTCTTCGTCGGTTTCGCTTAATTTACCGTCGAGATAATCTACCCAAAAAGCTTCGTAGTTTTCTATGTTAATAATTGCTTTCATTAAAGTACCTCCTCAAATTTACCTATATAATTTTTGAGATGTTGTCTGGCTCTGAAGATATATACTTTTACCTGCGCTTCGGTAAGATCGGTAATCTGTGCTATTTCTTCGTAGGTATATCCTTCATAATCGCGGAGTAAAACGACAGAACGCTGAATTTCGCTGAGTTTGGCCAAAGCATTATCGATAATTTCTTTTATCTCTGCCTGACGATGACTGCTTATTTCTTCTATTCTGTCAATGATGCCGTTTGATCCGCTGTTACGTTTTTCGCGTCTGATAACATCAATCATTCTGTTATAAGCGATTTTGAAAAGGAAAGATTTGGCTTTTCCGAACTCCACCGATTCGTGATTTATCCAGAGACGCTCGAAACTGTCCTGAACAATATCCTGAGCTTTAAACTCATCCTTTATGTTTCCGAGGATGAATCTGTAGAGCCCGTCGGCATGATCTTCCACTATGATATTGTATTCTTTCGTTTTCATAATCGCCTGTCTGACGAACAATATTACGCAAAAGTTACAGGCGGATGAAAAAAAATTTAAATTTAACCTGGTTTTTGCGGATGCGGATGTTTTATTTTCGCCGCGAACCGAAGCTCAGCGCAGCTAATTACACTAATTGTACGGATCAAGACACATTGTGTTTTGCCGCTTTAAAAACAAATCTATCCGGCGCTGATTTTAATTTATTAACGCGGATATTTTTTTGCCACGAATTACCCGAATTGCACGAATAAGACAGAATACATTTTATAGTTTTAAAAGAATAGACAACTCAGGTACTGATTAAAATAACATTATGTGATTTAATTTTTCATTCGGGTAATTCGCGGCTAACAAACCGGCACAACAGCAAAACAGGAACCCGAAAAACTCCGGATTCCCGTTAATAAAAGAGAAAACACACAAGTAAGTTTTATTCCCTTCCACCATATATTACAGGTTGGTTTTTGTCAAAGCCGGTAACTTTAAATTCGGTACGACGGTTCATCTGATGTTCTTCTTCGCTACAATCAACGCCATCGTCACATTTGTTTACAAGAACTCTTTCGCCATAACCTTTAGCTGTTATTCTGTCCTTTGAAATACCGTGATCTACAATGTATTGTACAGCAGATTCTGCTCGTTTCTGAGAAAGAACATCATTATATTTATCATTTCCTCTGCTGTCTGTATGAGATCCAAGCTCAATAATTATCTGCGGATTTTCTGTCAGAAGGTGAACAATTTTATCCAGCTCTACAGCAGCATCGGGTCTGATATTCCATTTATCAAAATCATAATAAATATTCTCTATTACAATTGGTTTGTTAACCACAATTTTATCAAATATCAACTGAACAAATACCGTATCGTTCATGGTTTCGCATTTGGTTTCAATATTTTGTTCTGATGAAAAATACCCGGTTTTGGCACCATTGATTAAATACTTTGTATCACAATCCAAAACCGAATAATATAATCCCGGCGAAAATTGTTCTACAGGAACGGGATCGCCTTCTCCGTTCACATGGTAATGAACATCTACATCACTAAGTGGCTGAATAGTTCCGTTTTCCATTCTTTCATAAGTGGTAACAGCAAGAATTAACTGTGTAGGCACAGGAGGTGGCGGAGGAGAATAAACAAAACTGTAAATATCGTCACTACCTTGCCCCCCTGAACGGTTTGATGAGAAATATCCTGACACTCCGCTTTCTGTAACCAAGATTGAAAAATCATCTTTTGGAGAATTTATCGGGTATTTAAGATTTTCAGGTTGAGACCAGTTATTCTTTTCTCCGGATGCTTTAAACAAATCCAAACCTCCCATTCCGGGATGTCCGTCACTTGAAAAATACAAAACTCCGGTTTTATCAACAAAAGGAAAAACTTCTTTACCTGAAGTATTTATCACACTCCCGGCATTTCGCGGATCGCCCCACTTTCCTGCCGCATTTTTTTCGCAGTAATATATATCTGTTCCTCCATAGCCACCCGGCATATCCGAAACAAAATACAGTATTTTCCCATCCGGAGAAATTGCAGGGTGTCCGGTTGAATACAACTCAGGATTATTATTTTCGAAAGCTGTAATTTCTTCCCACTTCCCGTTGTTATACTTTGCAGAATAAATCTCTAATCTGTTTGTATATATGTCATCCGAGTAATCGCGGAACCAGCTTGTAGGATCAGGATTGGACGTTTTCTGAACCTGTTTTACCGTTTTGGTTCTGGTAAAGTATAACAGGTTGTCTTTTTCTGAATATACTCCCGGGCCATTGTGAAATTCATCATTAAGCTCTTTAATAAAATCTATCCCTTTAACGTCCTGTTTATCCATTTTAACATTATACATTTTAAGATACGGATTTCCTGTCCAGCCATAAACACTGTTTTCACCTGCCGGCAGTTTTTTTGATATTCTGTCGGAAGTCAGGTAAAAATCATCACCAAAAGTCATAAGCCCGAAATCTGATTTGTCAGAATTAAATTTTTCTTCATTCTTCACCGTAAAAAATTCAGGCTCATCTGTCCAGCTTATTGCATCGCGGCATGATTTAATACTTTTATCGGCCATATCTTTTTGCGAAGGCAAAAGTGTCTTGTACTTTTCATACTCTTTAATTGCCTGAGTATATTTCCCTTCTGACTTTAACAAGTCTGCATAAATTTTAACATCTCCGGCATCCACATCTGCAGAATTAACAAGTTTATCAAGCCATTTTTCTGCCGATTCTGTATCATTTATCTGCATATAGCAATATGCAATGTTTCTGATCTCTTCAGGTGTTGCTGTATGAGACATAAAATGCTGATTATAAGCCTCTATTGCTTTTACAAATTCGTACTTTTGCATAAGTTCCTCTGCCTTTGCATGAGACTGTGCTCTTAACCCGCTCACTGTTAAAACCAACAGGAGCGAAAGGAAGACTTTCAATATTGTATATCTTGTTTTCATAATTCTTACTTTTTTTGTTTTTCCTCCGGTGGCTTCGACTACGCTCAGCCACCGTCGTTCCGGAATTAAAAATATCTTGGGGTTTTCATTCTCGTATCAAGTTTTCTTGGCAAAGTGTAATCAATCATAATCTCATGTCCAGAAAACCCGCTAAGTGCTGTCATGCTATGAGTATATGAATATCCGATAACAAAACTTTTTGTAATATTCCACTCTGTCATAAACACAAGTGCATCCCTGCTTTTTAAAGTATTGTCAAGAGTCTCGCTTGAGATTAAATCTGCCCCGAAACGATAAGTTGCTCCCAACCAGAATGTTTCTTTAAAAAGAAAATAGGTGCTTACATCAAAATTTGTTAAAGCTTTAAAGTCTTCTCTTATAAGGAAACTTGGTTTAAGTTTAATGTCTTTGTTAAGATCGAATACATAACCTGCTGTAAGATAATAATGGCGTTGTTGCGCTGTTGCAAGGCCATCGGGAGACTGAATAAGATCACCCAGCAAGTCTGTTGATGACAAACCTGCATAAAACCTTTGTGAGTACAAAAACAAACCAAACTTAGGATCGAAACGAAGCGAATTTACTCTTGTTAGCGGAACAGCAGCATCGTCAATAGTTTCGGCGTTTAACTTTGTCCCGTCAAGGGTAAAATAACTTATCCCTGCTGCAAGCCCCATTGACAATTTCAGCTTATCGTTCAGTTTAAGAATGTATGAATAACTTCCATACAAAGATTGCTGATACTGTGCTCCTATCCTGTCGTTTATAAACTGCAGCCCCAAACCCATTGACTCCAATGGTGCTCCTTCTATACTGATCATCTGAGTTGTCGGCGCACCGTCAAGACCTGTCCATTGTGCTGTATAAACCGAATTAATACTTGTCCATTGCTTTGTTCCTGCATAAGCCGGGTTAATTGTCATCGGATTAAAAATGTACTGGTTAAATACAGAGCTTTGCTGAGCAAAACTCTGTATCGACAACAATACTAAAACTACTATGATATATTTTGTTTTCATCTTTTTAATTGTTTTTAGTTAAACCGGGTTATCTTAAAATTGTTATATATCCGTCTATTGTTTTTACCTCATCACACATCTTTACTTTTAATATGTAGAAATAGGTTCCTTCGCTAAGATTACTGCCATCCCACGAATTGTTGTACGAAGTTTTAGTGTACACCTCGTTACCCCATCTGTTAAGAATTACAAGCTCGTTTTCAGGGAACAGCTCAATGTTATCAATAGTAAAGCGGTCGTTCTGTCCGTCGTTATTCGGAGTAAACACATTATTTACTTCGGGAACCACGTATATCTGTTCTGAGTCAATAGTTACATCATAGGTTTTTTCACATCCCTTAAGGTCTGTTACAGTAACTGTATGTATTCCTGCGCCAAGGCCGGCTACTACATTCTGATTTGATCCGTCATCCCACAAATAATTGTAAGGAGAAAAACCACCCGTTACCTCAACCTCTGCAGTTCCGTCATTGTTTCCGTTACAGTCTGCATTTGTTTTGGATATCAGTTCAAATACTATCGGCTCACTTGCTGTGATGTTTACTTCTGTTTCTGCAGGACATCCGTTTGAATCTCTGATGTCAATTACATTTTCTCCCGGAGCAAGATTATTGATAATATTATCATAATAAACCTGATTTCCGTTAACGGTAAACATATAAGGAGCAACACCACCAGTAACATCAACTTCAACCACAGCATCGTTCATTCCATAACAATTATTATTGTTTACAATGTTTGCAGTTGCCGAAAGTGTGTTCAGACTCTCAACCGGGACTTCTGTAACAGAACTTGTACAATTGTTTCCATCTGTTGCAACAATAAATATCGATGTACCGTTTGTCAATCCTTCGAAAGCTCCTGATTCCTGATAAGTTGTGCCTCCGTCAATTGAATACATAAAAGATCCTGTGCCACCACTTGCTGAAAGATTTATTCCTACAACTCCGGCATTACAATACGGGAGATAGCTGAGATTAACAACATCCGGTGTTCCGACTGAAGCATTCAACATCTGATAACATCCGTTTTCATCTGTAACAATTATTGAATACTGTCCGGCACTAAGGTTCGTAAATGAATTCGACAACTGATATTCTCCTCCGTTAAGACTATACGATAAATCACCTGTACCGCCATAGGCATTAACGGTTATTTCTGCATCATTACCGCCAAAACATGAAACCATATTTCCGGCAGAAACGCTTGCCATAATAGCCGGAGGGTTAGCAATTGTCTGAGCTTCTGTTAATACCGAACATCCGTTTTCATCTGATACCTGTACAGTGTATGTTCCTGCACTAAGATACGGGAAAACATTTGATGTTTCAGGGAATCCTCCGTTAAGACTATATGTCAGATTTCCGGTACCTCCGGTTGCAGTAACAGTAAGAGTTGCATCAAAACCGTCATTACACATTACCTGACTATCGGCAACTGCTGTGGCAACAATCTGTTCAGGATTAGCCACTACAACATCTTCTGCTGATGCAGAACAGCCTTCTTCGTCAGTCACTTCAACGGTATAGGTACCTGCCATAAGGTTATTAAATACATTTGAAGATTGTGATACTCCGTTTAATATATATGTTAATTCTCCTGTGCCTCCGGTTGCATTTATTGTAACCGAAGCATCCTCAGCATTGTAACATGAAACCTGAGCATCTGCTTCTGCAGAGACATATATTTGAGATGGATTTGCGATCACAACTGCTTCCGATTCAAAAGAACATCCGTTTTCATCAGTAACTTCTACCACATAAGTATCAGCAGCCAATCCTGTAAATTCATTTGACGACTGTTCCTGACCACCGTTAAGGCTATATGTGAAACTGCCCTGAGCTCCTTCTACAAATACTGTAATAGTACCATCTGAATAATCGGAACATGTTACCTGAGATGAAGCAGAAACATTAATTTCAAAATACGGAATGCTTACTAACTGTTCGCAGTATGAAATATTCCCGTTAACATCAGTTACCGTCCAGGTTACTGTGGTTGTTTGGCCTATCGGGAATACAGCAGGTGCATCGTTGGTTACATCAGAAATTCCGCAATTATCAGAAACTACAGGAGTTCCTAAATCCACTGTTTCTGAACAACTTATTATATCTCCGGGACAAGTTATCTCAGGCATTTGATTATCTGTTACAGTTACCAACTGTTCGCAGGTCGCAATGTTGCCGCTACCGTCGGTTACTGTCCAGGTTACGGTGGTTGTGCCTATCGGGAAGATTGCAGGAGCATCGTTGGTTACACTCGCTACTGTACAATTATCATCTACTGTTGGTGTCCCCAAAACGACGCCGCTGGCGGTACATTCATCTACATCTGTACTTACTGCAACATCGGCAGGACAAGTAATAGTCGGAAGTTCTACATCGGTTACAGTTACCAACTGTTCGCAGGTCGCAATGTTACCGCTACCATCGGTTACGGTCCAGGTTACTGTTGTTGTACCGATCGGGAAGTTCGTCGGGGCATCATTAGTTACAGTTGCTACCGTGCAATTATCATCTGTTGTTGGTGTTCCCAAAACAACGCCGCTGGCGGTACATTCGTTTGCATCTGTGTTAACTGCAACATCGGCAGGACAAGTAATAGTCGGAAGTTCTACATCGGTTACAGTTACCAACTGTTCGCAGGTCGCAATGTTACCGCTGCCGTCGGTTACGGTCCAGGTTACTGTTGTTGTACCTATCGGGAAGATTGCAGGTGCATCATTTGTTACAGTTGCTACCGTGCAATTATCATCTGTTGTTGGTGTTCCCAAAACAACGCCGCTGGCGGTACATTCGTTTGCATCTGTGTTGACTGCAACATCGGCAGGACAAGTAATAGTCGGAAGCTCTGTATCGGTTACAGTTACCAACTGTTCACAGGTAGCAATATTGCCGCTACCATCGGTTACGGTCCAGGTTACTGTTGTTGTACCGATCGGGAAGTTCGTCGGGGCATCATTAGTTACAGTTGCTACTGTACAATTATCATCTGTTGTTGGTGTTCCCAAAACAACGCCGCTGGCTGTACATTCATTTGTATCTGTGTTGACTGCAACATCGGCAGGACAAGTAATAGTTGGCAATTCTATATCGGTTACTGTTACCAATTGTTCGCAGGTAGCAATATTGCCACTACCGTCGGTTACTGTCCAGGTTACTGTTGTTGTGCCTATCGGGAAAATTGCAGGCGCATCGTTGGTTACACTTGCTACTGTACAATTATCATCTACTGTAGGAGTCCCCAAAACAACGCCACTTGCTGTACATTCATTTGCATCCGCGTTGACAGCTACATCCGCAGGGCAAGTAATCGTTGGCAATTCTATATCGGTTACAGTTACCAACTGTTCACAGGTAGCAATATTGCCGCTGCCGTCGGTTACTGTCCAGGTTACTGTTGTTGTGCCGATAGGGAAGATTGCCGGAGCGTCATTGGTTACACTTGCTACTGTACAATTATCATCTACTGTTGGTGTTCCCAAAACAACGCCGCTGGCGGTACATTCATCTACATCTGTACTTACTGCAACATCGGCAGGACAAGTAATAGTCGGAAGTTCTATATCGGTTACAGTTACCAACTGTTCGCAGGTGGCAATGTTACCGCTGCCGTCAGTTACTGTCCAGGTTACTGTTGTTGCGCCTATCGGGAAAATTGCAGGCGCATCGTTGGTTACACTTGCTACTGTACAATTATCATCTACTGTAGGAGTCCCCAAAACAACGCCACTTGCTGTACATTCGTTTGCATCTGTGTTGACAGCTACATCCGCAGGGCAAGTAATCGTTGGCAATTCTATATCGGTTACAGTTACCAACTGTTCACAGGTAGCGATATTGCCGCTACCATCGGTTACTGTCCAGGTTACGGTGGTTGTCCCTATCGGGAAGATTGCAGGGGCATCATTTGTTACAGTTGCTACCGTACAATTATCATCTGTTGTTGGTGTTCCCAAAACAACGCCGCTGGCTGTACATTCATCTGTATCTGTGTTGACAGCAACATCAGCAGGACAGGTAATAGTCGGCGATTCTATATCGGTTACAGTTACCAACTGTTCGCAGGTGGCAATGTTACCGCTGCCGTCAGTTACTGTCCAGGTTACCGTTGTTGCACCTATCGGGAAAATTGCAGGAGCATCGTTGGTTACACTTGCTACTGTACAATTATCATCTACTGTAGGAGTCCCCAAAACAACGCCACTTGCTGTACATTCATTTGCATCCGTGTTGACTGCTACATCAGCAGGACAAGTAATAGCCGGAAGCTCTGTATCGGTTACAACCACAAGTTGATTACAAGTTGCAAAATTTCCGCTATAATCAGTAACTGTCCAGGTAATTGTAGTTGTGCCAAGCGGATAAGGATCTGTTAATGCAAGCATATCATCCCTTACTCCGGTTACAGTGTTTACACCACAATTATCATCAACAGCCGGAGTTCCGATAGTTACATTTGTTGCTTCACAGGAACCTGAATCGCTATTAACTGCTACATCTGCAGGACAGATAATTGTAGGGTCTTCCTGATCAAGAACTGTAATAACAATATTTGCTTCATCACAGTTTGAAGGGTTGATAACCTCACAAATCTGATATGAAAGATTATATGTGCCAACAGCCATTCCTGCAGGAATATTCAGATCCCCGTTTGCAGAAACTGAAACTCCTGTTATTCCGCCATCGGCAGTGATTGTGATATTAACATCGGTATAAATAACCGGAACTCCGTTAAGAAGATCGTTTGTTAAAACATTTCCGGCAATACCACCATTTTCACAATCAACCGGGGTTGCGTTAAAATCATCGTCATTTGCAGCAATTACGGGTGCTACAACAGAAATAAATACAGGTGCGTCGGAACAATTTGACGGATTTAAAATTTCACAAATTTCATAAATCAAGGTATATGTTCCTGCAGAAGTTCCGGGAGTAACATCTACCGATCCGTCAGGGTTTAATGTAAGGTAACCATTGGGCTCAGGGACTGTTTCCTCAAGAGTAACTTCAGCAGGATTAACAGGGTCCCAGTTTAATAAGTCATTATCAAAGACATTAAGAACATCCGTTGCACCATCAAATCCATTAATGCCGGTTGCATTATCTTCAACAGCAAGAATTTGAGGTGGAACAACTCTTACACTTACAATAGCTTCGTCACAATTTGAGGGATTTAAAACTTCACAAATCTGATAAGTAAGATAATATGTTCCGGCAGGAGTTCCGGCAGGTACATCAACAGAACCATCCGGGTTAAGAATTACATATCCGTCTGGTTCAGCAATAGTTTCGGTTAATATTACTTCTGCAGGATTAACAGGATTGCCATTAAGCAAGTCATTATCAAAGACATTTAAGATGTTTACGGCTCCTACATATCCGTTAACACTTTCATATAAATCGTCCTCCGCAATAATTGAAGTTGCTGCAACAGTAATTGTTACAATTGCATCATCGCAATTTGACGGGTTCAGAACTTCACAAATCTGATATGTTAAAGTATAAGTACCTTCCGGCGTTCCGGCAGCAACATCAACTGTTCCATCTGCATTCAAAGTTAAGTATCCGTTTGGATCAGGAATGATTTCAGTTAATATTACTTCTGCCGGAATAACTGCGTCACCATTTAACAAGTCATTATCAAATACATTGAGAACACCGGTTAAACCGTCATAACCATTTATTCCTCCGGCAGTATCATCATTAGCAATAATCTGAGGAGCATCAACGCTTATCGTTACAAGAGCATCATCACAATTTGACGGATTTAAAACCTCGCAAATCTGATATGTTAAAGTATAAGTACCTTCCGGTGTTCCGGCAGCAACATCAACTGTTCCATCTGCATTCAAAGTTAAGTATCCGTTTGGATCAGGAATAGTTTCAGTCAATATTACTTCTGCAGGAATGACAGGATCTCCGTTTAACAAATCATTATCAAATACGTTGAGAACACCGGTTAAACCGTCATAACCATTTATTCCTCCGGCAGTATCATCATTAGCAATAATCTGAGGAGCATCAACTGTTATCGTTACAACGGCATCATCACAATTTGACGGATTTATAACTTCGCAAATCTGATAAGTAAGAGTATGTGTACCAGCCGGTGTTGCCGGATTAACATCAACAGAACCATCTGAATTAAGAGTTAAATATCCGTTAGGTTCCGGGACAGTTTCTGTAAGAATCAAATCTGCAGGAATAACTGCAAAGCCATTTAACAAATCATTATCAAATACATTTAAAACATTGGTTACTCCTTCGTAACCGTTAACCGGCCCTGCATTATCGTCATTGGCAATAATTACATTTACAGGATATGTTGTTTCATCATCTTCATCGTTTCCTGACTCAGGGTCATACTGATCGAGACCTGTAACCGTAGCAATATTAGTATTGTTACCTCCCGGTAAATTCACGGTTGCGGTAACAGTTAAAACTTCTGCACCAGGAAAGCTTACAGTCCCGATTGTCCACAAACCTGTAATATAATCATATGACCCGGATGACACAGTATGTGAAACATAGGTGTATCCGTCCGGAAGTAAATCGGTAACTTCTGCATTTGTTGCATCGTTGGGGCCAATATTGGTAACAGTAACTGTAAATGTAACATCACTGCCAACATAAGGAGTGCTGTTGTCAACTGTTTTCAAAATGCTCAGGTCTGCTCTGGCCGTTACCGGTGTAATTACAGTTGACTCATTATTTGTAAGATCCGGATCAAAAATCCCGTCAGTATTTGTAATGGATGCGGTATTTACAATATTACCACTCGCATCAAGCTCAACAACTCCTCTGAAAATGATAAGACATCTTCCGCCAGCTACAATGGTACCCTGGTTACCCGAATCAGTCCATGCTCCGTAGTTCGCCTGACATCTTGATGCCATAAAACTTGATATGCCTGCAGGCAACAAGTCGGTAATCTCGGAATTGGTTACATCACTCGGGCCATGATTGGTATAAATCAATACATAATAAATTGAATCACCTGCAGTAATTTCCAGCGGATCAATCATAAGCGCATAAGGATCACCGAATAACTGTGTTGAGTCAATAGGAATAATAGAAGGATCTATCTGAATTTTTATAATTTCAAGATCTGCAATAAGTTCAACCGGAGTTATTATTGTTGAAGTATTATTTGTCTGATCTGAATCGGGAGTGTCAGACTCAACCTCTGCTGTATTCGGAATATCATTTACAACACTGCTGCGGACTGTTCCCCTGACTAAAATTTCAAAGTTTGAAAGTGGTAACATTGTCCCTATATTGTAAGTGTTTGTCCATGGCAGCCATGTTATCCCTCCATCAACGGAATATTCAGGATTTGCAATAATTGCAGGATTAATAATATCATTTACATGTACGCCAACAGCATCAAAAGTATTACTGTTGTTTGCAACTGTAATTGTATATTGAATTTCTGTTCCGGCAATAACTGAAGCCGGGCCTGTTTTCACAATTGACAAATCGGCATCAGTATTAAGAGGAGTGTATATCGTTTCTTCGTTGTTTGTATTGTCCGGGTCCGGCTCATTTGATGTAACTGAAGCTGTATTTGGAATCGGATCAACGTTAGGAGCAGGAGAAACATCTATAACTGTTCCGCGTATTCTTAAATAAAAACTTGCAGACGGACTAAGATCTCCCACGTTAAGGCTTCCTGTCCACGGACCAACCCATGTTAAACCACCATCAACAGAATATTCGGGATTTGCAATAACAGCAGGATCAATATTATCCGAAATTGTAACATCTGTTGCTGTTGATGGCCCGTAGTTAGTAACAATTATTCTGTAAACAATTGTTCCACCTATTAAAACCGGGGATGTAAGTGCCTGTTTTGTTAAATTAAGATCTGCAGACTGAATAATATTTGTAACAACTGTAGATTCATTATTTGTCAGGTCAGGATCAAATGTAACAGAGCTATAAACAGTCCCTGTGTTGGTTAATGTTCCGGTTGCATCCGGATCAACATCTCCACGAAGCATAACATAATTAACTCCCGGGAAATCGAAATCAAGCAACATTCGTGTTCCACCCCACGGAAACCACGAGTTCCCGAAATTAAGTGAATACTCAGGGTTTGTAATACCCACCGGAAGATTATCTGTAATTAATGCATTAATAGAGTGATCGGGACCATTATTTAATACATGTAAAAAATAATATATTTTTGTTCCTGCAACAATTTCAGAAGGGAAAACATTAATTAATCCGGCAATTGATCCAACCGGTAAATTTGAAGGATTAATCTGTGATTTTACTATCGAAACATCAGAAGTTTTAATTACCTGGATTGTAACTACTGCCTGATCGCAATTGGCCGGATTTAAAACCTCGCAAATCTGATATGTTAATGTATATGTTCCTCCGGGAGTAAATGGAAGAACGTCAACAGAACCATCCGGGTTTAAAGTAAGATGAGCATTAGGACTAACCAAAGTAAGAGTTACTTCTGACGGTATAACCGGGTCGCCATTTAAAAGGTCGTTGTCAAATACATTTAAAACATTTATTGCTCCGGCAGTTCCATCTACTCCGGTTGCAGAATCATCAACTGCAAGAATTGGTGTAAAAGCCACAGTAACTGTAACAATTGCATCATCACAATTTGAAGGGTTTAACACTTCACAAATCCGGTAAGTAAGATTATAGGTCCCCGCAGGAGTCCCGGCAGCAACGTCAACAGAACCATCAGGATTTAATGTAAGATATCCGTTTGGATCAGCAACAGTTTCTGTAAGGGTGACATCAACCGGATTAACCGGAAGCCCGTTAAGCAAATCATTATCAAATACATTGAGGACGCCAATAACCCCATCATAACCATTAATTCCACCTGCATTATCATCATTTGCAATTATCGGTGCAGAAGAGACCACAACTGTTACTATTGCCTGGTCACAGTTTGTCGGATTTGCATTTTCACATATCTGATATGTAAGATAGTATGTACCTGAAACAGTTCCTGCTGCAACTTCAACAGATGAACCAACAAGAGTAACAGCCGGATCGGTAGAACTTATAAAAGAAATATCTACATCTGCCGGGTTAACTACAGAATTATTTAAAATATCATTTACCAAAACATCTGAAACTGCGGTACCACCAGTCATCCCATTTACAGTTCCACTATCATCAACAGCAATTATTTCCAGGGCATTGGGAATTGTAATATTGGCAATTCCTGTACATCCATGAGAATCAAAAACTTCTATAATATAATTTCCTGATGAAAGTCCTGAGAAGACATTTGATGCCTGAGGCAAGCTTCCATTCAGAGAATAAGTATAAATCCCGGTTCCTCCTGATGCAGATATTGTGAGTTCTCCATCTGTAGCATTATAAAACGAAATGGCTGCAGTAATACCGGGATTAACTACAACCACAGGAAGTACAGTAACAGTTACCTCCTTACATGAAGAAATTCCGCAAGGATTTTCCCATGCAGCATAATATGTTGTTGTAATTGTCGGTGCAGGAATTACTAAATTGTTCCCTGTACCAACTAAAGTTCCATTGCATGAACCTGAATACCAGTTTAAAGTAACGCCACTTCCTCCTGTTGCGGACAAAGTAATATTTCCGGAGTAATCTGCACAAAGCAGATCTAAATCAGAAACCGCTGTTAGCGGAGGTGTTGCAGGTTCAACAACAGTTACCTCAGTTGTTGTAAACCGTGCACAAGAATTACTTACAAAATCATACCTTACAGTATATGTTCCGGGATTACTATTTGCCAGATCAATTTCACCTGTTAACGAATTAATTGCTAATCCTGCCGGAGACGAAGAAAAAGTTCCTCCCGTAATACCGGTTAAGTTTACAAAAGCACTTCCTGACGGGCATAATATATCTGAATTATCATAACTAATATCCGCCGTACCAAAACTCAATTTTACCTGAATTGGTTCAACAAAATCTCCAAGGTTTGCAGATAGTGAAGTCGAAGCTTTTGTTTTCACAATTATTGTTTTTGCATTAATTCCAAAACAAGGATTTATTGCACCAAACAAGTCTGAAATATTTACAGCAGCTTCAACAAATTGATAAGGGGTGTATTCTGTAGAACCAAATGCCCCGAAAGGGACGTCGACATTAACAGCATTGGTTGCAGCAAAAGCGACACCGGGGGAAACAGTTTGCAAAACATAATCAAACCCCGCACCAACCGGTTCCCATAAATAAAAACGGACATTGCCTGTTGAACCTCCATTACTATATTCCATAGAAATTACAAGGTCATTTACAGTTCTGCCTCCATCGGGACCCGCTGAATTAAAGCCATAAGAATCATTTCTGGTAACTGTATTTTGCAGAAACTCAAAATCAATATAACTCGTACCGGAAGTTGTAAACCTGTCACTTCCTAAAATAACCCAAAGGTCATTGGAAGCATCTGTACCAATATGATACATAACATTCCGGATATCGTTCTTCCCGCTTGCTTTTCCATAAGCCCAGGCCCAGGAATTGGGGTCCTGATTAAACTTACTTCCCTGAAAAATCAAATCTGTCGTTTGATCATAGGGGTCCAAAACCAGTTTTGTATTTAACGGATCTACCGGAGTTCCGTCATTATTAAAAACATATCCGCCGGAACCGACAGAACCCTGAACCCAGTCACCAACACCAACAACAGGAGTATTCGACCGCAAATCACCATCTATGCCAAAACCGCCAGCCGGACTCAATATTGTTGCTGTCTGTGCAGACAAATATGACGTAGAAAAAAATAAAACAATAACTAAAATCGGGTATAATAAAAAATACCCTCTTTTGAAGTTTGTTTTTCCAAGCTTCGATATTTGTAATTTTGTTTTCATTTCTTTTTAATTTTATTTAGACTTATTCTAACTTGATAAAATGAGTAAAAAAAATAATTCCCCCCCCCTTTTTTCTCCGGCATTATATTTTAAAAACCAGATTATAATTTATACCTCAAATGTAAAAACAGCACTTATTAACTTTTGTTTAGAATCATTCTAATAAAAAGCGTCCTTATTTTTAAAACATTTTATAATTCGCTCAAAATCAATGAGTTAGAAATTGAATTAATTTAGAATATACATTACAAAAAGAGATAATTTCATGATTTTGAAATTATACACATAGAAATAATAATGGGATAACACAATTGCATTATCCCATTAAAAATAAATAAAATCAATATTTTAGTTTCTATTCTTTTACTTCAATATTTACTGTCAATGTCTCGTAAACCCCTGCACAATCTGCCCCGGCAGATGTTTTCTGCTGAGCATCTGTTTCGTGTCTTCTTCTCATAAAAATTGTGTTGGTTCCTGCTGTTAGTTTGTCTGTTTGCACGGCTGTCATAACCAGGCTTGTGGCATATTGAGTATTTTGATAAACATTAATTTCATCACTCTCTGCCGTTCCGTCAACATATGCGTAAACACTTTCCCCACTGGTAAGAGAGTCTCCTACCCAGGTCAATTCATAAGACTGTCCTTTTACAATTGTATCAAGTACTGCCGGAAATGCAATCTCTTTAACGGTGGCTGTATTTACAAAAACATTGCCTTCTGTATCCTCCCATGTAAAATTTCCGGTATTGGTATATCCGGCAATCTGGGTTTCGTAATAGGCCAATGCTTCTTTAAAACCAAGAGGAGTATCATTAAACTTAACATAGCTCGGATCGGCAAGTTCGAGCTTTGTTCCGGTTATGCTTCCAAAAAAGAACGATGCTCTTGCATAAGAAATATCCTGAGTCTGATTATAAACTACCTCATAAAGGGCATAAATTCTGTCCTGATTAACATCTGAACTGCTTTCTCTTTCACAAGAGCTGAAGAAATAAACAGAGGCAATTGTGAAGATAATAATTAATAGTGCTTTTTTCATATTTTTTGATTTTGGTTTATGCAAAAATAACAAATTTAAGAATACAGCCACAATTGATTTAACCAATATAAATCAACCACATAAAATACTTCAAATCATAGTCATATTTAATCGTCTTTATGTTTTTCCGGATCAAAATTATTATCTGTTTAAGGTTATATATTATATTTTTAAAGATATTTTATGACAAAACATGACATGTTTACTTATAATCTCTACAATTATCCTAATAAAGCAACTTCTTAATGTTTGTTTTTAATATAATAATACTGCAGATTATTTATTGATTTCCGTAATGAATCAGATTTTTTGTTATTTTTGCAAATAATCATTTTTTACAATCTTAATTTTAAAACTTTTTACTATTTTTCGTCCATAATAAAACTGACAACTATGTTAAAAAATTTAAAATCATTATTCTTCACTACAGAGGAAGATAATACGACAGACAACACTGCAGGTGAAAAGAATGCTGCTTCTGATCAGGGAAAATCCGGTAAAAATGTTAATAACATAAATCCGGATAATACTTCTGGTTCCAAGCCTGTTGTTGACAATGCAATTTTAGAAAAACTTTTGAACGCGATCGAAGAAAATAACCAAAGTGGTTTCGACTATCTGGAATATCGCAGATCTCTTAAATCTCTGGAAACCTTTCCCATGGATGAAGCCACCAAATTCAGATCCTCTTATGCAACAGCATCAACGATGGGAGTTACTGTAGAAAAACTTTTAGAGTCTATTGAATTTTACAAGAAAATCCTTAAATCAGAAGAAATAAAATTTAAAAAGACGATCGAAGAACAATACTCCATTAATGTTGAAAAAAAGCTCAAAGATAAGGAAGCCTTGAACATTGAAATTCAGGAAAAGAGTAAAATGATCCAGAATTTAACTGAAGAAATAAGAAAACATCAGTCCGAAATGAACGAAATAGATAGTTTTGTAAGTGCTGCAGAAGAAAAGATAAAAACAACAGATTCTCATTTCAATGCATCATATTCTGTACTTGAAACACAGATGGAACAAGACAAAAATAAAATAAAGGAATACCTTAAATAATCAATCTTATTATGGAGAACAACTCATTCACAAATTTTTGGAAACGTCCTGAAGGAAAAGTAGGGAAAGCAGGTTTGGTCGCAATCATCGGTGGCCTGGGAGTCCTGCTGTATTATTTATTGCCATATCTGATTGTGCTGGCATCAAACATGCTTTATTTGTCATTCCTTTTGCTGGCATTGGGGGCTTTGATTTACATCGTTTTAGATAAAAAAGTAAGAAATCTGGTTTTTTACATGTACAAATCATTTATGCGATGGCTTACCGGTTTATTTATTCAGATCGACCCTATCGGAATTTTAAAAACATATATAGGAGAATTAAAAGGGAATCTTAATAATATGAGCAAACAACTGGGCATAGTAAAAGGCCAGATGCAACGCTTAAAAATGCTGATAGAAGATAATGAGAAAAACATAAAAAACAATCTCAATTTAGCCAGCCAGGCAAAAGCGACAGATCAGTCTGCCATAATGATTATCAAATCAAGAAAAGCCGGACGGCTAAAGGAATCCAATATGCGTTATGACGAGCTGTATAAAAAACTTGAATTACTTTATAGGGTATTGATAAAAATGTACGAGAATTCCGAGATTATGCTTGAAGACATTGAAGATCAGGTAATGGTCAAAGAACAAGAACGAAAAGCAATCAGGGCAAGCCATTCGGCAATGAAATCGGCAATGAATATAATAGCCGGAAATAGTGATAAACGGGAAATGTTTGACAGAGCACTTGAGTCTATAGCTAATGATGTCAGTCTTAAAATTGGTGAAATGGAACGATTTATGGAAATGTCAAGTAATTTTGTTAAATCTATTGATTTACAAAACGGCATTTTCGAAGAAGAAGGCTTACAATTACTTGAAAAATGGGAGAAAGAAGGAGTTTCATTATTACTGGGCAATGATAAAGATATTCTTATAAACAAATCACAAAGCGACACAGATTTCGTTGATCTTGACAAGCCAATAGGCGGATCTAAAAAATCTGATAAAAACCAATACAGCGATTTATTTAACATTTAAACTTAAAAAAATGGAAAAAACAAAATTAACACCATTTTCAAAATTATTAATTACATTAATAATTATTGCAGGCGTAGGTTTCGGATTGTATTATCTCAGTCAAAACACAAATATTGGGAAAAACAAAAATAATGACAATATAGAGGCTGATGAGAATACACCTTCAGGCTACAAACCGGTAATTAATATCGGGGTAGTTACATGGGGAGGATATGCAGGCGGACAATACTTTAACGAAGGCTTTGATGCCAATAAAGAATCCCGGTATTACAAAGATTACGGATTTAGTGTAAAATTCATTGTATTGGATGATTTTGATGCATCACGTGAAGCTTTTAAAAATGGAAGCATAGATTTACTCTGGGCTACAATAGATGCTCTTCCTACCGAAATGGAAGGTCTGGCAAAATATGATCCTCAGGTTGTTTTTCAGGCGGATTGGAGCCGTGGAGGAGATGCTATTGTTGTTCGCCGCGGAATAAACTCTGTAAGTGACTTAAAAGGAATGAAGATTGCCGTTGCACCAATGACCCCGTCACACTCTTTCCTTTTATGGTTACTCGAAGCCGGAGATCTTTCCATGCAAGATGTTACAATAGTAGAAGTTCCCAGCGCAATTGACGCTGCTGATGCATTTAAATCTAAAACCGTTGATGCTGCTGTTGTTTGGAGTCCGGACGATATTGATTGCGTAACAAAAGTTGCAGGATCGAGAGTTTTGGAAAGTACAAAGAATGCTTCTCATATAATTGCGGATGTATTTATTGCAAAAAAAGATTTTATCCAGAAATACAAAGCACAATTACAGGATTTATACGAAGGTTGGATGATTGGTTCATCAGAAATTAATCAAAGTGATGCAAATAAGAAAAAGGCTGCAAAAATTCTTGCCGACGGACTAAATCAACCAGAGGACTTTTGTTATGATGCTATTAATAATGTCAGACTGGCAACACATGGAGACAATCTTGATTTCTTCGGACTAAATCTTAATTATACCGGAATAACCGGAGAAGAGCTTTATAACAAAATGAAGCTAAAATATGATGCTGTTGGCTACAACACGGCAAATGCCCGTAGTTGGAGATTAATAGCTGCCGATATTGTTGGAGGAGTTAATCTGGAAGGTCCTGCTCATCAAAGCGAAGCACAAAAAGTTTTTGAAAGCACAACTCAGTACGATCTGGAAAGTGAAGCTATCTCAAGCAAGAAAGTTACAATAACATTCCGAACAGGAGAATATATACTTGATGAAAATTCAAAACAAATAATAGATTTACAGTTTACAGCAATTGCAAAAGCGTTTTCAAATGCAAAAATACGTATTGAAGGGAACACAGATAATGTAGGATCAAGAGAAGCAAATATTGAATTGTCTAAAAAACGTGCTCAGTCTGTAGCAGATTATTTAATCAGCGAATATAACATGCCGGCAAATAGATTTGTTATTGTTGGAAATGGTCCGGATAAACCTGTAAAAGGTTGCGAAAATAACGACAGCGAGTCTTGCCGCTCACAAAACAGACGTACCGATTTTGAAATAATTCCGGAAAAATAACATTTTATGTATTCTAGAAATAAGCTTTTCAATTTAAGAGGGAACTTAGATAACAGAACAGATTTGATTTTGCAAATACTGGGAGTTGTTTTGATTTTAGGGTTTTGGTGGCTTCTGAGCTTTATGGCAACCACTACAAATATTACTCAATTAGATGAACATGAACTTGCAAATAATGAAATTACTATTGCAAATGAAATGTATTATTTAAACGATTCGTTGCTGGTTGCAGATTTTGACAGATTGATGGCAATGGATAATCAGGAATTACAAAGCTATGGATTAAAAAAAGTAAAAGTTACAAATTTGCCGGCTCCAGACAAAGTCATTATGGCGATTCCTGTAATGTTCAAAAATGACAATCTGATGGCAAATGTCCTTAAATCTGTAAAATTAAATGTTTATGGTTACATCCTGGCAATTGCAATATCACTGATTGTAGGGTTCTTAATCGGGTTGATCCCCTTATTCAGAGGTTTATTCAGCAGAATTTTTGATGCCGGAAGATTTATCCCATTAACTGCTGTTACCGGGATTTTCATTTTATGGTTAGGTATCGGTAACGAAATGAAAGTCACATTTCTTGCATTCGGAATACTTGTGTATCTCATTCCGGTTGTTGTCCAACGCATAGATGAGGTACAGTCGGTTTATTTACAAACAGTTTATACTCTGGGAGCAAGTGCATGGCAAACGGTTAAAACAGTTTACATTCCTTACGTTTTAAGCAAACTGATTGATGATATCAGAGTTCTTACTGCTATTTCATGGACATACATAACTATAGCAGAAATGCTCAATAAAAGTGGCGGTATCGGACAACTTATCTGGGAAGCAAAACGTCAGAGCAGTATTGAAAAAGCTTTTGCAGTTTTACTTATAATTATACTTATCGGAATAATCCAGGACAAACTTTTTGTTCTGTTAGATCAGGTATTATTTCCACATAAACAAACTGAAATAAAAAAGAAGTAGCATGGTAGTGTTTAATGATGACCCGGGTCTTGATAATATTGTAGAACTCAGAAACGTAACTCAAACATACGATGGAGGAAGAACTAAAATTATCGATGAATTTGATTTATTAATTGAAGATAAGCCTGATCAGGGACAATTTGTTGTTTTACTTGGGATGTCCGGTTGTGGAAAAAGCACCATACTAAGATATATTTCCGGCCTGCAAAAGCCAAGTTCAGGAACTGTTCTGGTAAAAAACGAACCTGCCGGAGACAAAAACAGAGTAAATATGGTGTTTCAGCAATATTCATCCTTGCCTTGGATGTCTGTTCTGGACAATGTCGCCCTTGGATTAAAATTTAAGGGTTTAGCTAAAAAAGAGCGTAATGAAAAAGCAATGGAAATGATTGAGTGGGTCGGATTAAAAGGACAGGAAAAAAAATACGCTCAATACCCTTTATTATCCGGAGGTCAGTTACAAAGAGTCGCCATTGCAAGAAGCCTGATATCCAATCCTGAAATTTTATTAATGGACGAACCGTTTGGAGCTCTTGATATTGAAACCAGACAAAGCATGCAGGCATTATTGCTAAACATTTGGTCTAAATTTAATACTACAATTGTTTTTGTAACCCACGATATTGCCGAAGCTGTATTTTTAGCTGACGATATCTATATTATGAAAAAACCACCATCTAAAATTATAGAACATATCAGCGTCGATTTACCACTTGACCGTAATTTGGAAATAAAAAAGACTTTGCGATTTATGGAACTCGGACGTGAAGTAGAAGAAAAACTGATAAATACACTAAAATTTTAATACCATATAACAAATGATTTTCGACAAAATAGAATCATTGTTGTCGCAATACGATAATATTCCCGAATCAATAAAATCCGGAAGAAAAATAAATCCTGTACACATAATAAGCCTTACCGGATTTTTTACAAAACTTGATTTACAAAAAGAAGAAATTCTGCTGGCATCATACACAAACCCGGAAACACCCAATTATATTATCACAGATTTCAATATATATTATGTTGAAAACAAGACAGGATTTCAAAAGCCAATACAGGATTTTGAAATTGAATATTTCAGAAAAAACATCTCTGCCGGAGAAATTGCAATTGTTGCAGATGTTATCACATTAATCCTTAATAAAAAACAAGAAAATAAGAAAACGCTTGATGATTTTATTAACAAATACAAAGATTTGATATATACCGAAAAACAAAACTTTGAAAACCCGGATCTTCTATTTGATGGCAAATATGTCGATATGCTTTTACATGAGTCAGATGAAGCACTAAATTTATGCAGGGAACTTAATTCTGATGCTCATTTTGTTCAAAGCCTGAATCTGATTTTCAGCGGAACAAATCAAGCTGTTGAAGGTTACAAAGCAGAACACCTGTTTCTTGCAGATATAATAAAAGCATACAACGAAGTAATAAGTAATGAAAATGAAAAATCGAGGTTTTGTCTGGCTTATTTTTTCGAACGATTGCAAGGAAATAATTTAGCAAAAGGAATAAGTATCCAAAGGCTAAATGAAATGACAGTAAAAGACTCTTTTGTGGAAAATATTGAAAAAATAAAGTCTGCAAAATATATTATCCCGGCAAAAGAATATCAGAATGAGTACCTGTTACCATCTGTTTTATTCAGGATTCAACATAGCCTGTTCGTAAAATCAGGTAATCTCATTTATCGTTTCGCATCTATTATAGCAAAAGCAGATGATTCCATAAACGAAAATGAAAAAATATCGCTTAAAAACATTCTTGATAAAACAACAAAACCAAAAATCAAAAATAATGCTGTTTCTGTTCAGGAAATTAATGAAGATGATTCTCTGGAGAAAGCGATGTCCGAACTTAATGATTTGGTCGGATTGGAAGAAGTAAAAAAAAGCATAACTAATTTAATCAATTTCCTTAAGATTGAAAAAATCAGAACGGAAAAAGGATTGGAAAATCCGGAAACCAGTCTTCATTCTGTATTTTCAGGACCTCCCGGCACAGGGAAAACCACTGTTGCCAGGCTACTGGGAAGAATTTACAAGCATTTGGGTTATCTCGAAAAAGGACATCTGACAGAAACTGACCGTGCAGGGCTGGTTGCCGGTTATATAGGGCAAACAGCCATTAAAGTTGATGAGATAATAAACAACAGCATGGGCGGAGTTCTGTTTATAGACGAAGCATATTCCCTGACAGCAGAAGACAATTCCAGAGATTTTGGCAGTGAAGCCATTGACACGTTGGTTAAAAGAATGGAAGATAAAAGAAACGAATTTGTTGTTATTGTTGCAGGATATACAGAACCCATGAAGATTTTTATAGAATCAAATCCGGGTTTGCGTTCCAGATTCAACCGATTCCTACCTTTTAAACATTATTTGCCGATGCAGTTGCTCGAAATTTTTAAAAAAATTGCAAATAAAAATGATTTCATACTTACAGAAGATGCCTCCGACAAATTAACGGACATGTTTGAGCTTCTTTACGAAAAACGGGATGATGGTTTTGGTAATGGCCGGGTTGTAAGAAATATTTTTGAAATCTGCATACAAAATCAGGCTAACAGATTGGTTGAAATTAAAGATTTATCTGCAGATTTATTGCGTACTCTTGAAGAAGAAGACATTCCGGAACCTAAAGATATGGTAGAGCAGGTATTTTATTCTGTCAATGAGAAAGAAGATTGATTGTACATATAAAACGACTCTATGGAGAATGGCTTAACTATATGATGCCATCTCACTGCTTTTTCAATTTAGTCAGGTAGCAACAAACTATTTCATATTAGCACAAACAAATCTGTTTTTATTATTTAAATCCTGTATTACTTCTGGATTTTTAAGCCCTGACTTCTCATTTAATGCTACAACCTCAGCAGCAAATCTTTCATTTATTTCAAAATACAATGCCCCGTCTTTTTTTAGTTTCAGGGCTGCAAAATGAGAAATAATTTCATAAAACAACAGAGGGTTTTCGTCTTTTACATAAAGGGCTGTTGCCGGTTCAAATTTAACAACATTTTTATGCATCAATTGCTTTTCAGACTCTAAAACATATGGAGGATTACTTATTATCAGGTCAAATTCTCCCTGAACAGGGAAAGAATTATCCGATAAAATATCAAAAAGAAACGCATAAACTTCGACACCGTTAAGTTCCGTATTTTTTTTGCAAACATCAAGAGCACCTTCCGAAATATCAAGTGCATATACAAGTGCTTCCGGCAAATATTTTTTCAGGCTTACTGCTATGCAACCGGAACCTGTCCCAATGTCCAGAATACGGATTTTTCCTGCATTTTTATATTTGTCAGCAATAATATCAACTAAAATTTCTGTTTCCTGTCTCGGGATAAGGACATTTTTGTCAACTAAAAATCTGAGGCCATAAAAATATGCTCTGCCGGTCACATACTGAACCGGTTCTCCCGTTTCCAGCCTTTTACGGCTGTTTTCAAGTTTCAGAAAATTATCTTCTGATAATTCATCATTTTTAGATATCGTTAATTCTGTTCTGCTAAGGTTCAGAGTTTCAGACACGTAATATTCTGCAACAGATCCCGCCTCATCAACAGGATATAGTCTTTCAAGAGACTTTGCCAATTCTGAAATATATAATCGTATTGTGCCCAATGAAATAAATTTTTGCAAATATAACATTTGTAGGTATGGATTTAAAACTCATTCCGGCAAATCTTTGGCATCATATTTGGAAATGACCAACCGGTAACTTTTTGAAAATGTCTGAATTTTTTCTCCGGCAATCTCTCCCAAAAGATTTGCCGGAGTTTTCTTTTTATCGTATAACCTGTATTTCTCCGTTACGGTTTACTTTAATAATATCAGAACTCCCGGCAGAACTTAATTCTTCGAGGTGAAGAGGAACAATAAAATCCGCAGCCATTTTAATTTCATTCTCAATATCAAAATATCCCAAGGGAGATTTTTTACCTGCAGAATTTGCAGAAGTTGAAACAACCGGCTTGCCCAATGCTGCTATCATTGCCTCACAAAAATCATTTTTAACAATCCTTACTCCTATAGATCCGTCTGGTGCAAAAAGGTTTTTTGCAAGATTTTTACCTTTAGGATAAATAATTGTCAATGGTTTATTTGTAGCTTCTATCAGCTTATAAGCAATTGAAGGAATAAAATCTACATAATTCCTGAGCATTTCCAGCGAATCCACAAGAATAAGCATACTTTTACTGTCATCACGTTGCTTTATCCCGAATACGGATGCTACCGCCGATTCGTTAGTAGCATCACAACCCAACCCCCAAATAGTATCTGTCGGATAAAGAATTACTCCCCCGTTTTTCAGAACATTAACCGTTTCAAGAACAATCTCTTTCATAATCTTTTGTAAAAGTCCATCATATTATTACAAACCGTCTGACTGTCAAAAAGTTCAGCCCGGTTTTTCCCGTCTTCAATTAATTGTTTTCTCAACTCATTACTATCCAGAACTGCCTTTACTGCTACTCCGATATTTTTAGGGTTGTGAACATCAACCTGTATAGCGGCCGTCCCTCCTATTTCTGCAGTACTTCCGCTATTGGCCGTAATTACAGGAACTCCCGCATTAAAAGCTTCGATAACCGGAATTCCAAAACCTTCGTAAACAGAAGGATAAACAAAAACATCCGCCATGTTATAAACAACAGGCATATCTTCATTCGAAATATTTTCTCTTATTAATATCCTGTCTGTCATGTCATGCTCTTTTGCATAAGCAAGAATCTCTTTGCAATATTTGGTTTTGCGTCCGGCCAGAACATATTTTACATCAAGATTGAAATAATACATTGCTTTAACTACATTAAGCGCATTTTTTCTTCTTTCAATTGTCCCTACTGTAAGAATATAATTATCGGGAAGCTGATATTTTTCACGAACAGAGGAATGCCTGTCATTTAATTTTTCGGCAGAAAACATTGCATTGCATGATTGATAAATAACTTCAATTTTCCTCTCGGGAATATTGAAATATTTTATAATATCTGTCTTTGTCTGATTGCTGGTTGCAACAATTTTATCCGCGTTTATGCAAGATTTATAAAACTTTTTGTAATAAATTTTTCTGTCAGCAAAACTATATAACTGCGGAAACTTAATAAAAATCAAATCGTGAATTGTAACAACTTTTATTGCTTTTGTTTTACTGATATCAAAAGGCAATTCGTTACTTAGTCCGTGAAATATATCCGGTTTCCGTTCTGCAATTGTTGCTCCCATTCTAAAACTACGCCAATATAATTTGCCTGTTTTTGTAATTGCCTTCGGATATATTACGTTTTGCCGGTATTTTTCTTCCAATAGTTCAGAAGAGGACTCTGGTGAAAAAAGCAGATACTGGTTGTCCGGATAAAAATCATGCAGCGACTTTATAATGTCGCGGCTATAGTTACCCAAACCACTTCTGTTTAAAAATGCTCTTTTCGCGTCAAATCCTATTATCATCTCTTTTAGTTAATCCAAATCACAAAATTGCTATCAAAGTATTCAATTCTCTATTGTTTTAAATAAATCCGTTTCTTTTATATTGTATGCACACTTAAAATGTGTTTCAGGGCAATTTTTCTTCCCGTGTAACCCACATGGACGGCAGGAAAGTTTTTCGTCCGTTTGAATAACAGCAAAGTCGTCTGATATAGGGCCAAAACCAAACTCAGGAACAGTAGAACAAAATATTGCCGTAACTTTTGCATTTGCCGCGGAAGCTAAATGTAGCGGAGCTGAATCATTTACAAAACAACGTTCGGCGGCTTTCATTAATTCCATGGACTGTAACAGGTTGATTGTTCCACATAAATTCAGGTAATTTTTATGAGAACTCCCCGACATAATCTGCTCACTTAAATTATAATCTCCTGAAGCTCCGATGAAAATTACCAGATACTCATCACTGATAAGATTGATAAAGTCTGTCCATTTGTCAACAGGGAACTGCTTTGTAAACCAAACAGATGCCGGGGCGACAACAAAATATTTTTGATCTTCATTTATCCCAAAGGCTTTTCTTTCATAATCAAAACAATACAACTTAACCTGCCTGGTTAAAACAGGCAAACCAATTGCTGTTAAAAGCGATAAATTCCTGTCAACTTCATGCTGTTTTCCTTCGGATGAAATTACATGACTTGCTTTATAATTAAACAAAAATGAAAATGGATTTTTGTCGAAACCAACTTTAATTCCGGCTCCGGACATAACCGTAAATATTCCACTCGAAGCAAATCTCTGTAAATTTATTACCAAATCGTAATGTTCTTTTCTGACTTCTTTTAACAATCTGATTAAATTCCGGGTCTTATGTTTTCTCTTATCCCAGACATATAATTTGCTTATTTTTGGGTGTAACTTTAACAGAGACTCATTGCCTTTTCTCAACATGAAATCGATACGATAATCAGGATTTATGCTAATCAGATTTTCAATTACAGAAGTTGCTAAAATAACATCTCCGATAAATGCCGTCTGAATGATTAATATTTTTTTAAATTCCTGACAATCCATCACAAGAACATTTTTATCACTATTAACAAAAAAGCAACTGTTAAATTCTGTTTTTTTTATTCCGGCATCAAATTATCGCTTAAACAAAACAATAAAAAATATGCTGCCGGGAAAAACAGGACAATTTGTTTTTTTACAAAAAATTCTGTCAATTATTTACACTGCTACATCATTATCCCTTAAAGCTTCATTAAGAGATGTTTTTTTATCTGTAGATTCTTTTCTTTTACCGATTATAAAAGCACATGGTACCTGATACTCTCCTGCCGGAAATTTTTTGGGAATTGTTCCCGGAATAACGACAGAACGTTCCGGAACAAAGCCTTTATACTCAACAGGTTTATCCCCGGAAATGTCAATAATTTTTGTTGAACCTGTTATAACAACATTTGCGCCCAAAACGGCTTCTTTACCGATATGCACTCCCTCAACAATTATGCAACGCGAACCGATAAAGCAATTATCTTCTATAATAACAGGTGCCGCCTGTACAGGTTCCAGAACTCCGCCAATTCCGACTCCTCCCGATAAATGAACATTTTTCCCTATTTGTGCACACGAACCAACCGTTGCCCAGGTATCAACCATAGTATTCCCGTCAACATATGCCCCTATGTTAACATAACTTGGCATCATTATTACTCCCGGAGCCAGATAAGAGCCATATCTTGCAACAGCATGCGGAACAACCCTTACTCCAAGTTTATCATAATCTGATTTTAACGGAATTTTATCATGGTACTCAAAAATGCCGACTTCGGTTTTTTGCATTTTCTGAATAGGGAAATACAAAATAACAGCTTTTTTAATCCAATCGTTAACCTGCCATCCTGATGCGGTTTGTTCCGCAACTCTCAGTTTCCCCTTGTCAAGCATTTCAACCACTTCTCTTATAGCAGAACAGATTTTATCATCTTTCAGAAGTTCGCGGTTTTCCCATGCTTCCTCTATTATATTTTTAATTTCCATATTGATACTTTATATTTCAACTTAAAAAATTCAAAATTAGTAATTTTGTTTGGTTTATCCACACACATCACCTTCATATTCTTTTGGCACAATTTATTCTTTTCGGCAGTTTTATTTTTTTGTCTATTTTTACAGAATAATTTAAAACCAGAATTATGAATGTCTTGATATTGGGCTCGGGCGGCAGAGAACATGCTTTTGCAAATCAGATAGCAAAGAGTAATATTTTAAAAAAACTATATGTTGCTCCCGGTAATGCCGGAACAGAAAAAATTGCCGAAAATGTAAACATTCCGGTTACTGATTTTATTTCCATTTCGGAATTTGTAACAAAAAACAACATTGAATTAATAGTAGTTGGCCCGGAAGATCCGCTTGTTGCAGGTATTGTCGATTTCTTTAAATCAAAATCCGAATTTTCAGGATTGCTTATAGCCGGACCGGATAAAGCCGGAGCCATTCTTGAAGGCAGTAAAGATTATGCAAAGGAATTTATGTTTAAATATAATATTCCCACAGCCGGTTACTTTTGTGCTGTTCCCGAAAATTACGACAATGCTGTCGAATATATGACAACTCTTAACCCACCTTACGTTCTTAAAGCAGACGGATTAGCCGCAGGCAAAGGAGTTTTAATTATTGACAACATAGAAGAAGCTGAATCCGAACTGAAAAACATGCTTGGAGGCAAATTCGGAAATGCCGGAAACAAGGTAGTAATTGAAGAGTATCTTGACGGAATTGAATGTTCTGTTTTTGCACTTACAGATGGCGAATCATATGTTATATTACCGGAAGCAAAAGATTACAAACGCATCGGCGAAAATAATACCGGACTTAACACAGGCGGTATGGGAGCCGTTTCTCCGGTTCCTTTTTACGACAATGAATTTGCACAGAAAGTTGAAGAAAGAATTATAAAACCAACAATTGCCGGAATCCAAAAAGAAAACATGGACTACCGTGGATTCGTTTTTTTCGGTTTAATGAATGTAAACGGAGATCCTTACGTGATTGAATATAATGTACGCATGGGAGACCCCGAAACTGAAGTTGTTTTACCAAGAATCAAAACAGATTTGCTTACATTGTTAATTGCCGCCGCAAAAAAAGAACTTAAAAATAAAACTGTTGAAATTGATCAAAGATCAGCGGCTACTATTATTCTTGTTTCGGGCGGATATCCCGAAGCTTACGAAAAAAATAAAATTATCAGCGGCATTGACGAAGTAAAAGACAGTATTGTTTTTCATTCGGGTACCACGAACAAAGATGGAAACATTGTAAGTTCCGGTGGCAGAGTATTGGCGGTAAGCAGTTTTGGGACCAATATTTTTGAAGCACTTCAACAATCATACAATTCAGCATCAAAAATAAATTTTGACAAAATGTACTACAGAAAAGATCTGGGCTTCGACTTAAAATGATAAGAATCTTAAAAACAAATACGCCGTTAAACTATGCTTTAATGTTTGTCCTGATGCTTATATTATGGGCTTTTAAGTTCTATTATATGCCTACGGCAACAGAAAACTACGAAATCCAGAATATCATTTTCACAGAATTGCCAAACACTGTTTTCGGAAAATACCTTTCTGCTGTAATTGCTTTTATTGTATTCTATTGCATAGGTCTTTTGGTTATCAAGGTAAATTCCGATTTACTTATTGTAGAATCGGCATATCAAAGCCCCGGGATATTTTATATTTTGTTCACAGGATTTTTTATTAATTCACAAAGAATTACTCCGGTAATGATTTCAGGGATTCTGATTTTTATTTCTGTAATTTTGATAATGTACTCACACCAGAAATACAAGGCTTACTCCAACAATTTTAACTCAGGTTTTGTTTTTGCTCTGGCAATATTGTTAAGTCCTAAGTTTGTGGTATTTTTACCCCTCCTGCTTATTGCTTTATTCATTACCAAATCTGTGCAATGGAAAGAAGTCGTTGTTTTTATAATGGGAATACTTACCCCATTAATTTTGTTTTTCTCATTTACCTGGCTATATGGTGATTTAATTTCAGTTAATAAAAAAATTGCATCTTCATTTACCCAAACTTTTCAATCCGTGAGATACAGCACATATTATTTTCTGGTACTTCTGCCTGCTGTAATATGGAGTATTGTTGCATTAATTTCAAAATATACGGTAAACGTCAGTAAAAAAGTGTCCACACGCAAGTTTCAGACACTTACGGCCATCTGCATTTTATTTTTTGTCGCTTATTTTGTAAGCCCGGTCTCGGATAACGAAACCATAAGTATCCTCTATGCTCCGGCAAGCATTCTGATTTCTAATATTCTGATTAACTCTAAACGGATTTCAACATTAATAATATTCTATGGTATTATAATAAGCATTTGCTTTTCACAGTTTTTCCAGATCAGTTTTTATTTAACGGTCTTTTAAAATAAAAGCCATTGATAAGCGTTAATAAAACTACATAAAGATAAAAGAGTGAAAATTTACAGAAAAAAAAGACAATGGAAATTTTTATTGGTATTGTTCGCAATTCTGATAGGAAGCCTGTCTCTTTGGTACACCAATAATCTTATGAAAGATCTTTCTGCCGAAGAACACAAGCGGATTGAACTATGGGCGGAAGCGACACAACAGCTTATAAACTCAGACCCCGATCAGGATGTAAGTTTTTTGTTTGAAGTTCTGCGCAACAACGAAACCATTCCGGTTATTCTGGTTGACATGGAAGACAATATTTTATCGTACAGAAATATTGATTCTACCAAAATGGAAGATCCCGTATTTCAGGAAAAGAAACTTGCTGAATTTCAGAATAACGGGAAAGAGCACTTTATTATCAAAACAGAGGACGGGACAGAACTGAATAAAATTTATTACTCCGACTCAAATCTGCTTACACAACTTCAGTATTATCCATACATTCAGCTTGCTATAGTTTTTCTTTTTATCCTGGTTTCATACTTCGCATTCAGCGTTTCCCGCCGGGCAGAACAGGATCAGGTCTGGCTGGGAATGTCGAAAGAAACGGCACATCAGCTTGGTACACCTATTTCGTCCCTTATGGCATGGCTTGAGATAATGAAGGAAACCCGTAATGACCCTGTAATGATTGCAGAACTTGAAAAGGACATAAGACGGCTTGAAAAAATTACCGCGAGATTTTCAAAAATAGGATCACAACCCCAGTTGGAAATTCTGGATTTGCACGAAGTTTTGGAAAATTCTGTAAATTATATCAAATCCAGAGTCCCGCGTAGCATTGAAATAACAACAAATTTTGCAAAAAACGAAAAAGTCAGTATCCCTTTAAATACAGAATTATTCGAATGGGTAATTGAAAACCTTTGTAAAAATGCAGTTGATGCAATAGGCCAAAGCGGGAAAATAAGCGTAACTGCCGAAACCCATAACGACTACATAATAATTGACATAAAAGATACCGGCAAAGGAATTCCAAAGGCACATTTTAAAACGGTTTTTAACCCCGGATACACGACAAAAAACCGCGGATGGGGATTGGGACTATCTCTGGTAAAAAGGATAGTCGAACAATACCATAAAGGAAAAGTCTTTGTAAAACACTCGGAAGTCGGGGTAGGAACAACCTTCAGAATTATGCTTAAAAAAACAAATTAACAGCCTTAATCCATTGCAAATTAAGACTATTCACCACATTAATGTTAATAATTCAACTTTTTTGATTTTGTTTTAAATTGTTTTTATAACTTTGCACGAAATTTTTTTTAGAAAAAATGAAGCTTTTAAGTCAATACACAGTTCCTTTTAATGGTCTCGACAATAAAGACTATGACTTTGATTTTACAGTTTCGGACGAATTTTTTGCTTGTTTCGAAAATAGTGAGATTAAAGGTGGAGATGTTGACGTAAAGCTGATTTTAACTAAAAAAACTCATTCTCTTGAACTGGACATAAGTGTTTCGGGGAAAGTCAGAATTGAATGCGACCGTTGCCTGGATGAATATTATGAGGATATTGATTTCAGTAATAAAATTATGGTTGAGTTCGGAGAAGAGACAAATTTTGACACAGACGATGATTTTGTACTGTTAAAGAAAGGCGAAAATGAAATAAACATTTCACAGTTTATTTATGAGTTTTGCCATTTTGCGCTTCCGTTTACCCGCTATCATCACGATGACGAAAACGGAAATTCGGGTTGTAACCCCGAGATGCTTGCAATTCTTGACAAACATCGGACAACAAATAAGCAAGAAACTGCTGACCCCAGATGGGCAAAGCTGACAGAGATAAAGAATAATAATGTTAAATAATTAAAATTACAGTACGATGGCACATCCAAAACGTAAAACATCAAAACAGAGAAAACACAAACGCCGCACTCATTATAAAGCTGGTTTGCCAACTCTCGCAAAATGCTCAAACTGCGGAACAACAGTTGAATATCATCACGTATGTCCGGAATGCGGATTTTACAGGGGAAAACTCGCTATCAGTAAGGAAGCTGTTGCTGTCAGCTAATTATTGATGAATATCGGCATTGACATAAACGGCGGAGATTTTGCTCCTGATGAAATTCTGAAAGGAGCAATCCTTGCACAAAAACATCTTGATGCAAAAGATCGCCTTTTCCTTTTTGGTGACGAAGCAGGGATTTTAGCAAAACTAAAAGAGTTTGGTGAAAATCCCGGAGATTATGTCACGGTGAACTGCAGTCAAACCATAGAAATGGGTGACGATCCGGTAAAATCGTTTTTGGAAAAGAGCGATTCCGGAATGGTAAAAGGGTTCTTATTCCTGAAAGAAGGTAAAATTGACGGTTTTGCAAGTGCCGGAAACACCGGAGCTATGCTCGTGGGTGCAACCAAGGTAATTGGTCTCGTTGATGGAATTATAAGACCTTGCATTTCTTCTTATTATCCGAACAATGCAGGCAAAAACAATCTGGTTATGGACGTAGGCATAAATGCCGATGCAAAGCCGGAAAACCTTTTGCAATATGCACTTTTGGGAGATCTGTACGCGAAAAACATTATGGGCATTAAAAATCCCAGAATCGCTCTTTTGAACATAGGAGAAGAAGAAAGCAAAGGAAATGTAAATGCAAAAACGACATTTCAGCTACTTAAAAACACCGCTAACCTGAATTTTATCGGAAACGTTGAAGGTGGGGATCTGCACAAAGCCGAACTTGTTGACGTAATTATTACAGACGGATTTACAGGAAATATTGTCCTTAAACAGGCTGAATCTTTTTACAACATTCTTGGTAACAGAAAAATTTCTGATCCGTATTTTGACAACTATAATTACGAAAATTACGGAGGCACTCCTGTTCTTGGAATAAATAAAACTGTTGTCGTAGGGCACGGCAAAAGCAGCGATATTGCTGTAAAAAACATGATTTTGCTTACCGGCAACATCATTAATTCACAATTATCCGAAAAAATAACAAAAGCTTTTGAATATGGCACAAATTAGAGCTTCGATTACCGGCGTAGGTGGTTATGTACCACCATATATTTTAACCAACGACGAATTGGCAAAAATGGTTGATACCACAGATGAGTGGATCATGGAACGTATCGGCATCAAAGAAAGACATATCCTGCTTGAAGAAGGCAAAGCTACGTCCGACATGGCTACCGAGGCTGTTAACCAATTATTGGAAAAAACAAATACCAGTCCCGAAGAAGTTGACATGCTTATTTGCGGTGTTGTTACTCCCGATATGCAGTTTCCGGCAACAGCAAATATTATTTGCGACAAAGCAGGTATTAAAAATGCTTTCGGCTACGACTTAAACGCCGGTTGTTCAAGCTTTTTATTCGCTTTAATAACTGCATCAAAGTTTGTAGAAAGCGGAACCCATAAAAAGGTTATAGTTGTAGGTGCTGATAAAATGTCTTCCATAGTTGACTATAACGACCGCAATACTTCGCCTATTTTTGGCGATGGTGCCGGTGCTGTTATGCTGGAACCGGACACAAGCGGACTTGGACTGATAGATTCTATTATGCATGTTGACGGCTCTGGTCGTCATCACCTTCATCAGATTGCCGGAGGTTCATTAAGACCTGCAAATTTTGAAACAATTCTTCGCCGCCAGCATTTTATATATCAGGAAGGACAACCTGTTTTTAAAGCTGCTGTAGCAAATATGGCTGACGTTTCGGTAAGAATGATGGAAAGACATAATATCACTCCTGAAAATCTTAAATATCTCATCCCGCATCAGGCAAATATGAGAATTATAGAAGCTACCGCCCGCCGTATGGGAATTACCAAAGAGAATGTAATGTTGACCATCACAAAATATGGTAACACAACATCTGCAACAATTCCTCTTTGCCTGTGGGAATACGAAAAAGAACTTATGCCGGGTGACAACATTATTATTGCTACTTTCGGTGCCGGATTTGCATGGGGCTCAACTTATATTAAATGGGCTTACGACGGTTCCAAAGTTGCAAAGCAATAAGCTCAGCAATTAAAAATATAATTAAAATGCGCATTAAATAATGCGCATTTTTTATTTAACCGCTACGGAAGACTAATCATAAACAGACCCATTAAACTGAATCACATATCAGTTTTAATTGTCTTCAGAAACATGTTTGATTCTCTTCTCATTTTTCCATTTTCCACAAAAAAATGACGTTTTTTTAACTTTTGCAAAAATCAAAAAAAGCAAAACCAGTGGTTTGCACGATGTAATTCTGGTCTTTTCAGGTAGTTTTTCTACCTGTTTCTGGTAGATCGCTTCTACCTGTTTAGCGTAATATGCATCGTGCAAACCGCTAGTTTATATTTTCGTAACATTATACAAGACTTGCAACAACCGGAATCCTGATATTAAAAAAAATTAACTGCAAAATTCACACTTTTTTATCATTGTTTTTTATACTATTATTATTTACATTTGAGTGTCACAAAATAAGTTATTGTTACTAACCATAAAGACACATGTTATGAGCACAAAAATTCTCAAAGCAATTATGCTTTGCTTTTTCATTTTTTCAGTTCAGTTTATTTCCGGACAAATAGTTACTATTAACAAGCAGTATAATAGTGATACTGTCCTCAGCCTAAGTAAGATTTTTACAGGCAAATGCAGTTCCGCGGAGTTAAACGGAACTATTGTCCTGCACTCCGACACCAGTCTGGTAAGGATTATGCTTACTGACTCTTACGGCAACAAGTGGATGATTGCAGAGGCTTACCCGCTTATATGCAGCGACTCTGTTGTTACATTGGTAAATGCATGTGAGGAAACAAAATTTCTTGCTTACAAGTCTGTTCCTGTAAATCTTGAGTTTTATATTACAGATGCAACCTGCAGCGTTTCTACTATGATTTTCTCTAATCTGCTTTACACGGATTATCAGGTAAGAGCTAAAGATAACAAGCTTAAGGCGGAGAATGCAAAGGTTACTATAATGAATGCCAATCTGGAAGACAGGGGATTATTATGGAGGGCTGTTCTCTCTGACGAAGTTTTAATAAATTATTCTATAAGGGCTTCTCTTGAAAACAGCTACAAAGGGAACATTAATGGTTACTGGTATTACGGCGGCGGGTATTATTGTGATTACACAGGTTATAGTGATTTTGTAAACGAC